>SKON01000331.1 GCA_007120035.1 Myxococcales bacterium
CGCCCGAGAGACGTCGCGATCGCGGTCGGAGTGGGGGTGAGCGCGATGGGATCAGGGATCCTTCACGTCGCAGAGGACCTCTACGTTGGCGTTGTCCCCGGCCCCGGTCTCGAGGACCGTCACCGGTTTGCTGGGACGATCGCGGGTCCGAGAGATGTCGACTACCCCCAAAAACCATCATCCTGGCGAAGCGCTCTCGTCCTCTTCAAATTGCTCGTCTGTGGGAATCAGGGACTCCGGAAGGAGCGCGAGGACGCGGTCGGCCCAGTCAGTGGCGGCGAGTGCTTGGGGGGTTAGCACAGAGGTGTCGGGCATGGTCTACTCCGGGGTGAGTGGGGAGATTGAGCCTGTCGGAGGCTGAGACTCAGGGGATCTGGACCTGGCAGTGGCGTCCGTCGGGGCTTCGTTGGAGCGTCGTCTGCAGGCGACCTATGGGGAACCCTCGGCGTTCCAGAGAGCGATAGATCTCTTCGAATCGGGACTGGTCCATACAGGGATCACGGCTGAGGATCCAGAGCGTGTTTCCTCGCCGGTTGGAGACGACGGCCCATTCGTAGTCATCGTCGAGGCCGACGATCCAGTAGGAGGAGCGGAAGGGCCAGAAGAAGCGAACCCAGAGTTTGGCGTTGGTCTCCTCGTCGGCGACCCAGGCCTTTCCTCGTATATCGCTGACCTCACCGTCGAAGGACTCCTTGAAGCACGCGTTGTAGACCGAGATCGCACCGTCGTCTCGGGCTCCGTAGGTAGCGGTGGTGCCCACGCAACCTCTCTGAGCGCGGATGGGGAAGGAGGCGACTTCGTGCCAGGTGCCCTGGTAGCGCTTCAGATCGACATAGTCGACAACGTCGGGAGGGTTCGAGGAGGCACAGGCCGTGGCGACCAGGAGCGGGATGGTCGCGATGCCCAGCGAGCGGAGAAGGGTCTTGACGGGGGGCACGGGGGCTCCGGCGGACAGGGAAGAGTTAAGAGACCGTGGGAGGGTAAGCACCAGAGATGAGCAGTCACGAGCCGGGAGAGGCTTCGCCCTGCGGTATACTGGGATTCGGAGGAGGTCTTTTCGTTAGAGCTCGGTCTTGCGCACGACTCGTACTGGCCCTATACCCGTGCGTATCGGGCCGCGTCCGATCTCAGACATGTCCAGGAGTGAAAATGACTCAATCGACGGTGCAGCTTGGACTCCCCAAAGGGAGAATGCAGGAGGGAGTGCTGAAGCTTCTGAAGGATGCCGGTATCGACATCCATCTGGGAAGCCGGAACTACCGGCCTGTGGTGGCGATGGAGGGGTTGAGCGCCAAACTCCTGAAACCCCAGAACATCGTGGAGATGCTTCACGTGGGCTCTCGGGACGTGGGCTTCGCAGGGGCCGATTGGGTCGCTGAGCTCGGGGTGGATCTCGTGGAGCTCGTCGACACCGGGATGGATCCGGTGCGGCTCGTCGCCGCGGCTCCGGAGGCCATGGTCCCCGATGGCAAGCTACCCGCGACAAGTCTGGTGGTCGCCTCGGAGTACGAGCGGCTCACCCGTCAGTGGATCGCCGACACCGGGATGGACGCTACCTTCGTCCACTCCTACGGGGCCACCGAGGTGTTCCCCCCGGAGGACGCCGATTGCATCGTCGACAATACCGCCACAGGCTCAACCCTGGACGCCAATGGCCTGGTGATCGTCGACCTCTTGATGCGGTCATCCACCCGGCTTTACGCGCATCCGGCGGCCCTTGACGATCCGGCCAAGCGGGAGGTGATTGACCGACTGGTACTCCTCGTGGAGTCCGTGATCGCTGCCCGGCGTCGGGTGATGCTCGAGGTCAATGTCGACCGAGACCACCTGGAGCAGGTGATCGAGTACCTGCCATGTATGCGGGAGCCCACCATATCGAGTCTCCGTGGTGAGGAGGGGTTCGCCGTGAAGGCCGCCGTCCCCCGGGAGGACCTGACGGTGATCATCCCGGAACTCAAAGCCCGGGGTGGCACGGATATTGTGGTCACTGAGCTGGCGCAGATCATCCCCTGAGGCCCTTTTTGGCACGGGATCGCCGGTCCGAGAGACGTGCCATCCGTGGGCGGGGCCTACGACTCTTCCTCGTCGACCCGCATTCCGAGGAAGGTGCCGCCGACGATTGCCACGGGCATGGCGAGCAGGTTGATCACGGGGATGAGTAGGAGGAGGGCCGTCCCGAGTCCGAAGCCGCCCGTGAGGCCCTTGTACTTTACGACCAGGCTGATCTTGTCGCCGAAGCCGTATCCCCGGCGATCCAGGGTGTTGTCCGTGTGCTCCAGGGCCAGAAAGAACGCGCTCGTGCACATGGCGAGTACGGTGTAGGCGAGGTTGCCGGCCCCGGGGAGCAGGTTGAGGGCCAGGAGTGGGAGCATGCAGCCTGCGTAGGCCAGAAGCCGGCCCAGGCTGGTGCCGATGGAGCGTAGAGACTCGGCGGCCCGGGAGCCTTGCTCGCGGCGGTGGAGTACCTCGCCGGTGAGAGAGCGCTCCACTTCCTGGGAGAGACGGTCGTTGAAGGGGCTTGCGATCACCCCGCTCGTCAGGAGTACCAGGAAGTACGAGAGGACCACCGAGCCGGCGACGACTACCAGGAGGACAACGTGCCAGAGAACCAGGAGGATCCACTCCCACCACAGGGTGACCTCCGGCCGGGTCCAGATCCACCCCAGTATTCGGGGCGAATTGGTGATGAGGAGCACTGCGGCCAGCACAAAGAGAGCGACGCTGATCAGCGCCGGCAGGATCGCCCATCGCCACAACCGAGGATGGCTGAGCAGGAATCGGGCCGACTTCAGAGGGAGGAGGAGTCCGACGGGAAGCCCCCGGCGTCCAGCGGGTAGGAATCGGTCGAGCGTGGTGGGGTCCATGGTGGGCCAAGGCTTTTCTTCCGATACTACGATCCCAGGTTGAACCCCGGCAACTGGTGATCGCTCGGAAGAGAAGAGTGGATATGAAAGAAGTCATTGTGATTGGAGCGGGGTTTTCGGGGCTGTCGGCGGCATCACATCTGGCACAGCGGGGGATACGGGTGAAGGTGTTGGAGAAACACCAGATGCCCGGTGGGCGAGCCCGGGTCTGGGAGCAGAAGGGCTATCGTTTTGATATGGGGCCCAGCTGGTACTGGATGCCCGATCTCTTCGAGCGGTACTTCCAACACTTTGGAAGGAACGTGGAGGAGTTTTATGAATTGAAACGGCTGGATCCCAGCTACCGTGTCGTGTGGCCCGAGGGAGATCAGTGGAACGTGCCAGCGGGCCTGGATGCGCTGCGGGTCTTCTTCGAGGAACATCAGACCGGGGGCGGAGACGCGCTGGACCGATTCATTGAGGAAACAGGGTATATCTACCGGGCCGCCTATGAGGACTACCTGTTTCGTCCCAGCCTGTCGTTTTTCGAGTTCGTAGACCCACGGCTGGTGCGAGAACTCTTTCGATTGAGGATGCTTCGGTCCATGGCCTCCTATGGGCGATCTTTTTTTGACCACCCTCGGTTGGCCCGTCTCGTGGAGTGGCCAGTGTTGTTTCTGGGGGCGTCGGCGAAGAAGACCTCGGCGATGTACAGTCTGATGAGCTACGCCGATATGGCTCTGGGGACGTGGTACCCGATGGGGGGGATGAAGCAGATCGTCAACGCCATGGTAGAGGTCGCCGAGGACCTCGGGGTGGAGTTTCTCTATGGGGAACCGGTGGAGGAAATCGTGGTGGAAAACGGGCAGGCTCGGGGTGTGAAGACCGGCTCGGGCATCCATCGGAGTGATGCTGTATTGGCCAGTGCGGACTACCACCATGTGGAGTCCCAGCTGCTCCCGGCCCAGCATCGGCAGTATGATGAGAAGTACTGGGAGAATCGGGTGATGAGCCCGTCGAGTCTCCTCTTCTATCTGGGAATCGACGGCGATGTGGGTGGACTGCCCCATCATACGCTCTTCTTCGACGAGGACCTCGATGTTCATATGGACGCCGTATACGAACGACCCCGGTGGCCGAAGTCGCCTCTCTTCTATGCCTGTGCGCCTACGGTCACGGACCCTGAACTGGCCCCACCTGGGAAGTCGACGCTCTTTCTTCTGGTGCCGCTGGCACCGGGACTCGAGGATAGCATGGACGAGCGAGAGCGAATCTATGAGGCGGTGATGGCCCGACTGGATCGGGAGGCGGGCCGACCGGTCAGCGCCAATGTGGAGCTCAAGCGAAGCTACGCCATGGATGACTTCGTGGCCGACTATGGGGCGTTCAAGGGCAATGCGTACGGAATGGCGAACACGCTGTGGCAAACGGGGCCGTTGAAGCCGAAGTTAAAGTCATCACAGGTCGAGGGTCTGTATTTTGCCGGACAACTCACTGTGCCCGGTCCGGGAATGCCGCCAAGCCTCGTGTCGGGCGAGCTGAGTGCCCGCGTCGTAGTCGATGACTTGCGGGCGAGAGGCGCCACCTACGATAGACTTCCCCAGGAGTCCCACATTCGCTAGACTCTCGGCGACGAATCTATCCTCAGCCGAGCAGAAGATAATGAAGAAGCGAGTATGGGCGAATTCCCTGTTGGTGTGTCTGGTCTCCGTATTGTGGATCGCTCCGGGATGTTCCGGCTGTGGAGAGGAGGATCCCATTGAGGAGCCCGATGCTGGAGAAGTGGATACCGGTGACGACGTCCACCAGGAGCCCGACGCGGAACCCGATGCGGACAACCAATCCGAATCCACCGTGTTCGATGTCTTGGATGAGACCGAGCGATGGCAGATGCCGAACCTCTCGGGTCCGGTGTACGTGGTCCGCACAGAGGGGAATATTCCGCATATTTATGGGGCCAATGACGCTGATGTGGCGCGGGTGCACGGGTTTGTAGCCGCCCGCGACCGTTTTTTCATGATGGATATGGCCCGGAGGCTGGCGCTGGGGACCATCACGGAGGTTCTGGGAGATGCGGCGCTTGACGCCGACGTGCAGCAGCGGATGTCTGGCTCTCGGTATGTGTCTCATCGCCTCCTCGAGACCGCGACGCCGGAAGATGTGGAGATCTTTGAGGCCTACGCCGAGGGAGTAAACCACTACATCGCTCAGGCTGCGGCCGGTCGAGTGCCCTATCCGAGCGAGGTAGACCTCTTCTGGCAGCTGCTGGGTCTGAGTGATCCGGGAGACATGCTGGCGCCCTTTGAGGCCCTCGATGTGGCGGCGATCTTTGCGACCTTCATCTACAACTCCAGCTTCTCCCGGTCGGCCATCGGTCGAACGGCGAACTACCAGGCCCTGCAAGGACTCTTTGACGGAGCCCGGTTCGGGGAGCTCCGACAGGCCGGGGCCGAGCAGGACATCTGGGCAGCGGCGTACCCCATCTATTTCATTTCTTCCGGGGAATGGGGTCCCATCGACCGGTTGCCCTCCACGGGTCGGTTGGCCATGCCCGATGGGAACCGGGAGATTCCGCGGGCGCCCACGGATCTCCTGGAGCGTCTGGACTCGAGCCTGAAAGGCCAGGAGCTTCGCATGGGCTGGCGAGGCGATGATGATCAGAGCTTCGGGTCCAACGCCTGGGCTGTGTCCGGGGACCATACTCCGGATGGGGCGAGCCTGCTGGCGGGCGA
>SKON01000148.1 GCA_007120035.1 Myxococcales bacterium
ACCCGTACGAGCACAGTGCTCACGTCCGCCCCGGCGGAGCGGGGCCTTGGCCCCTGCGGAGCCCCACTATCTATAGCCCCCGGGCTTGTCCGGGGGTTGACCGTTTGGGCCCTGTACTCGGCCTGGAACGATTCCGCCGCAAACCCCGGCGCCTCGATCGATTCCGCCGCAAACCCCGACGCCTCGATCGATTCCGCCGCCAACCCCGACGCCCCGGTCGACTCCGCCAACCCCGACGCCTCGATCGACTTCGCCGATTCCGCCACAGGCCCCAACACAGCGAGAGCGTCCAACAACGACGCCACGCCCCCGACCTTGGGGTGGTTCGTGAACACCGCAACATGAGGCTGGTCGCGAAGAATGTCGGTCACAAAGGAGGTCTGAGCCCGCTTGGGGCCGACCTCGACGAAGTTTCGAGCGCCTCGCTCATACATCCGCTCCACGAGGCCGATGAACTCCACGGGGGCGGCGACCTGGCGGGCCAGGAGGTCGCGGATCTCGTCGGGGTCAGTCGGGTAGAAGTCGCCGGTGACGTTGGTGAGGATCGGGATCGCCGGGGAGTGGATCTCCACCGTGGCGAGGTGCCGGCGGAGGGGCTCGCTGGCGGCGGCGACAACCTCGCTGTGGAAGGCGTGGCTCACGGGCAAGAAGGTCACCTCGTGGCCCATGGCCTCGAACTGGCGGGCCGCCTCCTGCACGGCGTGGGTCAGGCCGGCGATGATGGTCTGGGAGGGGCAGTTGATGTTGGCGCAGACCACGTAGCCGTCGACCCTTGCGAGTACGGGGCGGACCTCGTCGACGCCGGCGGGGATCGAGGCCATCAGACCGTTGTCGCCGTTCATCGGGGTCGCACGGGCCATCTCGGTGCCTCGGGCCGCCACGGTCCGCAGGGCGTCGGCGAAGCTCATCACGCCGGCGGCCACGCAGGCGCCGTACTCCCCGAGGCTGTGGCCGGCCACCATGTCGGGGCGAATCCCCTGCTCCTGGAGCAGCCGAAAGAGGGCCACGTCGGCGGTGAGCACCGCGGGTTGGGTGATCTCCGTGCGGGTCAACGACCGAAAAGCCTTCTCCCTGTCGACCTTCGTCAGGTCCGGGTCGATCAGGTCGCTGAGACGCTGGCCGATGATGGGCTCCATGATGGCGTCGGCCTCCTCGAAGGTGGCGGCCACCACGGGGAAGAGCTCCTTCAGATCCGAGAGCATCCCCAGGTACTGGGTCCCCTGGCCGGGGAAGAGCATGGCCACCCCACCGGTGACGGGCTGGTCGGAGAACCGCACCCCCTGGTTGCCGAGCACTCGCCAGCTCATTTTTCCGGAGAGCCCTCGGAGGGCCTTCTCACGCTTGGCCTGGAAATCGTCGGCCGAGGTGTAGCTCATGGCGAGCCGCAGCGGGCCGGCACCGAGAGAGTGAATCAGGTCATTCGACGGCCCGGGCTCCCAGCCGTGGAGGACCTCGGCGATCTCCTGAGCAGAGCCTCCCCGGATTTCGAGCACGCCCAAGGTCCAGGCGTCCTTGGCGGGCAGGGGCTCTCGGTCCGAAGGACGGACCGGAGCGTACTCCTCCATCACGACATGAAAGTTCGTGCCTCCGAAGCCGAAGGCGCTAACCCCGGCTCGTCGGGGGGCTCCGTCTTTGACCTTCCAGACAGCGGCCTCCCGCTGCACCTGCAGCGCCGTGCCGTCGAGCTCCAGGGCGGGGTTGACCTCCTCGACGTTCAGCGTCGGCGGGATCAGGCCCTTGTGGAGGGCCAGGGCGACCTTCAGGATCCCGGCGGCTCCGGCGGCGCTCTTCAAGTGGCCGATATTGCTCTTCACGCTGCCCAGGCCGATCACGTCGGCGGCGTACTCACTGGTGTCGCGCTCGATCACAGCCTTGATGCTCGCCACCTCCACGGGATCCCCCACGGGAGTGCTCGTGCCGTGGGCCTCGATCAACGAGAGGGACCGGGCCGACACGCCGGCGTCCTTCAACGCCCGCTCAATGGCCAGCTCCTGTCCACGGGGATTCGGGGCGGTGATGCCCTTTCCGCGACCGTCGCTGGACCCGCCGACGCCGCGGATCACGGCGTAGATCTTGTCGCCGGCCTCGATCGCGTCGCCGAGGCGCTTCAGCACAAGGATCCCCGCGCCTTCGCCCATCACGAACCCGTTGGCCCCGGCGTCGAAGGGGCGGGAGCCGTCGGGAGAGAGGGCCCCGATCTTGGAGAACTTCACGAAGCTCGGCGGCCCCATGGTGCGGTCGGCGCCGCCCGTGACGGCCACGTCGAACTGCCGGGCCCGCAGGCCCCGCACGGCGGCCTCCAGGGCGGCCAACGACGACGCGCAGGCGGCGTCACACACGAAGTTCGGCCCCTGGAGGTCGAAGGTCTGCGCGATCCGACCGGCGATCACATTGGCGAGCTCCCCGGGCATGGAGTCTTCGGTGACGTCTACGAGACGGCTCTTCACCCGAGCCTCCAGCGCCGAGACCAGGGCCTTTCGATCGGCCTCGGGGAGGCCGGCGACGCCCCACTCTTCGAGGATCTCCTCCAGGGCCTTGCCCACCTCGGGGTACATGATCCGGAAGTTCGTCTGATCCCGAAGATCCCCGCCCAGGGCGTTGCCCAGGATCACCGCTGCCCGGCTTCGGTCGAAGTCGGCGTCCAAGATCCCGGCGTCCTCCAGGGCCTCTCGGGTGGCGTGGAGGCAGATCTGCTGGGTGGGATCCATGGACTCCACCACCTTCGGCGGCAGCCGGAAGGCCCGGCGGTCGAAAGTGAAATCCGAGATCCAGGCCCCGATCTTGCTGTAGGTCTTGTCGGGGGCGCTCCGATCGTCGTCGAAGAAGAGTCCTTGCTCCCAGCGGTCTTGGGGCACCTCTCGGATCGACGACACCCCGTGGATGAGGTTCTCCCAGAACCGCTCCGCGTTGGGGGCGTCGGGCATCACGGCTCCGACGCCGATGATGGCGATGGCGTGATCGCCGTCCAGGGTCTCGGTGGCCTTCGTGGCGGTGTCGATCGTCATGGTCGGAGTCCTTCGAAAGGTCTGTCGATAGTCTTGGTCCAGGGCCCACCGACGAGCGTTGGCGGTGACCTCCTGGTGGAGCTCGGCGATGGTGCAGCCCTTCGGGACGAGCCCGACGGCCTGGCCGCAGTGGAAGAGCCCCTCGTCGATCTGTTGTTCACGGCTGAGGTCCTCGAACCGGGCCACGCCGTGCTCCACGGCGGCGATCCGCTGGGCCTTGGCGGCGGCCCGAAGGCCCCCGAGGTTGTCTTTCTCGTAGTGGTGCTTGCGATCCTTGAGGTCGACGCCGGACCGGAGGCGTCCCACCTCGCTGTCCATGACCCGCTCGGCCGCCGGGCTTCGGAGCACCCGAGTGGGGGTGTTCACGGACTCCCCCATGATCACAGTGGAGGCCCCTTCCCGGGCGACCTCCTGGTAGGTCCGGCTGGCGGCGCCGGTGGCGACGGCCTCCTCGGTCATCAGGTAGGCCGTGCCCATCTGGATCCCGAAGGCGACGCCCTGACGGTAGAGGTCGAAGAAGAGCGCCGCCGCGGCGGCGGCGCCGGCGGCGTCGCCGATGCCTCCAGCGCAGACGACCGCGAGCTCGTCGGGGTTGACCCCGGCGTCGATGGCCTCCTGAAGCTCCAGGGCGGCGTACTGCCACAGCGCAAGGCTTGTCAGGGTCCCCACGTGGCCGCCTGCCTCGGTGCCTTCCAGGATAAACCGCCGCTGGTCGCTCATCAGGGAGGCCCGCAGGACCCCCGGCGTGGGGGTGTGCAGGTAGGAGGGCACGCCCCGAGACTCGAGCTGCATCGCCTGCTCGGCGGTGCCCGCTGCGACGAGCCCCTGGAGGTCTGCGCCCTCTGCCCGGAGGGCGCCGATCTGGTCGATGTGGGTGTCCCGGTAGGGGTTGGCGTCGAGCCCGATGATCCCGGCCCCGAAGGGTCGTCCGTCGAGCGCCATGGCCGTCCCTCGGAGGACCTCGTCGGAGACGGCGCCGGGCATATTGCCCAGGGCCAGCCAGGGCATCGATCCGGCGTCGACTACGGCCCGGGCGAACGCCGGGGTGTCGCTGACCTGGGCCATGGGCCCCTGATGAAGGGGAAGCTCCGTGCCGTTCACCGCGGCGATTCCCTTGCCGGCCTCCAGAGGAAAGTCTCGGGAGAGCCCCTGGAAGACGGCGTCCACGTGGACTCGCAGGCCGGCGATCGCCGCCCGGACCGTCCCGAACCGGTCGGCGAAGACCCGGGCCAGGGCGGCCCCCTGGCCCAGCGGCCGAAGCTCGGTCCGGAGGTCGAAGTCCCAGGAACACCGGGCCTCTCTCGACTTCAGCTCCCCGCAGAAATCGCCCGCCGATCCGCCGGCGGCCAAGAGCTCCGCTTCCCGCTTGGCCATCTCCCGGGGGGTCCGAGTGGCCACCTGGGCGAAGGCCCGATACCGCAGGCCCAGGGTCATCCCCAGGCATCGGGTATCCGTGGGGTCGAAGGTCCGAAGCTTCTCGGTGAACTTCGTCCGGGGCACCTCGTCGCAGAGCCAGAGCTCCTCGGTGAGGACCACTCCGGAAGCACCGGCGGCGACCACCGCCGCGGCTCCGTCGGGCCCCATGGCGCCCTTCACGAGCACGGGCAGGCCGGTTTGTCGGAACACCTCCCGCAGCAACACGAGCCCGCTCTCTTCGCCGGCGACACCGCCGACCTCGAGGCCGCAGACGATCAGGAGGTCGGCGCCGGCCTCTTCGCAGTCCCTGGCGAGCTCCGTGGAGATCACCTCGGCGGCGCAGGGGATCCCCTGACTGCTCAGGGTCGACACTCGTCGGAGAAACTCGTCGGGCTTCAGCCCGTGGTCGGCGGCCAACACCACGCCCGCCACCCCCGAGGGAAGCGCCTCTCCCAGAGACACTCGCCGCCACGCCCGGCTCGTTCCGCCGGCGCAGGCCCCCTCTCGGACCACGACGGCCCCGGCGATCTGCGCCGCCGTGGCGGCCTGATCGAAGCTCGAGTCTCCCGGAAAGATCGCGAAGAGTTGCTCCACCTTGCTCTCGGTCATCGTCGTGTCCCTGACGTTGGGGGTGCACTTCAGTTCATCAAATCGAGATGGTCCTAGAGGAGCAAAATTTACAGTGCAAGAGAAAAAAGTAGAGAAAAAAGTTCAAACCCGCCTGACCGAAGAGTCAGGTTTCATGAATGAATCGTCAGTCATAAAATTCGCCCCTCGGTGACTGAATCGTCAGTCAACGTGAGCGTCTCCCGTCACCAATGGATCTCGACACCATCGAAGGTTCATGGGCACCGCCCCTCGCATCCGCTGAGCGTCACTGAATCAACAACGTGACTGAAGAGTCAGTCACTATATGTAAAACTTTTCTTAAATCGGCGGCCGACTGTGATCCCCGATCAGTTGTCCTCCCCACCACATCCCCACTCCCCATGCCCCGCGCCAGCCTCCCCACACCGCACACCGCCGGTTCTTACGCCGAGAGCCGCCACCTTCGAGGTCGGCTCCACCTCCACCGCTCCCTTGCACACTCGGCGAACACCTGCGCCGGAGGCGGCAGGGCTCCGGTGCTCCTTCCTCCCTCGCAAACCACCCGCTGGCTCTTTTGCTCAAGATTCCGCTATACTCCCCGTCCCGAGACCCCACAGCCCACCCTCCCAGCAGAGGACACCCCCATGTTTCGCACACTTCGCAGCGCTCTTCTCCTTTCGTGCCTCCTGCTTGTCGCCAGCCCGGCCCTCGCCACGGAGCTTGAGCCCGGCCAGACCTACGCCGCCGGAACGTCCCTGACGATCTCGGCCTTCGGGATCGCCTTCACCGTGCCCGACGGATTCAGCGGCCAGGTGCCCCACGGGGAGGAGTACTTTCTGATGGGTCACGCCACCGCCGACGGCCAGCTCCTCCTGGTCGCCGAGGAGCTCACCGCCGCCGACGCCCGCACCTACATGAGCCAGCCCATCCCCCTCGACGAGGGGATGACCCTGACGCCAGTCGGGGAGCTGGAGGTCGAGGGGAGTCGCCTGACCCGGGACTTTCAGCTCCGGTTTCACGGGATGGTGATGAACGCCCGGGGGTTCGTCGAGGTCGGCGACCACGGGCTCTCCGTGATCGGCCTGGCTCTCTTCGATGCCGGTGAGGCGGAGCTGATGGGCCGGGCCCTTCAGTCCGTCGCCGAGAGCATCTCCCTGACCGAGCCCGCTCAGCCGGCGGCGCAGGCTCAGCCAGAGCCCACCGAGCGACCGGCCACGGCCCAGACCGGCACCGGAGGCGGGGACCTCGCCGGCCGAGCCGTCGTCCGGTACCACAACTCGGAGATCACCTCGTCGACATGGCGGTACTTCTTCTGCTCCGATGGGACCTTTGCCTATCGATACAACAGCTCCACCGTGAGCACCGGGGGCATGGGGAGCCTGTCCATGGCCGACCAGGACAGCGCTCAGGGTCGGTGGACCATGTCTGGGAACACCGTTACACTCACTACGGACCAGGGAGCGGAGCTCACCCTGGAGATCAGCGACCGCAGTGGCTCCTCGCTCACCGTCTCCGGCCAGACCTGGCACTTCACAGAGAACACCTTCTGCTCCTGAACTTCACCGGAACACCTTTGGAGGTCCCCCATGACTCGCACCTGGTTTCTCCTCTTCGTGACCCTCTCGTTCTCCCTGGCCCTCTTTGGCTGCCGCTCCGAGGTCGATGTGCTGGAGTGCATCGGTAGCTGTAGCTGCGACGAGGAGACCCGGTCCTGCAGTTGCCACGGCGGCACACAGTGCGAGATCGAAGGCGCCGACGACATCACCTTCCACTGCGACGGTAACGCCGATTGCTCTCTGACCTGTGGCTTCGGCTGTCACGTGGTCTGCCCGGGCACCACCACCTGTGAGGCCTGGATCGGCCCCGATGGATCGGCGGAGTGCCAGGGGACCGCTACCTGCGAGTACCACTGCGAAGAGGAGTGCGACATCTCCTGTGGAGGCAACACGGACTGCACGGTCCACTGCGCCGACGACTGCGAGCTGGAAGGCACAAACTGTCGTTGTTGAACTGGATTCAGCGGGGGGCCCACACCAGGTCCACCAGGGG
Source organism: Myxococcales bacterium (assembly GCA_007120035.1). Taxonomy (GTDB): domain Bacteria; phylum Myxococcota_A; class Bradymonadia; order Bradymonadales; family Bradymonadaceae; genus SKON01. The sequence goes on from SKON01000148.1 coordinate 7,059, forward strand.
CAAGACCCGACGGTCCACGCCGAAGGGGTAGCCCCCGTGGGTGAGGAGCACCCCGGCCTGCAGGAGCCACCGCTCGGCGATGCGCCACCGCACCTGGGCTGACCCTTCAGCCCCGAAGGCTCCGTCCACCCCGGGGAAGACGAAGATCCGCCCGTCCAGGGCATACCCCACAGGGCCGACCACGGGCCCCAGCAGTCGGGCCCGAAAGATCGCCGTCGCCGACGTATGAAAGGCCGCTGTCCGGGGATACACCACGGGCAGCTCCACGGTGACCAGCTCGTTCTCGCCGAACCTCGGGGCCACCTGCACACCGGCGGCTCCCGTCAACACATGCTCTCCGAGCCGCCGACTCCCGCTCACCTCCCCGAAGAGGGACACCACGTGGGGCACCGCTCGATCCGGCGGCAACACCCCGCCGGCGCCCTCCCGGGCCAACAACCGCAAGAGCGGTGTGGGATAGGTCAGGCCCGCTGTCATGGCCAGGGCTGAGTCTGTGTCGTCGATGACCGTAGCCCGCAGCCGGGCGTTGGGAGCCACGAAGAACGCCAGGGGATGCCCCTGAACCTCCAGGCGGTCCGTGATCCCGTACCGCAAGGGGCCGAAGAACCCTACCTCCAGCGACCCCTGATCCAGGGTGTACGCCGTACCGCTCTGAAACCGGCGGTCCTCCGGAAACCCCTCTTCGGCGCTGGCCACAGAGGACCCGGCGACCACCACCGCTACAGACCACGCCACAACCCACGCCGCTACTGCCTTCGTGCTCATCGCGGACCCTCCAGCCACAGCCGCACCGAGAGCGGCGCGTGATCCGAGAGAGGCATCGTCTCCATGCCGCCTGTGGACTCGTCCTGATGGGTCAACCCCGACCCCTCCACGAACCGCCCGTTGGTGAAGAGGTAGTCCAGCTTCCGGTTCCAGAACTGGTCCCCCGCCACGGTGTGGCTGTAATGCTTCGTCTCATCCTCCCAGTACACCTCCAGGGAGATGGCCGCCTCGTAGTCGTCGTAGAACTCCTGCAGCCAGTCGGCCTCCTCTCGGTAGTCGTCGGCGATGAACTCCTCGTCCTCGCAGACCGAGTCGGCAAACCCGTGCTGCACCTCCGTACCCGGCGGCAGGGTGTTCAGATCGCCTCCGGCCACGAAGAGCCGGCCCTCCTCTGCCAGCCGGTCCATCTCTTCTTTGAACCGATCGATGTGGAGCTTCTTGGTGCCGTCCTGAGAGTAGGCGTCGACGTGGACGTTCAACAGATGGAGCGGCCCGAACCCGGGGATCTCGGTCACGGCGGTCAGGATGTTGCGCTTCAGGTAGAAGTACCGGGTCAGCCCGTCCTGAGACTCGCTCTGGGGTAAGTCGATCCGGGTCGCCGACCGAAGGGGGTACTTCGAGAAGGTGGCGTTGCCCATCTCCATCCGCCCCAGGCCGTCGGTGGGGATGTAGTCGGCCTTCCACTGCGAGGCGTAGACCGCGTAGTTGTAGTCCGTGTGGTCCAGGATCCACTGGACCTGGTCGATGAAGGCCCCTCGCTTGGAGTCGATGTCGATCTCCTGGACCATCAGGATGTCGGCGTCGACGAGCCGGATCTTCTCGGCCAGGGCCTCGAGGTTCTCCAACACCTCGTGGCGCTCCATCAGCACCCGGTCGCCGAAGCAATCAAACCAGAAGTCGATCCGACCCCCGGCGAACTTCAGGTTCCAATTCATGATCAAGAGTTCGTCACCCACGGGGCCGGGATCGACCTTCTGGGCCGCCTCGTAGTAGAGGGCCTCCTCCACGGGCTCAAACTGGGTGTGAAAGGGGTCGCACCCCACCGCCCCGAGAGCTACCAGGGCGGTGAGGGCGACCGAGAGGAGTCCACGTCGAACCAACGCAGGTCTCATCAGCCCTTCGTCTCGGTTCCCCGGGCTCGCCGCCGAATGGCGAGGAGTCCCAGAAGAAGGAGGGCCATCAGGACCGAGGGATCCGACCCGGGAGAGGTGGAGCACACAGGTCCACCACCGGCCAGGGCCACCCGGGGATCGTCGGGATCGGGGTCCGGGTCCGGATCGGGGTCCGGGTCCGGATCGGGGTCCGGGGCGTCCTCGTCGACCACGAAGGAGTACTCCACGACGCTGCGGTTGCCCGCCTCGTCGTCGGCGGTCACCCGCAGGTCCCGCTCCCCTTCGGGCAACCCGTCGGGAAGAGGCACGCTCCAGTCGCCGTTCTCGTCGGCCGTGGTGCTCCCCACGGGCTCTCCATCGATGAACACTACGATCGTCGCCCCCGGCTCTGACGTACCGGTGACCACCACGTCGTCGGGAGGCACCACCTCGTCCTCCTCTGGTGAGTTCACCACCAGCGACGGGGGAATGGTGTCCACCGTGATGTTCACCGTCGCCGAGGACTCCTGGCCCTCGTCGTCGGCCACGACCGTGACCTCCCGGTCTCCCTCGTCGAGATCGTCGGCGGGGGTCCAGCTCCAGTTGCCGTTCCCATCGGCCTCCACGGTCTCCACCTCTTCGCCGTCGACGAAGATCGTGACCGTGGCGCCCGGCGCCGCCGTCCCCGAGATGGTCGGCCGCGAGTTGTTGATCAGCGCTCCGTCGGCCGGCTCGGTGATCACCACGTCCACCGTGGTGGTATCGATCTCGAAGGTGACCTCCGCCTCCTTCGTCCCGATCGGGCCCTCGGTCTCCACGGCGACCGTCACAGAGCCGTCGTCGAGCTCGTCGGTGAACGTGAAGGTCCAGTTCCCGTCTCCGTCGGCGGTGACGGTGTCCACGTAGTCGCCGTCAAGGAAGAGGTCGACCTCGGCGTCGGGCTCGGCGGTCCCGGAGATGGTGGGCGTCGCCGTGAGGACCACGTCGCCATCACCGGGCTGGGTGATCACCAGATCGGCGGTGCTATCGATCGTGAACGTGACCTCGTCTTCGGACTGGTTGCCCGCGGCATCGGTGGCCCGAGCTACGAGCACGTACTCTCCGTCCTCGAGAGGATCGACGATCTCAAAGAACCACTCTCCGTCAGCGTCGGCCGTGGTGGTGCCATAGTGTTCGCCATCCAGGAAGAGGTCGATCTGAACGTCCGCCTCGGCGTCGCCGGCGAACTCCGCCGGGCTCTCCGTGAAGGACTCCTCGTCTTCAGGCTCCCGGATCTGAACCATGGGGGGCACGGTGTCCACGGTGAACTCAACCTCCACGGGGTCCGTGGTATTGCCGGCCTCGTCGGTGGCCGTCACCGTCCAGGAGTAGTCGCCGTTATCCAGAGGCTCTTCGGGAGTCCACGAGAACTCCCCGTCCCCGTCGGCCACGACCTCGAAGGTCTCGTCGCCGGTGTCGATGGTCACCGTCGCGTTGGGATCGGTAGTGCCCGTGACAGGCGGTTGGGGGTTGTTGGTGGGGCTCTCCGGTCCGGTGATCACCAGCGACGGCGGATCGGTGTCCACCGTGAACTCCACGGTCACTACGGTCTGATTGCCGGCCTCGTCGGTGGCCGTCACCGTCCAGGTGTAATCGCCGGTATCGAGCTCGTCCTCCGGGATCCACTCGAAGTCTCCGTCTCCGTCGACGTCGCCGTCGAAGGTTTCATCACCGGTATCGACTGTCACCGTCGCGCCGGGCTCCGTAGAGCCGATCAACGGCGGTTGGGTGTTGTTCGTCGAACCCGACGGGGAGGTCACCGTCAGAGGCGGCGGGGTGAGGTCGATCTCGAAGGTGGCCTGCTCTGTGGTGGTGTTCCCCGCCTCGTCGGTGGCGATCACGTCCCAGGAGTAGATCCCTTCCGGGATGTCCTCGTCGGGATCCCAGGACCAATTGCCGGCCCCGTCGAGCAAGGCGTCCACCGGTCCCGTACCGGTCTGGATCACCACGGTGGCGTCCGGATCGGTGGTCCCCGTGAACTGAGGCCGGGGGTCATTGGTCAACCCGTCAGGGTTCTCGACGGTGAGCAACGGCGGAGTTATATCCACGGTGATCGTCACAGCGTCGCTGCTCACGCCATCGGTGGCCTCGATGGTGCTGTCCCCCTCGGGCAAATCATCGGATAGCTCGAAGGTGAAGGTCCCGTCGGGTTCCACCGTAGTGTCCCCCACGCTGACGCCGCCGACGGCGATGGTGATCGTCTCGCCCGGCTCCCCGACCCCGGTGATCGTCGGCCGGCGGTTGTTGGTCACGGTGCCGTCTTCCGGGGAGTCGATGGCCACGGTCACGTTACACACTTCGCCGTCGCCGCTGTACCCGGGCAGGCATTCGCACTCGAAGGTTCCCGGGCCCGTCGGCGTACACTCGGCGTTCTCGTCACAGTCGTTCAGCCCCGGATCGGAGCAGGCGTCGATGGGCGCGCAGGTCACTCCATCAAAGGAGAACCCGATAGGACAGTCGCAGGAGTACTCACCAGGTCCCTCATGGACGCAGCTGCCGACGCCACATACCATGGGATCCTCATCACAAGGAAAGATCTCCTCGCACCCATCCGGGATGGGGCTCAAGGTGCAGCTTCCGTCGCCGTCGGGGTTGGCCGGATCGTTATTGCACAGCGGCGCCCCTTCGTAGCCCTCGGGGCACTCGGCGAAGGCCGGGTCGATCAACTCCCCGTCACAGATCTCTTCGTCCTGCAGCACACCATCCCCACAGAGAGAGGTGCTATCACAGTCTCCAAAGCAGGCGTCGAAGGCGGCGATAAACGCACCCGAATCGAGGTCGGCATCACCGACGTCGCAGATGACGATCTCTACAACGTTGTCCGTGCTCCCCGGTGTCAGGGGGGCCCGAGATCGGAACACCCCGGTGGTCCCGTTGAAGTTGGTCTCGTTGTCCGGCCACTCGATCACCCGGTCGGCATCGGAGAAATACTCGTTCACCGTCACGGGATCGCCCTCTTCGGAGAGAGCCACGTTGACACCGTTCACGAAGATCCCGAACCCATCGTTGAAGGTGGTTCCCACCCAGTCGGGATACTCGTTCGTTCCTACCAGGTGGTCGAATTGGATCCCGTCGGCGGAGGGGTCCAGGTCGAACACGAACCGAAGGATCGCGGCGTCAAAGGTGCTCGTCGTTCCCGTGATCAAATCGCAGAGCGGGTGGCCGGGCTGGTCGAGATCACTGGACCCTAAGTCCTGAGGATCTCGAAAGCTCATATCCCCGACGAGCCCTGTGGAGATCCCGATCCCGTCGAGGATCCCCTGGGGCCCGCCGGTATAAACCCCGATGGCCTCCGGGGAGCCGATGTACTCCACATCGGTGATCATCAGCGCCCCCGACGAGGCGCCCAGGAGGGCGTCCATCAGCTCCGTCGGATCATCGGTGGCGGTGATCTCCGTGTTCACCTGCGCCGACGCTATCGCCGGCACAAGCAACAGGCACAGCGCCACCATCAGAGTCCTCAGTCCTCGGACCGGGACGAGATTGGGTACAAGACGGCTCATCGTTATCTCCTTGGACATCTCAGTCACGCTCTTCGATATGGAATTCCACGCGACGGTTGGCGGCCCGACCGGTCTCCGTGGCGTTGTCGTCCACGGGCCGATCCGGACCGAGCCCCACCGCCGTCAGGCGGTCGCCGGAGATGCCCCGTTCGATCAGATAGGTGCGCACCGACTCGGCCCGCCGCTGCGAAAGGTCCATGTTGTGGTCTCGGCTCCCGCGGCTGTCGGTGTGGCCCTCCACCCGCACCCGGGTGATCTGGGGGTTGTTCTCCAACACCTGAGCCACCTGATTGAGCAGTCGGAAGGACCGCTCTTCGATCACGTCGGAGTTGGTGGCGAAGTACACGATCTCGAGGATCTCGATCCGCTCGGTCTCCTCGTCGACCTGCACCAAGTCGGTGACCTCCACGCAGGCCGGCTGACCGGCTCGCAGGCCACACTCGAAGCCCTCCTCACAGGAGATCTCCGTGGGCTCGTACTCGCAGGTCTCGTCGACACACACCCCGGCGTAGGTCGTCAGCACGCCGTCTTCGCAGGTCGTCGCCGGCGGCTCGTCACAATCAGCGTCGGTCTGGCAGTCCGGCTCGGGCACACAGGCCGGCTCCCCGTCCTCTTCACCGCACCGGGTTCCGGAGGCGCATCGGGTCTCCGTGACCGGGTAGGCGCACTCTCCGTCTTCACAGGCCGCCCGATAGGTACGCAGCACCCCGTCCTCGCAGGTGTTCTCCGGCACGTCGGGACAATCTTCGGCCACCGTCGCCGCTCGACACTCCGGCTCGGGCTCGGGCTCCGGCTCCGGCTCCGGCTCGGGCTCCACGACGGGCCGCGGGGCCCAGCCGAGGCTGAAGAATCCCCGGAAGTCGGGCGTCCCGTACCCGTTGATCAACCCGGCGCCGCCGCCAAAGAACACCCGGAAGTCCCCGACCCGGGTCTTCGCCCCGGCCACAAACTCCGCGGGCGACTCATTGCGCCGGATCTCCGTGGCTCCCGGCGTCAACCTCCCGAAGAACTCCCCGGCCAGGCTGAACGAGTCGTTCAGCGGCACCTCGGCTCCCACGGCCCAGCTCATGGTGTCTCGAACCTCGAGGTTCTCCACCTGCTGGGCGCCCCTGTACAGGTACCCCACGTTGGCACCCACCACGGGCCCACCGAAGTCAAAGTCCAGGGCCAACCGGGGCCCGATTCGAAAATCGCCGCCCTGCAGCCGGGCGCCGTCCCCGGTGGGGAGATAGGTGTCCAAGATCAGCGCCAGGCCCAGCCCGGCGTCGCCCGGAGCTTCCCGATTGGTGAAGAGTTGCACCTTCGGCACCAACCGAAGATCGCCCAGCCCGGCCCCGCCGGCCCCGGGCTCCAGCGTCCCCGCGAACCCTTCGCCATCCTGGAAGAGCACGATCGGCAGATCCAACCCCAGCTCCAGGCGGTCAAAGAGACCCACATGCCCCATCAGGTGCAGAGACCCTTGATGAGCCACCACGCTCTCTACCCGCTCTCCATCGGCGTCCAACCACACCAGGGGATCGTTGGCGTAGTTGAAGAGCACGAATCCTCCCCAACTCAAATGGGGCGCCACCGACCCGGACTGGGCGGACCAGAAGTTCTCTTCCAGGTTGGGAGCGGGATGAAACTGCTGAAGCTCAAATCCGTCCGCCGCTGCTACCTGGGGCACGAGGAAGAGGGCACCCAGAGCGGAGACCACCAAGGCGTGGCCAAGGGACCGTAGAGAGAACGTCATGAGACTGCTCACTTCAATGGAGATACGAATAGGTCTACCGTGATCACAGTAGCCTAAAACAGGTTGGTTTCCAAAAAGATCGGGACAAGAGCTCAGTCTCGCTCTTCAATGTGAAACTCCACGCGCCGGTTGGCGGAACGACCGGCTTCAGTGGTGTTCACTGTCACGGGTCGGTCCGGTCCCAGGCCCACGGCGGTCAGGCGGTCGGCTTCGATCCCTCGCTCGATCAGATAGGTCCGCACCGACTCCGCCCGCCGCCGAGACAGGTCCAGGTTGTGATCTCGGCTCCCCCGATTGTCCGTATGGCCCTCCACCCGCACCGCCGTGATCTCCGGATGGTTCTCCAAGACCTGAGCCACCTGGTTCAACAGGCGGAACGACCGCTCCTCGATCTCATCGGAGTTCGTGGCGAAATACACCACCTCGCTGATCTCGATCCGCTCGGTCTCCTCGTCGATCTCCACCAGGTCCGTGACCTCCACACAGGCCGGAACACCACCGCTGAGGCCACACTCATAGCCCTCCTCGCAGGTGGTCTCCGTCGGCTCGTACTCACAGTTTCCGTCGACGCAGAGGCCAGCGTAGGTCGTCAGCACCCCTTCCTCACAGGTGGGCTGGGGCAAAGAGGTGCAGTCGCCGTCTTCTTCACAGGCCGGCGCCGGCACACAGGCGGGCTCCCCGTCCTCCTCCCCACAGATCGTCCCCGTAGCGCACCGCGTCTCCGTGAGCGGATAGGAGCACTCCCCGTCTTCACAGGCCGCCGCGTAGCGCCTCAACACCCCGTCTTCGCAGGTAGTCTCCGGCACGTCCGGGCAGTCGGCGACCACCGACGCCGCTCGACAGTCGGGCTCCGGCGCAGGCTCGGGTTCGGGCTCGGGCTCCGGCGCAGGCTCGGCCCGCGGCGCCCATCCAAACCCCAGAAAGCCCCGAAAATTCGGCGTCCCATACCCGTTGACCAGCCCGGCTCCACCACCGGCGACGATCCGAAAGTCTCCGAGGTTCACCTTCGCCCCGGCCACAAACTCCGTCGGCGACTCCGTGCGCCGAATCTCCGTGGCCCCCGGGGTCAACCGCCCGAAGAACTCGCCAGTCAGTGCCACCATGTCGTGCACGGGCATCTCGGCCCCTACGGACCAGCTCATCGTGTCCCGAACCTCCAGGTTTTGCAGCTCTTGAGCCCCTCGATACAGGTACCCCAGGTTGGCTCCCACCCGGGGTCCCCCGAAGTCGTAGTCAAAGGCCAGACGAGGTCCGATCCGAAAATCTCCCCCCTGCAGGGCCGCCCCGTCTCCCGTCGGCAAATGGGTGTCCAGGACGAGCGCCAACCCCAGGCCCTGATCTCCAGCCTCAGCCCGGTTGGTGTAGAGCTGTACCTTCGGGACCAGCCGAATATCACCGATCCCGTACCCTCCCTCCTCGGGATTGACCGCCCCCGGCACGTTGGTGCCGTCCTGCAGCACGATCAACGGGATATCCAACCCGAGCTCCAATCGGTCCAAGAGCCCCACGGAGAACATCAGGTGCGTCGTCCCCTGATAGGCCACGATGCTCTCCACGCGCTCTCCCTGGTCATTTCTCCGAACCAGGGGCGCGTTGGCGTAGTTAAAGAGCAGAAAGCCCGACATCTCCAGGTGGGGCACCACGGCCCCCGACTGAGCGGTAAAGAAGTTCTCTTCCAGATTCGGAGCAGGGTGAAACTGCTGGAGGTCAAAACCCTCCGCCGCGGCGGTGTTTGATATCGCCAGGGCGGCGAGGATTATCACCGAGATCAGAGCTGACCGTTTCATTCCACTGCTCACTTCGCTAAAAAAACCACCAAATTATTCAGGTCCCTGACCAGCGGACCCCACCGCTCGTTACATTCGTAAAGCTCCTAGCACACTTCTTCGGGCTCCGCCAACCTTCTCGAGCCCCTCCGCCCTCCACGCTTCTCAACAATCCGGCGATCCGCTACTCTCCGGCCCACCTTCAGGTCTTTCTTGGATGGGTTCTTCTTGGAGCATGTATAATGGATGATCGCGACGCCCTGGTGAAAGAGTTGATCCGTCTGGCCCGAGACGCCGAAGAGCCCCAAGTGCTCCTGGCGGACTCTCTCCGGGACCAGGCGACCGCCGCCTTCGACTCCCTGGAGGAGGCCCTGGCGGCAGCCCTGATGGAGTCCGCCGCCCCCCGGGGCCGCCGTCCACAGAAGAGCGAAGTGGAGCGTCGCCTCACGGAGGCCTTCGAGCACCCTCTCTACGTGGCCACCGCCGACGGAAAGTACTTCTCCCTGGACGGCCCGGTCCTGGAGACCGGGCCCTCACCCTACACCGTGGACGATGACGACGAAGTGGACCCCATCACGGCGGTCCACTACGTCGGAGACAGCGACGACGTCGTCCTCTTCACCACCACGGGCCGCTACTTCGGGTTGGATCGCCGGATGATACCCACCTGGGATCGCCGCGACCAACCCCGAACCATCCGGGACATCCTCTTTCTGGAAGCCCAGGAGTCGGTCTGCGCCATCCTTCCCCGCCGCAAGGTCGCTGTGGGACGGGTGATCCACGTGACCCGGGAGGGCAAGGGCAAGGCTTCCGATGCCTCCGAGTTTGGCTCCGGCCTCGACCGCTCCGGCCTGGACGCCTTCCTCGTCCGCGACGGAGATCTCCCCATCGCCGTCCTCGGGGGGCCCACGGAGAACACCCTCTTCTGCGCCTCTCGACAGGGCCAGGGGATCCACTTCGACGCCGACGACATGCGATCCATGGGACGAAAGGCCGTCGGGGTCAACGTGATGAAGCTTCAGGGCGATGACGACGCCGTGGTCTCGGCCTTCCTCGGCCGTCACGTCCGCCAGGTCGCGGTCATCACCGAGCTGGGCTTCGGCAAGCGTCTGGACTTCTCCGAGTTCCGCACCCAGGGCCGCGGCGGCCAGGGCATGCAGGTGATTCGCCTGAACCCCGGCGACGGCGTCGCCGGCGTGTGCCCCTGCAATCCCGCCGAAGACCTGGGCGTCACCACCGACCAGGGCCGGGTCTTCCGCATCCCCGCCACAGACCTCAACCTCATGGGCCGCCCCGCCCGGGGCGACCAGGTCATCGAGCTTCGCGCACAGGAGCGGATCCTCCACCTGAGCGCTCTTCCCTGCGGCAGCGCCCCCGAGGCCTCCTGAAGTCACCCCTGCACACCCCGACGTTTCAGAACCGCGCCCCACACACCAAAGGTGTACTTGGTTTCCGTCGGTGGGGACGTCGCCATTCCGCAGCGGGCCTTGGCCCGCGAGGACCTTCGGGCCCAGCCCGACTCGCCGAGCCTCGTGGCCTTGGCCCGAGGGGAGGTTCCGCGCCGCCCTCTATCTCCGTTACACAGACCGGTCCACCTCGGCGATTCGTCCACCAGCGATTCCAGGAGGCGAATCTGGCACCTCTCCTCGGGCCTTGGCCCGCGAGGACCTTCGGGCGCAGCCCGACTCGCCGAGCCTCGTGGCCTTGGCCCGAGGGGAGGTGCCGCGCCGCCCTCTATCTCCGTTACACAGACCGGTCCACCTCGGCGGTTCGTCCACCAGCGATGCCAGGAGGCGAATCTGGCACCTCTCCTCGGGCCTTGGCCCGCGAGGACCTTCGGGCCGTTGTTTCAGGCCCGACTCGCCCAGCCTCGCGGCCTTGGCCCGAGGAGAGGTGCCAGATTC
>SKON01000351.1 GCA_007120035.1 Myxococcales bacterium
CCGCACGCGGGGAGGTGCCCGTAGGGCGGAGGGGTCGTCCCGCGCCGCCCCAACGGTCGCCTCCCCGCGAACCCCAGCCGAAACAACGAAGCCCCTGGCCCCCTCCCCGCACGCGGGGAGGGGGAGGGGTCGTCCCGCGCCGCCCCAACCCTCACTCCACCAACACCGCCACAGCCGTCGCGTTATCCCGCCCGATCCGAGCCAACGCCTCCTCCACGATCGCATCGCATAACCTCTGGGGGTCACCGGGATGGAGCGCCACCAACCGCAGCAGCTCCTCGGTATCCACCTCCCCATGAGCCCCATCGGTGGTGAGCACGAAGAGGTCCCCGGATCGCACCCTCAACGCCCCGCCGTCGGCCTTGACCCCGGCGCCGCGCACCAGCTCCTCATCCAGCCCGTCGATCCGGCTCAGCTCCAGCTCCGATCCGGTGCTAAAGAACCGCGAGATCGTCCGATGGCTTGCGTCTTCCTCCCCTTCACCGGGCACTTCCCCGAGGCGGTCCAAAATCGTCGCCAGGGTGTGATCCCGGGTCAACTCCACCACCTCTCCATCCCGCACCAACACGATACGGGAGTCGCCCACGTGGCAGATCCCGGCCCGGTCCTCCACCAGGAGCAGCCCTGAGAAGGTCGTGCCCCCCCGGTTGCGACGAGGCGAAAAGTCCCCCTCCATGGCCAACCGCTGGCTGGTCACCTGGGCGATCCGGCGAGCGAACTCCGTGGGGGCGCGGCGAATCGCGTCGCCCTCGTAGTGGCTCCAGGCCCTCAAGAAGGCCGCGCAGGCCGTCTTCACCGCCAGAGCGCTGGCCTTCTCGCCGTCCCGGATCCCGCCGATCCCGTCGGCGACGCAGAAGAACCCCAGCCGCCCTCGTCGGGATCCGCAGATCGTGTCCACCACCACGTGGCCGCAGGAGTCCTGGTTGTTCTGCCGGAAGATATGATTTCCCTGGGTCGACCGGGCCCCGGCGCGAAACGACAGGGGCCTCCACAGCTCTGTGGCCAGGTGATCGAGCCCCACGAGGAGCTCGTCGGCGTCGCTGTAGGCCAGATCCCCGTAGGGCGTCACGCAGCCGGCCAACAACTGAGAAAGCCCGGGGACGACGAGCCCCGTCTCGGCCATGGACTCCCGATCCTGCAGGATCGTCACCAACTGATGACCCCCGGGATACTCATGCTCCAGGAAGTTCTCGTAGGCCAACTCCGCAAAGATCCGGATGTCTCGCCACATCGTCTCCGGGCTGTGGTCCGTCGCTCGCAGGCGAGGGAGCGCCGCCAGGATCAGCGCCCCGGTCTCGTAGTTCAGCAAGAACTCTTCCCGCTGGATCCCGTGGAGAGCGAACCCGGCGTCGTGAATCCGCTGTAGGGTCCGAGCTACTCCCCTCAGGGCTGCCACACACCGCAGGGGCTCCACGCTCCGCCACCGCCAGATATCAAAGGGCTCCCAGGCCCCCTCGGGACAGGCGAAGAGAAACCCATTCTCCGTCGGACGGTGCACAGGCGTAGCCATCGACGGGAGGTCCCCGCATCCCAGCATCCCCTCCAGACAGGTCCGCCACTCCGAGGTCCCCTCCCAATAGAGGAACCGCCGCCCGTCGGAGGACGCCAGGACCCGCCCTCGATGGCCCTCATCCTCGTCGACCAGCTCTACGAGCACCGAACCGCGGCTTAACACCTCCTCATACACCCCGGTCATTTCTCGCTCCCCGGCGGACGCCCCTCGCTCCAGTCCACCATGGCCGGGATGTGCCGAGGCCGCCGCTCCTCCAGGGTCCGATGGGGGTGGTGAAACCGGAAGAGCACCGTCCCCAGCGCGACCTCATCTCCCCCTTCCAATGGCATCATCCCCGAGATCGCGATCCGATTCACGAAAGTTCGCTGGCGGTTCGACAGGGGCTTGATCGTCCACCGCCCCTGGACCAACTCGATCTGGGCGTGCCGAAAGGCCAGGGTGTTTCGCTCGTGGCCATAGAGCCCGCTCAGGTCCCACCGGATCGCCGCCGGCTCGGGCCACCCCTCGGTCCCGGGCAAGGTCCCCGGCGCCGGATAGGTCCGCCCCACCTCCAACGGCCTCTCCTGAGGCAACCGCCGATAGGGCCCGCACACACCTCCCTGGCGCTTCAGGAAGAGCGCCGGCTCATCGACCTGCCCCAATAGCTCAACCCGGGCCTTCGCCCACGTCTCGCGAGCATTCAATCGACCATCGAACAAAAACTCCGTGGCCCCCAGAGTCAACCGATCCCCGGACTGCAGCACCGTCCACCCTCGCTGCTTGTCCACGGGCTCCCCGTTGATCCTGGTCTGCCCCGGCGGGGAGAGGCACTTCACCTTCCAGGCGTCATCGCGAACACTCAGGTGTACGTGAGGAGCTCCCAGTCGGTAGAGCTCGTGATCCACCATCGCGTAGGCCAAAAGATCTACGGGCACGATCTGGGACCGAAACCGCCCGATCACCACGTCCTCCCCGAAGAGCCCGTACTCCTCCACCTCTTTGCCCTTCCGAATCTGCACCAGCCGGCCCAGCGCGGGCAGCCCGTGGGGCTGCCGCAACCGCTCATCCCGGTCCTCGGACCATCCTCGCAGAGCGTCCAGGTCGATGACCGGCGTCTCCTTCTGCTTGGGGTCTGCACCATCCACGGGCACCCTTGATCCTGTTGGGGAGTCCTCACTTGAGCACCGATGGTAGTCGCCTCCCCCCTCCCCGACAAGCCTTCACCGGCATCGGGAGTCCTCGCCCCGCGACAATTCGCCACTCTATCCCCGCAATTTCTTTGCATTAACATACCCTTCGTGCTCGCCGGTCCACCTAGCGTCATCTGGCCACTCCCCATGACACGACACCTCCCAGTTCTTCTCTTCCCTCTATCCCTCGCCCTGTTGACGTCAGGGTGTGTCGATGGAGAGATCACCGAGGGGGCCCAGGTCACCATCGAGATCTCCGCCCAGGCACCGGACAATGCCCATCTCCCGGACCACCTCATGGTGGTCGTCGATCATGTGGAGCTCCTCTCCTGCACTCCAGCGCTGCTCCACTTGATGAGCCACCTGCCGGCCACCCCCTACCGACTCAGCTCAGGCGAGCTCTGGGAGGTCGTCATCGATGGCACTTTCAACGAGCCCCTCACCCTCGGGACCCTCGAGCCGATCCCCGAGGATTACTGCGGCGCTCGACTGGGCATCTACTCCGCCCTGCCCGACAGTCCGGCGGTCCACAGCGGGTTCACCGAGGGCTTGAGCTTTCAGGCCCGTTGGGACGCCCCCTCGGAGGTTCAGGTGAATTCCAGCCTCGGTTTTGATATCGAAGACCGTGGGTCCCCGTGGATCACCGCCGATACCTTGCGCGCAACGCCTCTGACGATCCTCTTCACCTTGCAGCTCCCGGAACACCCGATCGACGATCCCCGAGCGCTGGCCGAGTATCTCGTAGCTCACTCCACGATCACCCTTATCACTGCGGAGAACCTGTGATGAAACGACACCTCCCGATAGCACTCCTCCCTCTCCTAGTCATGGCCTGCGGTGAACCCGAGGAGGGCGCGAACGGTGGCGAGCCCCTGACGTTGCACTTCAAAGCTCAGGTCGGCGACCAACCCTTCGCGTGCGGAACCACCTACGAAGGCCTCGGAGCGACGAACACACACTTCGAACCCTTCGACTTTCGGCTCTACGTCAGCGCCATCGAACTCCAGAGCGCCGACGGTCGCTGGGAGCCCCTGCAGCTCGAGCAGGACAACCCCTGGCAGCATGAAAACCTGGCCCTCTTAGACTTCGAAGACGCCTCCGGGGCCTGCGCCAACGGGACCACCGAAACCCGAGACATCGTCGAGGGATACTGGGACCTCGACGGGGTCCAGGTCCTCCGATTCGAGATCGGCGTCCCCTTCGAGTGGAATCATATCGACGCCTCCACGGCTCCCAGCCCTCTGAATCAGACCGCCCTCTTCTGGAATTGGCTCGGAGGCTACAAGTTCATCCGCCTCGAAGGGGCTACGGCCGGCCTGGACACGGGGTGGCAATTCCATCTGGGAAGCACCGCCTGTCAGCCCGGCCCCGGCGGCGGCGCCAGCTCCTGTGACAACGAGAACCGAGTCATCGTGGAGCTCTCCGACTTCGATCCCCACCGAGACCAGATCGTCTTCGACGTCGCCGCCCTCGTGGAGACCGCCGACCTGGACAGCCACCAGGAGAACAGCCCCCGAGGCTGTATGGCCGGTCCCGACGACGGCGACTGCGCCGCCCTCTTCGAAGCCCTGGGCCTTCCCTTCCAGGGCGATCCAGGCGGCACCCAGCGCTTCGTCCGCCTCGAGCCCGGCGAGTAGATCTCATGTACCTCCGGCCCATCGCCCTCTCGCTCATTCTCCTCCTCGTCGCCTGCGGCGGCGGAGAAGAAGAGACCTCTGCGAGCCTGCCGGTGCCCTCGTACTTTCCCGAACCTCGGGTCCCGGCGGAGAACCCCTGGACCCCGGAGAAGGCCGAGCTCGGCCGAGCCCTCTTCCACGACACTCGCCTCTCGGGCAACGGCACCCAGTCCTGCGCCTCCTGTCACCCCCAGGAGACGGGCTTTGTCGACACCTTGCCACGGGCCGTGGGCTCCACCGGTGAGGTCCATCCCCGCCGCAGCATGACCCTGACGAACGTGGCCTGGGCGGCGACCCTGAACTGGGCCAACCCCCTGGTCACGACCCTGGAAGACCAGGCGCTGACCCCGATCTTCGGCGACCACCCCGTGGAGCTCGGCATGGCCGGCCGAGAGCAAGAACTCCTGGACCGCCTCCGGTCCGAGCCCTTCTACGAAGAGCTCTTCGCCGACGCCTTCCCCGACGCCGACGACCCCTTCCAGGTCGTCCACATCACCCAGGCCCTGGCGAGCTTTCAACGCACCCTGATCTCCGCCGACAGCCCCTACGACCGATTCGTCTACCAGGGTGACGAGACCGCCCTCTCCGAGGAGGCCCAACGGGGCATGGCCCTCTTCTTCTCCGAACGGCTGGAGTGCTTTCACTGCCACGGGGGCTTCAACTTCAGCGACGCCATGGACCACGAGGGGCTGGTCTTCACGGGCGCTATCTTTCACGTCAACGGCCTCTACAATATCGATGGCGAGGGCGGCTACCCGCCCCCGAACACCGGGGTCCACGAAGTCACAGGCCGGATCGAAGACATGGGCCGGTTCAAAGCCCCCACACTCCGCAACGTCGCCGTCCGGGCCCCCTTCATGCACGACGGCTCCGTCGCCGACATCGACGAGGTGATCGACCACTACGCCGAGGGAGGCCGGGTGATCCTCGAGGGACCCAACGCCGGCCTGGGCTTCGCCAACCCCAACAAGAGCATCTTCGTCCCCGGCTTCGTGATCTCCGAGGAGGAACGCCAGGACTTGATCGCCTTCCTGGAAAGCCTGACCGACGAAGACTTCCTCACCAACCCCGACTTCGGGCCCCCGTCGGTGCTCCCCCCGTTCGGCCCCGAAGACGCCGGAGACGCCCCATGACCACTCGCCACGCTCTTCTGGTCGTCTCCGTTCTGGCCCTGGGCTCTCTGCTCACCACCCCCGC
>SKON01000059.1 GCA_007120035.1 Myxococcales bacterium
AGGTGGAACCGGGTGCCGGCGGGGAGACGGTAGGTCTCGGTGGTGAGGTCCTGATCGGGCCACCGGACGATGACGGTGGCTTCGCAGGCCGAGCCGAGGCCGAAGTGCTGGACCAGGTCGTGTTGGATTCCGTAGTGGCCGTGGCCGCCGCCGACCTCGGCGGTGCGGTGGAGGCCGTCGGCGTAGACCGTCACGTGGGCGCCGATGGCGGCCCGGTTGGTGCCGTCGGCGCCTTCGAGGTGGACCTGGAGCCAGTTGTTGTGGGCGCCGGCGAGGTTCTCGAAGAGGCGGACGTGGGGATCGTCGAGGCAGTGGTCGCCGCTGCCGCAGCGCATTCGGGAGTGGCCGATGGCGACGTCGAGGGAGCCGTTGCCGGTGAAGTCGGCGACGGCGACGCCGTGGGCGCTGGTATGATCGATGCCGAGGTCCAGGGGGACGAGCTCGAAGGTGCCGTCGTGCTGCTGATGGTAGAGCAGGGCACGAGTGCCCGGGTAGTCCGTGGAGGCGATCAGGATGTCCAGGCGGCCGTCGTTGTCGAAGTCGAAGGCTGCGGCGGTGATGTCGCCGTCGTCCCAGGTGACGGAGGTGCGGTCTCGGGTGAGCCCGGTGGCGTCGTTGCCGGGGCGGTCAAACCTCAGGGGCTCCTCGCCGGTGTTGTAGAGGATCTCCGAGGGGTCGCTGGACTGGCCGACGTCCCAGTGGACGATCTCCGTGGTGAGGAGGTCGAGGCGGCCGTTGTTGTTGAGGTCGGCGCAGACCGTGGAGCCGCTGTTGCCGCCGAGGCGGTAGGGTTCCCGGTCGGTGGCGTGGTTCCATCGGAGGACGTCGCCAGGACCGTCGCATCGGATGAAGGCCGGCGGGGGGACGTCGGCGCAGTCCTCGGCCTCCCGGTTCAGCTGGCAGAAGCACCGGGCTGACTCGTTGTCGGTCCAGTCCATGCGGTGGTCGTAGGAGTAGCCGGAGTCCACGGAGTGGTTCTCGTAGGTGCCGTCGGTGGCCAGGAAGAGGTGGTTGGGGGCGCGGCCGTAGTTCGCGGAGAGGAGCTCCGGGGTGCCGTCGCCGTCGAGGTCGCAGGCGGCCACCGCCCAGGAGTGGCCGTGGGTTTGGGCCTGGTTGCGGTCTTCCGTGGAGCCGAAGGCCTGGGTGGTGACGCCGGCGTCGGCGGTGATGTCCTCGAAGCGGCCCGTGCCGTCGCCTTTGAGCAGGAGGTCCTGGGCGCCGGTCTGGCCGATGAAGAGGTCGATCTGGCCGTCGCGGTCGACGTCGAGGAAGGCGGCGCCGCTGCGGCCTGTGGTTTGCCCGGCGCCGTGGAGGGGCTCGGAGAGGGGCGAAAGGGCGAAGGTCTTGTCGCCCTGGTTCAAGAGGACCTCGGCGCCCTCGTCGGGATCGTCGTCGCCGGAGCGGGAGAAGAGGGTGACGATGTCGAGGTGGCCGTTGTTGTTGACGTCGGCGAAGGCGACGACCTCGACGGGGCGGCCCGTGGTGCCCGAGCCTCGGCGTTGCAAGAGGCCCGAGGCGTGGGTGATGTCCTGGAAGGTGCGGTCTCCCTGGTTTTCCAGGAGCCAGACGTGGCGCTCGTCGTCTTCGCCGTCTCGGTGGTGGCCGGCGCGGCGGATCAGGAGATCCGGGGCGCCGTTGCCCGTCAGATCCGCGGTGGCGATCCGGGTGCCCACGACGTTCATGGCGGCCAGACCGGCTGCGTCGGAGAGGTCTCGGAAGGCAGGCTCGTCGCCGGCCCAGCCGTCGCCGGCGACGCAGGTCGTCGAGGCGTCGTCGGGCAGGCATCGGTCGCCGTCGCAGGACCAGCCGTCGGCGCCGTCGCAGGTCTCGGCGTCGCAGGTGCAGGCCCCGTCGACGAAGAGGTGGCCCCACCCGCAGAGGAGCTCCGGGGCGTCCTCACAGCGGGTGTCGTCCACGCAGAGGGCCCCTTCGCCGCAGGAGGCGGCGTCGCAACGGCAGGCGCCGGTGTCGTCGTCGCAGAACTGGCCCTCTTCGCAGGCGACGACGTCGCAGGGGGAGAAGCCCAGGGGATCGTCGTCGGAGCCGCCGCTGCAGGAGGCGCAGCTGGCGAGGATCAGGAGGGCGAAGGCGGCGATGAAGGGGGTGGTTTTCACGGCTCGGTCCAGGCGAAGAGGGCGTGGGAGGTGGTGCCTTCCGGGAAGCTCTTCAGCCGCGGGTAGTCGGCGGCCGGCGGCGCGTCCTCGGTCTTCACCTTGGCGGAGGTGGCGCCGCGGATCAACTGGCTCAGGGAGGTCCGGGGGCGGCGCTCGTTGCGGCAGACCAGGATGGGAGCTCCGGGCTTGAGGTGCTCGAAGCAGAGGGAGAGGAGCCGGGGGTAGTGTTCTCGCACGGACCAGAAGCCGTCGGGGCCGGACGCCGCCGTGGGGGGATCGACGACGATGCCGTCGAAGAGCTCGTCGGTGGACTCCAGGAAGGTGCGGGCGTCGCCGGCGGCGTTGCGGCGCAGGTCCAGATCGAGGCCGTTGAGGGCGAAGTTCTCGTCGAGCCACCGGAGGTAGCGGCGCGAGACGTCGACGTTGGTGGTGTGGGCCCCTTCGGTGGCCAGGGCGACGCTGAAGGCGCCGGTGTGGCAGAAGAGGTTTAGCCACCGCTCTCCGGGGCTCGCCAGGCGGCGGACCTTTAGGCGGTTGTCCCGTTGGTCGGCGAAGAAGCCGATGTCCACGCCTTCCCAGGGCTCGGCGCGGTATTTCAGGCCGCTCTCCCGGAGGGTGATGGGGTCGCCGGGCTTCAGGAGGGTGACGCCGGCGATCTGGGCCGCTGTGGGGAGGCCGTCGCGGTCGCGGAGATCCCGGGTGTGGTCCATGGCGAGCAGGGGGATCGCGGGGTCGAGGTCCGTGAGGTGTTCGACGACGATGTCGCGGAAGGCCTGAGCGCACCTGGCGAGCTCTACGATGCGCATCGCCGGGCCGAGGCGGTCGATCCAGAGGCCCGGCAGGCCGTCGGCTTCGCCGTGGACCACCCGGAAGGCGTCGGTGGTGCGGAGGCCGGCGAAGAGGTCGGCCCGGGCGGCGATGGCCTCGTCGAGGCGGATCAGGACGGCGTCCCGGAGGTTTCGGGCCTCCCAGGGGTCGTCGGTGAAGTACCGGGCGACCACGGGGCCCGTGCCGTCGATCAGGGCGTGGATGTCCGAGGGGCCGTGGGGTCCGACGAGGCGGACGATCTGCCCGGGCTCCAGGTGGTCCGTGGAGCCCGTCTCGTCGTCTCGGAGGACCCAGGGGTGGCCGGGGCGTTGGGAGTCCCCGAGGATCTCCAGAGTCTTGTGGGAGACCTGCAGGTCCGGGATGGCCCGAGAGGTTGGGGGCGCCGAGGGCTCGTCGTCGGGCTCCGCGGCGGGGAGGACGGGCTCGTCGGGCCACCAGCTCGGAGCCGGCCAGCTGTGTGCGAATTCGTCGGTGCCATAGAGGGCTCCCAGGCGCAGGCGGACGCCGCCGGCGACGAGGTAGCCGCCGTTGCGGTCGTCGCCGAGGACGGGGAACCCTGCCCTGGCGAGGGCTTTCAGCAGCGCGAAGAAGAGGCGGTCCGGCTCGATGGGCTCGAGGAAGGTCGGGGTGATCTGGACCTCTGCCAGGGGGCCCTCGGCCCGGGTGGTGGCGATCGAGAGCCTCAGGCCGCCGGCCTCGGTGGTGAGGTGGGCCCGATCGGGGCGTGGGATGAGCGCGATCCAGGTGGAGCTCAGGGCGCCTTCGACGAGGGATTGAGCGACGGCTCGGGCGTCGGCGTCGGTGCGACCCAGGAGCCAGGGGCCGCCGGCGGTGGCGGGCATCACCCAGGCCGGGGCGAAGGTCTCCCGATCCAGGCCGATCACGTCGGCCAAAAACCGCAGAGGGTGCATGGGGTCGTCGCCGGTGAGCTCCCCGGGGATCCCAACGGGCTTGTCGACGACCACCGAGGCTTCCCCCCACAAGAGGGCCTCTGCGTCGGGGAGGTCGAAGAGCTCTTCCCCGGGCGGGAGGGTGATCTCCAGGGTCGTCTGGGCAGCGACGGGGCGGTCCTGGCGGGTGACGACGATTCCGTCAGCGGTCATGGCCCCCGTGGTGAGGAGCTCCTGGATCTGCTGATCCGTGCCCTCGGGCCACAGGCGGCGTAGATACTGGCGAGCCGTGGTGGTCTGTTCGTCTCCCTCCAGGGGGACCAGGAAGCGTCGGGTGTCCATGGAGAAGCCTTCACCGGGGAAGTATCGGTTGCCAATGGCGGGGCGGACGTTAAGGTTGGCACCAGGGCAGGAATGCCTGACCCGGGTGCAGGAGGTGATATGCGGTACGACGACGAAAGAGCAAGGGGAGGCGGTTCCCTCGGGAAGGTGTTTATCTTCTTCTCGGTGGTCCTGGTGGCCTTCGTGGTGATGTCCGTGGCGATGAGTTTCGTGCCGATCCACGCGATCTTCCAGGTGGCGGCCGTGCAGTTCGTGGTGATCCTCGGGGCAGCGATCCTGTACCGGAAGCTGCGCCAGGCCCCGAGCTCGTTCTGGCCGAAGTTCTCGGGGACGGGCATGTCGGCAGGGGCGATGGTGCTGGTCTGCCTGACGGCGATCGCGCTGGGGTTTTTGGGGAACGTGATGACCCTGGGGATCGCCGAGATCTTCGGGCTTCAGGATCTGGTGGAGCGATACCAGGACGCCATCGAGCAGATCTTGCTGCCCGAGTCTGTGGGCCTGCAGATCCTGGGGGCCGTGTCTGTGGTCATCGTGGCGCCCTTCTGTGAGGAGATCCTCTTCCGGGGGACGATCCTACCGGAGCAGCGGCGATCGCAGGGGGTGTGGGCGGCGGTGATCTTGAACGGGGTGCTCTTCGCGTTCTTGCATCTGAACCCCCTGAACTTTCTGGCTCTGGCGGTGATCGGGACCTTTTTGGCCTGGGTGACCGTGAAGAGCGGGTCGATCTGGCCGGCGATCCTGGGGCACGGGGCGTTGAACTTCGTGAACGGGGTTGTGTTGCCCCGGCTCCCTGTGGAGACCGCCGACGTGGACGTGGAGCTCTGGGAGATCGGGGTGCTCTTCGCGGTGATGGTGACCCTCGTGGCCGGGCTGTGGTGGGGGCTGGCGCGGGCTTTGCGGATGGATGGTGGGGATAATGCGGTTGACAGGAATGAGTACATCTGATGAACCGTTGTGCCAGCAGTTTTAGTGATTTCCAGTCTGGCGCCAAGGGCGCCGGACATCGTATCGGAGAGCCAGCCATGACCACGTCGCCCGTCGAACTTCCCAGCGAATTCATGAACACCGGTGAGTCTCTGATCACGGATTTTCCGTATCGGGTGGCCGACCTATCGCCGGAGACGGTGACCTTCGGTCGCAAAGAGATCGAGCTGGCCGAGCACGAGATGCCGGGGTTGATGGCCCTGCGCAAGCGGTACGCCGACAGCCGGCCCCTGAAGGGCGCTCGGATCACGGGGTCTTTGCACATGACCGTGCAGACCGCGGTGCTGATCGAGACCCTGGTGGAGCTCGGCGCTGAGGTCCGGTGGGCGTCGTGCAATATCTACAGCACCCAGGATCACGCCGCGGCTGCCGTGGCCGTCGGCCCCAAGGGGACCCCGGACGCGCCGAAGGGCGTGCCCGTGTTCGCCTGGAAAGGGGAGACCCTGGAGGAGTACTGGTGGTGCACCTTCCAGGCGTTGAACTGGCCCGACGGCAAGGGGCCTAACCTGATCCTCGACGACGGCGGTGACGCCACGCTCCTGGTGCATGAGGGGTTCCGACTGAACGAGGCCGGGGAGCGCCCGGATCCGAGCTCCACGGACAACCGAGAGTTCTCCATCGTGTTGCAGGTCTTGGCCGACCTCCACGATCAGATGCCCGGGTACTGGTCGAAGACGGCCCCGAACGTGCGGGGCGTCAGCGAGGAGACCACCACCGGTGTCCACCGGCTCTACCAGGCCCAGAAGGACGGGACCCTGCTCTTCCCGGCGATCAACGTGAACGACTCGGTCACGAAGAGTAAGTTCGACAACGTGTACGGGTGTAGGCACTCCCTGGTGGACGCCATCATGCGGGCCACGGACGTGATGATGGCCGGCAAGCGGGCCCTGGTCTGCGGGTACGGCGACGTCGGCAAGGGGTCGGTGCAGTCCCTGCAAGGCCAGCGGGCCAAAGTGGCGGTCACCGAGATCGACCCCATCTGCGCGCTCCAGGCCTGCATGCACGGGATCGACGTGATCACCATGGAGGACGCTCTGGAGGCCGGGTTCGATATCTACGTGACCGCCACGGGCAACTTCAACGTGATCACCGCGGACCACATGAAGCGGATGAAGCATAACGCCATCGTGTGCAACATCGGCCACTTCGACAACGAGATCGAGATGGCCGAGCTGGAGGCCATGCGAGACCGCGGGGAAGTGGAGAAGATCGAGATCAAGCCCCAGGTCCACGAGTGGCGCTTCACCGACACCGGACACAGCATCATCGTACTCGCCGAAGGCCGCCTGGTGAACCTGGGCTGCGCCACGGGACACCCGAGCTTCGTGATGAGCGCGTCCTTCACCAACCAGGTACTGGCCCAGATGGAGCTCCATGAGAACGCCGAGGACTACGGTCTGGAGGTGATCACCCTGCCGAAGCACCTCGATGAGATGGTGGCCAAGCTCCACCTGGAGCAGCTCGGGGCGAGGCTCACGAAGCTCTCTGAGGAGCAGGCGAGCTATATCGGGGTGGATCAGGACGGGCCGTATAAGCCGGATTATTATCGGTATTGAGCCGGTCTGTTGGGGGGCGCGTCGCGAACTTTGAGGTCGGAGGCCTCCCCTCCGCACACCCCGACGCCGAAAACGCCCCGAAAGCAGTTCCCTCTGGACTCACTCGAACCGGATCGTGGGGGTACGCAGCGATGGCGTCGAGTTTGGGCGTGAGAACGGGTGGTTTGCGAGGGAGGGAGGAGCACCGGAGCCCTGCCGCCTCCGGCGCAGGTGTTCACCGAGTGTGCAAGTGAGCGGTGGAGGTGGAGTCGACCTCGAAGGTGGCGGCTCTCGGCGTAAGAACCGGCGGTGTGCGGTGTGGGGAGGCTAGCGCGGGGCTTGGGGAGTGGGGATGTGGTGGGGAGGACACCTGCGCCAGAGGCGGCAGGGCTCCGGAGGCAGGCTCGAGTCGAAGGTGGCGGCTCTTGGCGTGAGAACGGGTGGTTTGCGAGGGAGCACCCGACACCACAACCGAGATCGCAACGCCCAAAAATCGGCGCCATCACTGCGCACCCCCACGATCCGGTTCGAGTGGGTCTTGAGGGGGCGGTGCGCCAGCACCGGGGGTCGCCCCGGGCCACCCGGCCCTCCATCGAGCCTCCCCTCGGACCTCGGGGTTCCCGGTGGAGACCACCGAGGGCGGGGTTATGCGTCTTCCCGCGATGCGGCGACCCCATGGATGATCAGGGCGGTCACGACGATGGCAAGCCCGGGGAGGATCGAGGACGCCTCGGGGAGGGCGGTGAGGCCGAAGTAGGGGGTGAGGGCGGCGTCGGTGGCCAGGCGGTTGAGGTCGCGGATGGGGGTCAGGGCGATCAGGCCGAGGAGGAAGAGAAAGAGGGTGGGTATGCGAAGGACCCCGAGGGTCGTGGGGGCGCCGATGACGAACCGGCGGCCCAGGGCTTGAAGGCGAGGGACGCGGCGGCAGACGGCCTGGAGGAGGGCGCCGAAGAAGAGGGCGTTCAGGAGGAGGACCAGCAGGACCAGCGGGGGGGCGCCCCTGGCGAGTGTGCGGGCGTGGCCGAGCCAGGGGAAGTCTGTGAGGAGTCCCGGGGAGGGGTCGGTGTGGTGTTCGGCGGAGTGGGCCGAGATGGCCGTGGCGAGCACGGTTGTGTAGGGGGTCGGGGGCTCGGTGAGGAGGGCGTCGCGGGCGGGGCTCGGGGTCAGGGTTTCCAGCCAGGCCTGGGAGGCCGGGGCGTCCAGGGCGTCGCCGGTGACCGAGGTGGGGGCGTCGGCCCAGGTGATCATGGTCTGGACGGGCTCGGTGAGGAGGCGGGGCAAGAGGGCGATGGCGACCAGGAGGAGGATCAGGGGGATCAGGTCGGCCGCGGCGAAGCTGGGCTTGAGGCGGGCGGGATCTTCGTCGTCGCGGCGTCGGCCGAGGCCCAGGAGGAGCCCGGAGAGCAGGAGGGTCAGGGCCAGGGCGCCCTGGAGGACCAGGTAGAGGTCGAACCGTGATGCGGCCCGGTGGAACGCGTGGTCTGGGCCGGGGGCGTCGGCGAGCTCGTCGGCGCGGGCTGCCCAGTACCGGCGGACGTCGGGATCTTCGAGGAGGCGTTGGAGCTGACGGGCGGCGGGGAGGCTCCCCTCGACGTGGGGGAAGAAGTCGGCGAAGTGGCGCTGGATTCGGTCCAGGGCTTCCAGGTCGCCGGCGCTCAGGGCCTTGCGAGCGGCGTCCTGAAACCAGAGGGCCCCGAGGGAGGCGTTGACCATGGAGGTGATGTTAGCCGGGGTGACGCCGGCGTCGTCGCGAGCCTGGCGAGCGTTGTCGAAGGCGACGGCGGCGATGTCGGGGTGGCCGCGGTACTCCAGGCGAAAGGCGATCCGGAGGAGGTCCAGGAAGGGGGCCGGGGCGGTGGCCGCTGCCTGGTAGGCTCTTCGAGCTTCGTCGGTCTGGCCCAGGCGCTCCCGGGCCTCGGCCTCCAGGATGGGGAGGAAGGCGTTGGTGGGGTCGAAGGCCCGGCGCTCCGTCAGGGTCTCGATGAGCCGACGGTGGGCCTCCTCGTCGATCTCCGGTGGGGCTTCGGAGGCCCCGGGCTCGTGAGCGAGGGACGTGTCGGGGAGCCAGAGGGCGTCCTGGAAGGCTCCGAGGGTGGCGGACCAATCCCAGGGGGCCCCGGTGGGGAAGTCCCGGCGGGGGTCGAAGGTGAGCGCCGTCGGGGTGGGGAAGTCCCGGGTGAGGATCTGGGCTCGTAGCTCTCCGTCGTCGGTGAGCTCCAGATCGACGATGGGGGCGGGGAGTCGATGGCGAGCGACGACCACCAGCGCTGTGGCGTCCAGGGTGATCAGGTCGGCGCCCAGGGCGTAGTAGAGGTGGTCATCGAGGGCGACGGGGCCGGCGGGGAGGTTGCCGTGGCGGCCTTCGCGGAACCGGGCCGGACCGGCGTAGAGCGAGGGGTGGTCGGCGACGCAGGCGATGCCGCCGGGGACGGCCTCGATGACGCACTCCGGGGGTTCTTCTGCGGCCGCCGAGGTGGCGATCCCGCAGGTGACCCACAAGATGGTCCAGACCAGCAAAGACTTCAGGGGCTTCACAGCGGTGAGACCTCGATGCGGGTGATCTCGACGCGGTTCTGGCCGTCCTGTTCGTCGTCTTCGCCGACCTCCATGCGGTCGTTTCCGCGGTAGAGGCCGGTCCAGACGATGTAGGTGCCCGGGGCGTTGAACCGATCGATCTCGACGGTGTGGGTGTTCTTGACGATGTCGCCGGGCTGCCAGTGGTTGGTGGGGTAGACCCCGCCGACGGGATCGTGATCACCGTGGATGCGGTTTCCAGGGTAGTCGATGTGGAGGAAGACTCGCTGGTTGCCGGGGATCCTGCGGATCACCCGGTAGTAGAGGGTGAGCTCCATCTCGTCGCCCCAGGAGTAGCGGGCCCGGTCGTCGGGGCCGCCCCGGTCGAGCTGATAGCCGATGAGCTCCACCTGGCGGTTGAAGGTGACGCTCAGGGGGATCATGTCCTCCGGGGGCTCGTCCAGGAGGAAGGGCGTGATGGGGTTGAGGTCTTCCTCGTGATCGCGGATCTGGTTGCTGACGAGGAGGAGGCCCCCGCCGGTGGCGAGCACGGGGAGCTGGAACCCCTGGTGGGATCTGCGGAGCGTGCTGTGGATGGCGGCCAGGCGATCTTCGGGGATCACGGCGAAGAACCGCTCGTCGTCGCCGAGGCGGGCCTGAAAGTCGCGGCGCTCGTCGAACTGCTCCAACCCCTGGAGGTAGAAGTGAACCTCCCGCTCCGGGACCTGGTACCGATAGAGGGGTTCGCTGTCTTCGGCGAGCTCGAGATAAGCCTGGATCACGGAGCCCGCGGAGAGGCGGTCGTTGAGATCCTGGGTCAGGGCCAGGAGGTGTAGGGAGGCGAAGGCTGTGCCGAAGAGGAAGAGCATCGCGAGCAGGCCCGGGGTACGCTCCAGGAGCCTGGCCAGGGCGTTGAAGAGGCCCGGCTGGTCTCGCCATTCCTCGCGCTCTCGTGCCCGACGGGGTCCCGGGGGTTCGGCGTCTGTCTCGGCGGTCTTCGGCGCTGGCCGCTCGGGGTTGGCCAGGGTTTTACCCCGGAGGCGCTCCTTCAGGGAGCCGACCCACCGCAGGAGCTTGCCCAGGTCCTGGAGGGTGAAGGCCGCCCAGCTGATAGCCCCTCCGAAGAAGGCGATGAGCCCCAGGAGGTAGAGGTTCTTGAGGGTCCCGAGGCGATCGTGGAGGGTGTAGTCTTCGGGGAGCTCCAGGCCCTGGTCGCCGAAGAGGAGGAACTCCACCAGGCGAGTGGGGTAGTTGGAGAGATCCTTGGAGAGGATCTGGAGGGCGAAGAGGGCGGTGAGGCCGATGGTCAGGTAGGTGGCCGGGTGACGGCGAAGGGTCGCCCAGAAAGAAGAATCCGACGCCATCCAGGCGACAGCGAAGAGGAAGGGCAGGACCGCCGGGAAGGCGGTGTGTCCCAGGTCGGCGGCGGGGACGACGACCACGAAGGTCGCCGCCGGCCAGACCAGGAGCAGGGCGGCCAGGAGCTTCTCCGTGGCCGAAGAGTCCACGTGAAAGCTGAGCTTGTAGGTCAGATACCCCAGGGCCGGGGCGATGAAGATCACGTGGGGAAAGAGGCTGAAGCCCACCTGGCGCCACCACCAGCTGAAGTTCTGATCCAGGGGGATCTCGGCGGCCGGGGAGTGGACCGTCAGGACGGCCATGAGATCGGCGATCATCAGGAGGGGGATCAGCCCGCCGAGGACGATGGCGAGCCCGGGAGCTCGGATCAGGGATTGGGCGACGGGGTGGCGCCAGCTGGCGAGGAGTCCGCCCACGAGGAGGAGCACCGGCAGGACCACCCAGTCGATGGGGGGCCGGGGGTCGTCGATGTTTCGGAAGAAGAGCCCCATGGCGACGATCAGGGTGACGCCCAAGACCGGCAGGGAGAGGGTGCGGTCCTCGGAGTAGAGGGCCATCGCCATGGCGAGCGCCACCAGGGGTGCGATCACGGCGTAGAAGCCGATGAGCCCGAGCTCCAGGGTGCAGAGCGCCGTGGCCAGGCCGCCGATCAGGGAAAAGACGAGGCTCTCGATGCGGCGCTCCCGTTGGAGGTGGGCCAGCACGAAGGAGAGCACCGCCAGGGTGGTCAGCGCCACGGGGAGGAAGGTGCTGGAGAGGACCGTCGCTCCGGCGAAGAAGATCGGGGCCGTGGTCAGCAAGGCGACGGTGGTGAACGCCGCCGGTGGGCCCAGGGTCCGTTGGATGAAAAAGCCGCAGAAGAGGAGGAGGAGGAGCGCGAACCCCAGCGAGGGGAGACGGGTGGACCGCTCCAGGGAGGAGCGGTGGGACTGCGAAGGCGGGGGCTCGTCGGTGAGATCGAAGAGGAAGGAGCGCAGGCCGAGGGTGGCGGGGATCACCTCGGCGGTGGCTTCGTCGGTGTCAGCTTCGTCGGTGTCTTCGTCGGTGTCAGCTTCGTCGGCTTCGTCGGCCGGGGCGTCGTCGGTGAGGAGCACCGAGGCCTCCCAGGGCTCCCAGAAGCCGCGGTCCGCGGCGGAGAAGAACATCATGCCCAGGACGGTCAGGGCGATCAGCGCCGCGAGGATCCAGCCGAACCAATGAGAGGGAGCCATGCCAGACGAGGGGTAAGGGGGAGCCACGACGCCGGCAGGCGGCGTCACGTGTTGGGAGATAGCATATCCCGGTGGGGAGGGGAAATGTGTGGCGAAGGTCGTCCCGCGCCGCCCGAACCTTCGCCCCACCGCGAACCCGAGCCGAAACAGAAAACCCGTGGCCTTCTCCCCACTTGTGGGGAGGTGCCCGAAGGGCGGAGGGGTCGTCCCGCGCCGCCCGAACCTTCGCCCCACCGCGAACCCCGACGACACACCGAAGCCCGTGGCCTTCTCCCCACCTGTGGGGAGGTGCCCGAAGGGCGGAGGGGTCGTCCCGCGCCACCCCGACCTTCGCCACACCGGCATGGGATCGCGGGGGGAGGCTTCGTTGAGCGCTCGGGCGGCGCGAACGACCGCGCATCGAACCGTTCCCGACGTTTCGGAACCGCGCCCGGAAAGGAGTGTCGCTCTTGACCGACGTGGCAGAGTGTTGAAGAGTGGGCTGGCGACCCGCCGTGCCGGGAGACCCACGCCGCCTTAAGGAGGCGCCATGTTCAAACAGAAGTTGTCCAATGTGGTCAACAACGTAGACGGATCGATCGGGTGCCTGCTGATCGGATTTGACGGGCTGCCGATCGACTCGGTGTATCGTGGCGAGGAACTGCCGCAGATGAGCGCCATTGCCGTGGAGGTGAGTAACCTCCTGGCGAAGTTTCGGCGGCTGCAGGCCTACGATGTGGGGGAGATCAACGAGGTGAGTATCACCGCGGGAACCGTGACGGCTCTGGCCAAAGTGGTGGCCGAGGAGTACCTGCTGATCCTGGCGATGACCACCGACGCCGACGTAAACCGGGGGCAGACCATGCTGCGACTGATCGCGCCCTTCGTGGAACAGGAAATGCTCTAACGCGAGAACTCGAGGAATCCATACATGCTGACGACGAAAGACTTCCGGAAGAACCTCAAGATCGAAATCGACGGGGTTCCCTACGTGATCATCGACGCTCAACACGTCAAGCCCGGCAAAGGTGTGGCGTTCGTCAAGACCCGGATCAAGAGCCTCTTGGACGGCCGAGTCCTCGATGAGACCTTCCGGTCCGGGGATAAGGTGGACGCTCCGAACCTGGAGGCTCGTCAGATGCAGTACCTCTACCAGGATGACACCCACTACGTGTTTATGGACAACGACACCTATGAGCAGATCCGGTTGAATCGGAGCGCTTTAGAAGAGGTGCTGGATTACATGAAGGACAACCTCGAGGTGGAGGTGCTCTTTCACAATGGCAAGCCGATCAGCGTGGACGTGCCGACCTTCGTGGAGCTCGTGGTGACCGAGACGGAGCCGGGGTTTGCCGGGGACACCGCCCAGGGGGCGACGAAGTCGGCCACCCTGGAGACGGGGTTGACCGTGGACGTGCCCCTGTACATGGAGACCGGAGAGGTGGTGAAGGTGGACACCCGGAGCGGGGAGTTCGTGGAGAGGGTGAAGCAGAAGTAAGGCAGGAGGGTCTTCTTGACCTCCTGACGGGCCAAACCTATGATTTACGGCGAATCGAGGATTTCAGAACAGGCCAGGGTCGGGGCTCTTTCTCCCCCCATCACAGGTCTTCGCCGTCGATAAGGAAGCAACACAACCAATCCGCGACGAGCAGGTGGTATCTCCGTGTCGATCAATCGCAACAATGTCCTGAAGGCGGCGCAGAAGCATCTGCGCAAAAAGAACTGGGACAAAGCACTCAAGGAGTACCGCAAGCTCGTCGAAGACGATCCGTCAGATATGCGGAGCCGCCTGAAGTGCGGTGACCTCCTGGTGAAGCTTGGCAAACAACAAGAAGCGGTGGAGGCCTACAAGCGGGTGGCCGATGCGTACGGTCAGCAGGACATGTACGAGAAGGCCATCGCTGTGTACAAGCAGGCCCAGCGACTCGATGAAGAGGACGTGGCGTTGTTGCACGCCATCGGGGAGTGCTACTACCGGCTGGGGCGGCTGAAGGACGCCATTCGGTGCTTTCATCAGGCCCAGCGGACCTACAAAGAGCGAGGGGACTTCGAGAACCAGCGGACCATGCTGGAGCATATGGTCCGGATCGATCCCGAGGACGTGGGGCTGCGGATCCAGCTGGCCGAGCGGTACACGAAGGAGGGGCGTACTCAGGACGCTCTGTCGTGCTTTCTGTTCAGCGTGGAGAAGCTGGAGCAAGAGGGGCGTCTGGACGAGCTGGTGCAGGTCTTGGAGCGGACCGTGTACCTGGCGCCGGACCGTCGGGATCTGCGGACCCGTCTGATCCGGCTCCACCTGGATCGTCAGGACAACCAGGCGGCGCTGAAACATTTGCAGGTGGCTTTCCGAGAGTCACCGGAAGACATGGAGATCATGGATCTCCTGGCGCTGGCCTTTGAGCGCCTGGGCCGAGAGGAGAAGGCCGTGCTGGTCCTCCAGGAGCTGGGGCCTCTGTACGAGAAGGTCGGGCGGGACGCCGACGCCCAGAACCTCTACCGCCGGATCCTTCGTCTGGACCCGGAGAATCAGGTGGCCCTGGAGGCCACGGGCAAAGGCCCCGATTCGGGGATGCTGGCCCAACTGGCCGATACCGGGGCGCTGCCATCGCGCCAGAACACCCCGGCGCCGGAGACCCTGGAGGGGGTGGAGTTTCTCGACGACGACGAGTTCGGGGCCGTGGAGTTTCTCGACGAAGAGGAGGACGAGAAGGTCGAAGAGGTGGTCCGCGTCGAGCCCCAGGGGTTTCCGCCGGTGGAAGAAGACGGGTTCGTGGATCTCACCGAGGATATCGAACTGGTGCCGGAGCCGGCGGCCACCGAGGAGATGTCTGTCGAGGAGCTCGATGAGAGCGAGGTGCGGGCGATGCTGGCGGAGTGTCAGGTCTTCCTGCGGTACGGGCTCTACGATAAGGCGGCGGTGGCCATCGGTCGGGTGCTGGAGATCGCGCCGTCCAGCGTGTACGCCCATGAACAGCAGCTGGTGCTGAGCCAGAAGACGGGGGACGTGGAGGGGCAGTATCGGACCCTGATCACCCTGGCGGAGTTGACTGCCGATATGCCGGCCCGGGCGTACCTGCTCTTGCAGGAGGCCCTGGAGTTGGCGCCGAACCCGCAGGCCGTGCGGGTGAGGGCTGAGGCGTTGGGGATCGATCTCGACAGCCCGCCGTTGGAGGGGTTGGAAGAGATCTCTGTGGAGGTGTTGCCCGAGCCCGTGGCGGCGGCGAGCGCCGAGGTGTACGACGACGACTCCGATTCCCTCGACGGGGGGCTCTTCTACCTCGACGACGAGGAGGAGGATCTGGAGTACCTCGACGAGAGCCTCGACGAGGAGACCTCGGAGGCGCCGGAGAGTCTGGAAGGGTTTGAGTCGCCGTCGTCCCACACCCAACCGCTGAGCCATGACGCGGCCGTCCAGGCCCTGGCAGGGTTGGGGGCCGCCGAGGAGGAGACGGGGCTGACGGAAGACACCTTTATCCCCGACGAGGAGGAGCCCCAGGGCCTGGAGGAGCCCACGGATCAGACCCTCGGACAGGACGACCCCGACCTGGAGGTCCTGGAGGAGGTCGAGGAGCTGGATCTGGGAGACGTCGAGGAGTTGGAGGACCTGGACGAGCTGGAAGACCTCGGGGTGTTGGAAGACCTGGGCGATCTGGAAGATCTGAGCAGCGAGTCCGGGATCGTCGCCGACGACGATCTCGATCTGGGGGACGTGGACATCGTGGAGATGGATCTCGACGGGGCCGAAGAGATCGACGAGTCCGATTTCATCGCTCTCGAGGAAGAGGAAGAGGGGGATCGCCCCGACCTGGACAATCTCTTTGATGGGGTGGACGCCGACGAACTCTTCGGGGATCTCTTCGGCGGCGGGGCTGATGAGGAGGTGGCCATCAACCTGGGGAGCGATGATCCCATCGGCGAGATGGCGGAGATCGATTTCTTCTTGCAGCAGGGGTTGGCCGAAGAGGCCGAGGAGGCTCTGGAGAGCTTCGCCGCGGAACACCCGTCCCACCCGGGGCTTGCGAAACGGGAGAACCAGCTGCGGCAGTTGAAGGCCGGGCAGATGGCCCAGGAGAACCCCTTCGGGGCGCGCAGCCTCTCCCAGAAGTTTAACCCCACCTCCCTGGAGAGCGAATCGAACCCGGAGCTGATCAATTTCAGCTCCGTGGTGAACTCCAACCTGGAGTTGGGTGTGGCGTACCGGGACATGGGGCTCGTGGAAGACGCGATCAACGAGTTCCGTCAGGCCGCCGAGGATCCGGAGGCCATGGCATCGGCCCAGTATAATATCGCCCTCTGTGAGATCGATCGGGGAGATCTGGTGGAGGCGAAGAGCTTGCTCAACGAGCTCTTGACTCACGATGATCTGGAGCCGGAGATCGCCGAGACAGTGCGGCAGAAGCTGGCCGAGCTGGGGACGAGGGCATCCTGAACGGTGTCGAGCCGGCGGGAGGAGCTCCATGAGCGACGACCAGAGACGGGTGATCTCCCTGGAAGAGAGGGAGTGGATGGGGCGGGAAGAGCTCTCGGAGCATCTCGACGTCAGCCCGCGGACGTTGACGGCGATGATTCATCGGGGGGATGTGGAGCGTCGGCAGGGGCCGGAGGGGCCGGAGTACCGATACCTCGGGGAGGTGGACGGGCCCGGCGTGGAGGCAGCAGAGAGCGCCGAGGCCGACACTGCCGGGGCGGAGCTGCAGGCAACGACGCTGATCACGGTGCCCCTGAAGGAGTGGACGGCGACCCGGGAGTCCCTGGTGCGGGCCGAGGTGGAGCTGCAGGGGAGTCGGCGGGATGTGAAGCGGGCCGTGGAGTACGCCCAGGCCCTGGAGGAGGAGATCGCCTACACCCAGGGGATGGTCCAGGAGCTGGAGCAGATCAGGGGGCGAGCCTTCCTGGAGGCCGGTCGGAGAGCTCAGGCCGAAGAGGCCCGGGAGGTGCTGGAGGCCGAGGTGGCCCAGCTGCAGGAGGAGGTCCGGCGGTTGCGGGCGGCCCTTTCGGCCGCGGAGGAACGGGGGTTGAAAGCGAAGCTCGGGGGGCTGAAAGTAGAGATCAAGATCTGACCTGGCGAAGTATGGCAGCACCAGGTTCCCACACTGAATCTGGAGAGAGATAGATGACCGAAATCGCTGCCGTCTTCGAAGCGCTGCTCAATCGCCCCCCGGCCAGCCTGGGTGAGTTGAACTATCGCCTCAGTGAGGTCGATCTTGGGGCGTTGCGGGAGGAGTTGGTGCGCCGGATCGCCACAGAGAGCCTGGGCCCCGATGAGCTGGACATGTTGACCCGGCTCTTGCCCCATATCGGCCTGGGGGAGGCCCGAGAAGTGCTCCACGGGTTGACCATGAGCGATGAGGTGTCCCGGCAGGCCCGGATCGGGGCCCTCTTTTGCCTGGCCACCGAGGAGGAGTTCGATCTCGACGAGTACGCCGCGTTGTTGGGGGCCGAAGAGGTGGGGGAGTTTCTGGCCGCCCATACGGCGACGATGTTGAGCGGGGCCGAGGAGGATCCCGAGGTGGCGATCTTGCTGGCTCAACAGATTCTGGCGACCCCTCCACAGGATCGGGAAGAGGTGTTCTGGCGGATCGACGGGCACCGAAAGGCCCGGGGGCTGGACGCCGGGTTGGTCTACGCCGGGGTGTTCTCCGACCAGGGGTATCGAGACCTGTGGCCTCTCTTCGGGGAAGCTATCGTGGGCGACGGGATCGTGGCCGACGCCGAGTGGTTGGAGGAGCTGGCAAAGGAGTGCGGGGACGCTGACGTGGAGAGAGAGCTGCGGCGGTGCGCCATTCGGTTGCGGACTGCCGGCATCGAGGAGGGGCCGAGGGTCGTGGGCAGGGCCTTTGTGGGGAGCTGTAACGGCCTGGGGATCTTCCCCGTGGTGGTGGCCCGGGAGCTCTCCGAGGGATGGGTGGAGGTGGTGCACCTGAGCTTCTGCGTGCCCGGGTACTTCCGGGATTCCCTGGTGCTGGCGCTCCCAGAAG
>SKON01000236.1 GCA_007120035.1 Myxococcales bacterium
ACGAGCTCTCCGTAGAGAACCTCGCCGAGCTCGAGGGGCTCGAGGTGGAGCCCAATGACACCGTGGAGGAGGCCGACCGACTGGAGATCGGAGCGGCGAGGACGGGGTTCATCTCCGTGGATGGTGACGTGGACTACTTCGCGTTTCTCGTGGCTGGCGAAGAGGCCGAGCCCGGCGGCGAGGAGGTGTTGGACGCCGTGGAAGAGGGCGTGGACGAAGTCGACGAAGAGCCGGGGTGGGACGCCGAGGTGTCGCGTTCGGTGCGAATCCACCTGGCGGGGAATCCGCTGAACCTTCGGTTCGAGCTCCTCGACGACGAAGGGGGCCGAGTGGCGATGGTGAACCGGTCCGGGCCCGGGGGGGATGAGGAGTTGACGATTGACTTGCCTCCGGGGCTCTATTATCTCGCCGTAAGCGCGACGTCGGGATCGAGCTGTGATCCCTACGAGCTGGAAGTGACGTTGCCTTGATGTCTCGAGTCTGTCGTCGGAGCTAAGGAGTCCCCCGATGTCGAAGTCCATCCTGGTAGGAATCGCCGGCGGTACGGGTTCGGGAAAGACGACGGTGGTGAGGAAGATCCTGGACGCCTTCGATCGAGAGGTGATCTGCCTGGACATGGATTCCTACTACCGGGATCTGAGGCATCTGCCGGAAGAGCACCGGAAGACCTTCAACTTCGACCATCCCGACGCGTTCGACTCGGATCTCTTCATCGATGATCTCTGCCGGTTGACCCGGGGAGAGACGATCGAGAAGCCGGTCTATAGCTTCGCCGATTCGCTGCGATTGCCGGAGACAACGACAGTGAAGCCGGCGCCGATCATCATCGTCGAGGGGATCCTGGTGCTGGCCTATCCGGCGCTGCGGTCACTCCTGGACGCCAAGATCTACGTGGACGCCGACGACGACATCCGGTTCATTCGGCGGTTGCAGCGAGACGTGGCGGAGCGGGAGCGGTCGTTGTCGTCGGTGATCGAGCAGTACACCCGAACGGTGCGGCCCATGCACCACAGCTTCGTGGAGCCCAGCAAGCGGTACGCAGACGTGATCATCACCCGGGGCGGCGAGAACGATATCGCCATCTCGATGGTGGTCGCCGATATCAGGGCCCGGCTCTTGGGGTTGGAGCTGTAGCGGTCAGGGGCCGAAGTAGCCGTAGGCCCCGACGATGACGAGTAAGAGCAGAAGGGTCAGGAGGACCAGTCGAAGGGAAGAGCTGCGCTTTTTTGCAGGGCTCACGGTGTGGTGAGGGTCGACGGCCTGGTCTTCGCTCCATGTCCAGTCGTCTGTGGACGGTGTTTCGGTCTGTGATTCGATCTCTGGCTCGGTCGATGGCTCGGTCGGAAGAGAAGGGGATGTCGTGGCGGGGACTTCCTCTGGGGTGCTCTTTCGCTCTGTGAGGACGATCACTTCGTCTGGCTCTGGTTCTTCGAGGACCGTAATGATCGACGAGGTGACCGACCCCTGGAGGGAGAACCCCTCTGGTGGAGGGGTGGGCTCGGGGACCGAAGTGAAGGGAACCTGGTCGATGACGGCGGCGGGAGCACTCGTCGGGGAGGGGTCGGGCACTACTATGAGGTCGGGGTTCTTCAGGGCGTCCAGGAACTCGCGGGCCGACTGAAACCGCTGCTCTGGCTCTTTCTCGAGGGCCTTGAGGACGATCGCTTCCAGGGGCGAGCCTCGGAGTCCTTTTCGGGCAAAGGGAGGCACGGGATCGAAGAGGTGTGCCCGCATGGTCCGGATCGGGCGCTCGTGGAAGAAGGGGGGGCGACCGTTGAGCATCTCGTAGAGGATGATCCCGGCGGTGTAGAGATCGGAGGTGGCGGCGAGCTCTTCGCCGGCGGCCTGCTCAGGAGACATGTAGGCCGGCGTGCCGACGGTGCTTCCGTCCATGGTGAGGCTTCGCTCTTCCTGCAGGGAGCTGCGGGGGTCGGGTTCGGCGAGTTTGGCGATGCCGAAGTCCAAGACCTTTACGAAGTCCAGCTCGTCGGACATGGTGGTCAGGAAGATGTTCTCGGGCTTGAGATCTCGGTGAACGATCCCCATATCGTGAGCTTCTTTGAGACTCCTGAGGGTCTGAGAGAGGATCTTTACGGCTTGTTCGGGGGCCATGGGACCGCCGTGGGAGAGGCGGTCGGCGAGGTCTTCGCCGTAGAGAAACTCCATGACGATGTAGAAGAGGTCTTCGTGTTGTCCATAGTCGTGGATCGTGATGGTGTTGGGGTGCTTCAGGCGGCTGGCGAGGCGAGCCTCCCGGCGGAAGCGCTCGACGACGTTCTGCTCAGAGTTGAACCGAGAGGGGAGGATCTTGACGGCGACTTCGCGGTCGACGTTGATCTGTCGGGCGCGAAAGATCTTGCCGAACCCCCCTTCGCCGATCTTGTCGGTCAGCTTGTAGC
Source organism: Myxococcales bacterium (assembly GCA_007120035.1). Taxonomy (GTDB): domain Bacteria; phylum Myxococcota_A; class Bradymonadia; order Bradymonadales; family Bradymonadaceae; genus SKON01. Next base: position 2,400 of record SKON01000236.1, read on the forward strand.
GCCCCCCCAGGGTCATTCCGACCCCGGTTGTGGCCCGGTTGTTCATGAATGCCAGGCTTCCGTATGGCGAGAGGTGAGCGGTTCGTCGACGAGGCTGTGGAGTCGTGGGACGTCGTGGGACAGCATAGGGAAAAGATGAAGAGGGAGGCAAGTTATCAGGTGATTTGGGAGGGGTTCGGCGAGGACGCCCGTGGGGTAGGGTTGGGCAGAGAGGCGCTGTGGGAGCGGGTTCTGGCGATCTGTGAGGGATCGTCGGGGGGCCTTGGGGCGGAGCTGGCGATTGACGGGGAGTTCGGCGACGTGCCCGCCGGGGCGGGCGCGGCGATGGTGGAAGGTCTGCTGAGCGAGGAGTATCGCCGGGAGAAGGGAGCTCATATGACGCCGCCCGAGGCGGCGAGCGCCCTTGTGGGGTGCGCTGGGGAGCTGCCGCCGGGGCCTCTGGTGGACCTCTCCTGCGGTCATGGAGAGCTGCTTTTGGCGATGCGTCGCCGATGGCCCCGTCGGGATCTCTTCGGCGTGGAGTGGCATCCGATGTTGGCCATCGCAGCGGCGGCTCGGTTGGTGATCGACGATGAGGAGGCCCGTCAGCGGGGGGACGAACGTGGCGGGGCGACCATCGTCATCGGTGACGGACTGGAGGAGGGGGCGCCATGGATCCCGGAGTCTGGGTTTGCGGCGGTGGTTGGGAATCCGCCCTACGTCGCGGAGAAGGGTCGAGCAGGGTTCTTCCGAGACCTGCAGGCCCGGCATGGGCACCTCGGGGAGGTGTTTTCTCCCAGGATGGATCTCCTCTACCTCTTTTTGTGGCGAGGGGTGCAGCTGACGGTCCCCGGGGGGTGGAATCTGTGGCTGACGCCACCCTATTGGCTGACAGCGTCGGGTGCCCGGAGCCTGCGGCGTTGTCTGACGGAGGCCATGGAGGCTCGCCATTTCGCGATGATCCATGAGCCGGGGCTCTTCGCGGCGAGCCCCGGGAGTGAGCACCTGGTGACGGCGTTGCAACGCGGGGGGGAGAGACGGGGAGGGCGGGTCTGGCGAGGTTCCCTGCGTGAGATGACGGGAGAGCTCGAGGGTGGGTGGAGCTCGGCGCAGGTCCTGGCTGAGGGGGCTCTCAGAGAGTCCGGGTGGCATCCCTTCGCCGGCGAGGGGGCGTTGCGGTGGGGGGCCGAGGTGAGGGAGTCCGGAGAAGCTCTCGAGGGGTTGGCCCGGGACTATCAAGGGTTCGTGAGCGGCGCCGACAGGGTGACGAGGCGTCACGCCGGGAGGGTTCGAGGGGCGTCGCTCGGGGAACCGATCTTTCTGGCCGACGGTGTGGAGCCCCCGAAGAGGTGGGAGGAGGCGCCGCCGGGGTTGATTCGGCCCGTGCTGCGGGCTCGCCATCTGGAAAAGAATGTGGTGTTCACGGAGACGCCTGGAGAGACCCGTGTTCTCTACGTCGATGATGACGCGGCGGCGGCGGTGGACAGAGGGGTGATGGAGCGGCTCCTGGGAGAGTTTCGGCAGGTGTTGGAGGCCCGGCGGGAGGTGAAGACGGGGAGGATGTCGTGGTGTCGCCTGCATTGGCCGAGAGATCGAACGGCGATGGAGGGGCCCAAACTGGTGGTGCCCCGAAGGGCGAGGGAGCCGCTCTTTTCGCTGGACCTGTCGGGGGCGATGGTCTCCAGTGATTGCACCTTCCTTGTGGCTCCGCGGGAGGTGGGGGAGAAGGCGAGGTATCTCTGTGGCTTGATGCTCCTGTTGAACGCCGAGGAGACCCACCGGTACTTGAGGACCTTCGGGAAGCGAAAAGGGGAGCTCCTGGAGTTCTACTCCGAGCCGCTGAGGCGGATCCCTCTGCCGGCCCGGGTAGAAGGCGGTGAGCTGCGCCTGGATCGGGAGCGGTTTGACGAACCCTCCCGGCGGGCGTTCTGGGAGCGGGTGGAGAGCCTCCTGGGTCAGGCGGGGTAGTGGTTTTCGGGGTCGATCTGGCCGTTGGAGTCGACCCCCTTCCAGGAGGCGCCACGGATGATGGCCTGCAGCGGGCCGAGGTGGACCAGTACGGGGGGATGGTAGGCCCGTTGGGGACGGGCTCGTGGCGACGGAGGCCGCGAGGGGGGGCGAGTGGCCAACGAAGAGATGGGCGTAAGAGTGCGACGAAGGGTCTTGTTCATGATCTTCTCCTGAGGGCATTCGAATCGAGTTGATGCATCCAGAGGGCTGCGGCGACGGTGCGCCAGATCGCCCAGGAGCCGCGACAGCCCGTGGAGGGGCGGTGGCGGCGATAGGCCTCGAAGGCGCGGAGGAAGTGGACGAGGTCAAGCCCGACCAGTCCGGGCAGGCCCGACGTTGCGACGAGCTGGATCACCCGGTGGGACTCTTCGGTGGCGAGGCCACGCTCGACGACGGCGTCGAAGCCTCCCGATTTGTGTCGACCCAGGGTGGCTGATGGGACTCGGCCGTTGAGAAATGCCCGCAGGGGCCCCTTCTGCCTGCCGTCGTCGACGAGGTCGGAGGGGGAGGCGCCGAGGCCTGCTTCCCAGAGGGGGCCGTCGAGATAGGGGGTGATCACGGGCCCCTGAAGGCGTCGCTCTTCTCGGGCCAGGGATCGAGTGATCATCTCCCAACGCCAGGAGCTGATGCGGTGGGCCCGAAGCGTGGTGAAGCTGTCCGTGGGACCGGGGCGGCCGACGACGGAGCCCCTGGGGAGCCAGAGTTCGGGGCGGCGCCAACTGGGGAGGTCGGCGGTCCGATGACGGCTGGCTCCAGGCATGGAGAGGGGCAGGGCCGGGCGAAGCCAGGAGTAGAGGTCCAGGTGGTGGAAGGCCTCCCGGAGTGTCGTCACGTCCCAGCGACGCCACTGGTCGCGAAGCCAGATCTGAGGGGGGACCCAGAGGAGCTCGTCGGCGCCGTTGCCATAGAAGAGGGCCCGGCCTCGCCGGCGAAGGGGGTCCAGGAGGTCTCTCTTCCAGGCGCCGTCGGGGTGGGCCGGTGGTCCCCAGGCGACGGGCCCGTGGTGGCTGGAGAGGGCTCGCAGGGGGACTCGCCGGGAGATATGGATCCTGCGATGGGGTAGGCCCAGGTGGTCGGAGACCTCCTGAGCGCCCGGGGCTTCGTCGGCGGGGCC
>SKON01000182.1 GCA_007120035.1 Myxococcales bacterium
AGCGAAGCCCGAGACCCCCTCCCCGCCTGCGGGGAGGTGCCCGAAGGGCGGGGTCGTGTGCGCCGCCCGAACGTTCACCCCACCGTGAACCCCAGGGGAACCAGCGAAGCCCGAGGCCCCCTCCCCGCCTGCGGGGAGGTGCCCGAAGGGCGGAGGGGTCGTGTGCGCCGCCCGAACGTTCACCCCACCGTGAACCCCAGGGGAACCAGCGAAGCCCGGCCCCCTCCCCGCCTGCGGGGAGGTGCCCGAAGGGCGGAGGGGTCGTGCGCGCCGCCCGAACGTTCACCCCACCGACCCAGTCGTTCGAGCCACCTGTCGCGACCCCACCCATGACCTGCTACAATACCCCGGTCCGCCCAAACTCCTGGTCCGCGAGGTCTACATGGGAGCAATCGAACTCCGGAGGGTCTATGGCCCTGTCATCGCCCTTACGATGGCCGCTCTGCTTGGAGCCTGGCGACCAGATCCGAGGGACCTGTCTGTGGGACAATCCCTACGATCATCCCGTGATCTTCGGGCCGGGGACGGCCGATGAGATGTGCTTTTCCTTTCTGTATGTGACGCCGCCGGTGTCCGACTTCTGCCAGTAGACCAGCCAGTTGAGATGATGACTTTGGAGATGACCATGAAGAGATCCCTGGCGGTGCTGTTGATACTGGCGATCGGCTGTTCAGGCCCCGACGAGGGCGCCGAGCCCGACCCGGATCCCACGAACCAGACCGATCCCAACCAGACCGATCCCGATCCAGACCCCGACCCGGGGCCCGGGTTCGACGAGCGGTGCGATCCCCCGGAGGTCCTCCCCGACGGGACGATGCCCCACCTCCACGAGGCTCATAATCCCCATGGCCCCGACGACGATCGGATGGAGGAGCACATGGCCATGCTGGACCTTGTGGCCTACGAGACGGCGACCCACGTCAGTGTGGCCGACGGGCATTGGTGCAACCCCGGGGTGTGGCACGGCGGGGAGGTCCCGGGGGCGGGGGCTCGGGTGGTGATCCACGAAGATCATCACCTGCGGTACGACGTGGAGGTCGACGAAGCCCTGGATACCGTTCGGGTCGACGGGACGCTGGAGTTCTCTACCCAGGTGGACAGCCGGCTGGTGGCGGAGACCATCGTCGTCGATCAGCGAGGCACGTTGCTGATCGGCACCGTGGAGGATCCGGTCCATCCCGACGTGGCCGTGGAGATCCTCTTCGTCGACGACGGAGAGATCGACGTAGCCGAGGACCCGCAGCTCCTGGGCCGGGGGTTGATCGCCCACGGACGGTCCCGGATCCACGGCGCGGCGGTGACGCCGCACCTGAAGGTGGCCGTCGATCCGAGCGCCGGCGACGAGGTGCTCCACCTCCAGTCCGCCCCCCAGGGGTGGCGTCCCGGTGACACCCTGGTGCTCGCCGGCACCCGATACTCGGGGTGGAAGTGGGACAACGATATTCATGAGGTCCGGTATCACGGTACCCAGGATCAGGTGCTGACGATCACCGCTGTCGACGGCGACGAGGTTCACTTTGAGCCGCCTCTGGAGAACGACCACCACTCCCCGCGAGAGGACCTGAAGACCTCGGTGGCCCACTTCACCCGGAACGTGTCGTTTCGAAACCGGAGCGGCGCCGACCTGCCGCCCCATCGCCGGGCCCACGTGATGTTCATGCACTCCGACGACATCGACGTGCGGTACGCCGCGTTCTGGCACCTGGGGCGGACCGATAAGTCTCGGGAGGCCCGCGACGTGGAGTCCCTCACCGAGGTGTCGTCGGACACCAATATCCAGGGCCGGTACTCCTTTCACTTCCATCGCACGGGCATCGCCAACCCCCGGAACCCGGCGCTGGCGATCGGCAACGCCGTCTTCCACTCCCCGGGGTGGGGATACGTACATCACGACAGCCACGCCATCTTCGATCGAAACGCGTCGTTCGACACCTTTGGGGCGGGGTTCGTGTCGGAGACGGGCAATGAGACGGGCTCCTGGTCCCGGAATATCGCTATCCGAGCCGAGGGCAACAGCTCGTTCAACCCCAAGAACGGCGTGGACATCGACATCTTCGACATCGCCCGGACGGGGACGGGGTTCTGGTTCCAGGGGCGGATGGTCCGGGCCGTAGACAACGTGGCTGCCAGCGTGAACCAGGCGTACTCCTACTTCCATCGGGGAGGCGGCATGCTGCCGCTCCACGCCGAGGCGTTCACCTTCCCAGAGGCCCTGGGGCTGAACCCGTCGGCGGCGCCGAACCACCCGCCGATCCTGGAGTTTCACGGCAACGAGGCATTCGCCAGCACCGTGGGGGTCTTCGTGGTCAAGGCCAACCCCAACCAGGGTCATGACGTGCGGAGCTGGATGTCGGACTTCACGGCCTGGGAGGTGCAGGCCGGGGCCGATCTCGAGTACACCTCCCACTACACCCTGGAGAACTTCGATCTCATCGGGATGACCCCCGAGCCCTTCCGACGAGCCCGGCGGGGCATCAACTTCGGCACGAACACCTCTGATATGGTGGTCATCAATAGCCGGATCGAGGGGTTTGAGACCGGCGTTCGTCTCGGGAAGGACTTCACGGACAACATGGGAGGCTCCACGGTGCCCCCCGAGGCCAACGCCAACGTGTTGATCGGGCTGGAGTTCATCGACGTCGAAGAGGAGTACGACGAGCTCGACGAGACTTTGGATCTGATCCTGGAGCTCGACGATCTGGTGGAAGGACGGTTCGAGTTCACCCTGGACGACGACGACCTGAGCTACCGGTCGGCCTACGAAGAAGGGGGGCGCCTGGTGGAGTTCTTCGGGGTGAAGGTGGACTCCATCGGCGAGATCAGCGTTCCCTCCGGGACGGATCGGCTCCGGATTCAGCGCGGCGAGATGGTGCGGATCTTGGAGCAGCGGGGATACTATCTCGACGAGAACGACGTGCCCTATGTGATCGTGGAGCACTACCTCTCGGATCGGGGGACCGGAGAGATCCACAAGGTGGCCGTGCCCGTGCGCCTCGACGACGACGTAGCCCTGCACAACGAGTACTTCGCGTACGCCGACGCCGTGAGTAAGGGCCCGATCGACTTTCAGAATCAGCCCCCCGTGACCGTCGACGTGGACGCCACCGTCGACAGGGACACCGAAGCAGTGATCGACGTCCTCGCCGGCGACACGGACCCCGAGGGCGACGAGCTGGAGGTCCGTGGGATCTCGTCTCCGAGGCACGGTATGGTCTTCTTGAACGCCGACCAGACCGTGACCTACCGGCCTGATCCGGGGTTTTTGGGGGAGGACCGGTTCACCTACTGGGCTCATGACGGGCAGGGGAACTTCACGCCCGGGCAGGTGCGGGTGGAGGTCCGTTGAGGGAGGCTACCCGCAGCGGGCCTTAGCCCGCGAGGACCCTCGGGCGTAGCCCGACTCGCCGAGCCTCGTGGCCTTGGCCCGAGGGGAGGTTCCGCGCCGCCCTTTTTCTACGGAACACAAATCGGTCCTCGTCGGCGGTTCGTCCACCAGCAACCCCAGGAGGCGAATCTGGCACCTCTTCTCGGGCCAAGGCCGAGGCTGGGAGAGTCGGGCCTGAAACAGCGGCCCGAGGGTCCTCGCGGGCCAAGGCCCGCTGCGGAATGGAGACAACCCGCCGACGGACAGAAACCGATCACACCAGAGGCTGCTTTTGCCCTTGAATCATGACGACCTCCCTGCTAGGTTCCCGCCGAATTTCGCAGAAAATTCCGAAGTTTGGCGAGTGCCCAGGAGAGGTTGCGATGCGACAGGTGTTGATGACGGTGGTGGCTGCGGTGGGACTTCTGGCGTGGGGTTGTGGCCCCTCCGGAGGTGGTGGAGGCGGCGGTACCGTGCCCTTGGATTGCCAGGACGGCGACATCGCCGAGTGCACCTGTGACGATGGCCTCTCTGGAGAGCAGCTCTGTATCTCCGGTTCCTATGGGGCCTGCGAGTGTGAGCCCGAGCTGCAGGGGGACTTCGCCCTCGGTCGGCTGTCGCTGTCGGAGTTCTACGGCGACGACATACCGTCGACGGTGAGCGTGTCCGGGGTGTTCCTCCCCGACGCCAGCGACTACCAGGCGCCGCAGCGGTGCTCGACGGCTGTGGACGGGAGCTGCGAGGTGTTGGATCTGCCCGAGTGCCCCGGAGGGTGCGAAGCGGGTGCGTTCTGCGCGTTCAACGACAGCTGTGAGCCCCGATGCACGACGTTCTGCGATCTGGATTGTCCGGCCGGAGAGGAGTGCTATTTCCCGGCGCCCGGGGCTCCGGCGTGCCGGCCCGTGGACGGGTTCCACGCCGGGACGTTGGTGTTCGACGGCCTGACGGAGCATCTGGAGTTGGCGCCGCCCTATCTGTACACGAGCCCGGCGGGTGTGACCGTGCTGCCCTCCGGCGGGGGGGAAGCCTCGGTGGCTGCCGCTGGCGCCGACGCGGCGCCCGGGTTTGACGCCTTTGACGTGAGCTTTGCCACGCCCCCGCGGGTCTCGAGCAGCGACCTGGAGGTCACCGAGCAGGGCGACGGTTCATGGCTGATGGAGTGGACCGGCGCCGGCGGCCAGGTGGTCGTTGAGGTCACCCCGACCGGCCAGAACCGGACGCTGATCTGCACGGGGAACGACAACACAGGAGAGCTCCAGATCTCGTCGACGGCGCTGAGCGAGGTGGATATGGTCTCCGGAGCCAGCGTGCGGCTCCGTCGCACGGCGACTACGACCCGGGCTGGCCTCGACCTCTTAGCCTTCGACGGCGACGAGGGCGAAGATGGTGAGCTGGCACACACATCGGGGACTCTCCACGTAGAGGTCAGCCAGACCTTGAACACCTTGGTGGTCCTCTGCGGTCCCGGCACCGACGTGTGCGACGATACCTGTGTGGATACTCAGCAGGATCCCATGCACTGTGGGGGATGTAACAACGAATGCGGGGGTAACGAGGCCTGCTTCGAGGGGAGTTGCTTGCCCCTGGGCTCGTCCTGCGATCAGTGCGGAGCCTTGGCGATGGACGTGGGTGGCGAGTGCCACGACACGTTCTCGGACTGTATGGGCGATTGGGCCTGCGTCTACGTCGTAGCGCAGGGGTGCATCCAGGAAATGGGCGCCGACTTTGAGACCTGTCAGGAGTTGCAGAGCTGCTTCTCCGGTTGCGCCGGCGATGAAGCCTGTGGCGAGGCGTGTATCGATACTCACGTCCCCGATGTGGATGCGACCAACGCCCGCCTCTTGGCCAACGTGCAATGCCATTGCTATCAGTCGCGGTGCGTGGACCAGTGCGCTTCGGCATGTGTCGATGTCCCACAGCCCGGTTGAGCTGGCGAGAAAGTGGTGGACATCGAGGGGGATTCTTCGCTATCGCGCCCCGCAAGCAGCATTGGCAGTGGCACCAGCGGCGACAGGTAGGAAAACTTCGCCGGTCTCGTCGATCAGATCGGGCAAGAAGCCCCCCTTTCGATCGGGTAAGAAGCCCCCC
>SKON01000030.1 GCA_007120035.1 Myxococcales bacterium
CGGGCCTGATCGAGAGTCATGCTCAGCTCTTTGACCTCCGACAAGGAGTCCGAGGTTCGCGTAAAGAGCCCGAAGATCACGACCGTGAGGACCCCGACCAGGGCCATGGCGATGATCAGCTCCACCAGGGTGAAACCCTTGGGTCCTCTGGGATGTCTTCGCATGTTCACAGGCATCGTCGGTTCACCCTATTGAAGAGGTCTGACTGCGGTACTCAAGAACACCACTCGCAGCCCGTCTTTCTCCAGCTCCGTTCGATCTCCGGGAGTCAGCGGGCCGAGTCCGTTGCAACTCCCCCAGGGGCTCGTATCCGAGACTCCTGGGAACTGGGCGTTCGCCGCCGGGAAGACCACGGCGATCGTCACCTGCATGTAAGGCCGTGGCTCGAAGACGTCATCGCCATCGATCTCGCCGATCAACTCCTCCATCTGCTCCCCGATCACGAACGCACAAAACCGCTGGGGGCCACCATCGTTCATCCGCAACGAGATGGGCTCCCCCCCCTGATTCACCATGGTCCACGAACCGGAGCCCATCGCCGCCAGAAGACTAGTCTCTCCTGTAAACGCCGTGGTCGACGCGGGACTGCTACCGGTCTGCCAGGACAAGGCTTCGGTCTTGAGGCGTTGCTCGATGGAGCGGGCCACCTCTACGGCCCCCGTCGTCTCTCGGGATGAGGTATATCCCGCCAGGGCCGTGTACTGCAGGGCGATCGTGGCCATGATCCCGATGGCCAGCACCACGATAGCGACCATCAGTTCGATCAGGGTGAACCCCTGGTTGGTGGGAGGAGTTCTCATCGCATCACCCGCACGTTTCCGGTCGCCGACACATGGATGAAGGACACCAGGTCCAGTTCGCGCTGGACTCGCTCACCATCATCCTGGAAATCGGGACAGTCGGTGTGCCCCTCAGTGCCGTCTCGCCCTACCACCGTGTAGAAGTTCATGTCTCCGCACTCTTGTCCTTCAGGGTGGCCGATCACTCGCCCACCCTGGTCGTACACTCTTCCGCTGGGAGAGAAGCAGACCACCCCATCGGGCGCGTCCCCTTCGATCCGCAGGATCGCTTGATCCGGGGCATGTTCAGCGACGACGACGTCGAAGAGCACCGCGCCCCCGGGCTCACCCACCGGACACGACAGCGCCCCGTCAGGATCTACCGCCCGCCGAAAGACGATCTCTTGGTTCGCCAGGTCCACCTGGGCGAAGATGGCCTCCCCATTCCGCATCGCGTAGCTCCGCGCCTCCGTAAACCCATTGGCGATCGCCCGGTTCAGATCGGCCGCCCGATTGCGCTCGATGGTTCGAGAGATGGTGGGCGTCGAGATCGCCGCCAGCAGGGCGACGATCACGATCACGATCATCAGCTCCACCAGGGTAAAGCCCTTCCAGTTGGGTAATCCGGTTTTCAAGAGCGCCTCTTCTCTTGTCTTCGGGGACGTCGGCCATTTCTCCTGGACATCTTCTCCTGTAACAATCTGCAATTTCCGCGCCAGGCCCACCAAAGAGGCCGCCTTCCCGGATCCCACGCCCACACCACAGATCCGCGATGCCCCTACCTCCACCCTGGTATGAAACTTTTTCACAGCTCGCACCTTTTTGCATACTCCGGTTCTTACTCACCGGGTCCCCACGGCGCTCCTTGCCTCGCAGACTGGCGATGGTAGCATCCTCCCTGTCCTCCTCCGGCGAACCTGGTGCCTCTTGCAGAACCTCTCTTCCCAACGCCTCCTCCTCTTCGCGATCCTCCTGGGGCTTCTATTCGTCCAGGACTCCGCCCTGCCGGAGGCCGAGGCCGCCACGGTGCACGTCCGCACCCACACGTCGGTGCGGGCCACCCAGCACCTCCGCTCGGACACCACCCTGGCGGCCCCACGAGTGTTCACCCAGGGGATGACCCTGTCGGCCTACGATCTTCGAGGCGACGGGTCCGGCGACCTGATGGCCCGGATCCAGCTCCGATACGTCACGGACTTCGGCCTGGCCCAACGGCTCCGCCGAGATCCCCTCTTCGACGCCCGGTTCAACGACATCAGCCTCGATCTGGCCCACCTGCGGTGGCACCCCACGGACTCCCTGCGCCTCGTCGGCGGCCGCCACTGGGCCCCCAGCACCCTGGGCCTGACCGACATGGACGGGATCTCCGTCCACTGGCAGCTCCCCGACGGCGACTGGCGCCCCTTCCTGGGCGCCGCCTTCGGCCGCGACGTCCAGCGGGGCCTGACCCCCTTCGACCCGGGCCACTTCGACGTCCAGGGGCTCCCCCCGAACGACGCCGGCGTCGCCCCCGACACCTGGCACCTGATCGGCATGGGCCGAGCCGGCGTCATCGCCCACGACCGCCACCGCGTCGAGCTCGCCGCCCAGCAGTTTCGGCGGCCTCAGGCCGGCCTCGACCGCCGGGTCACCACGACCCGCCTGGGGTTCTCGGGCTCCACGACGCCCGTGGCCCCCGTGACCATCACGGCGGCCACCTCCTATCACTCCACCCCCAACGCCCTGGATCGGGCCCACCTGGCCACCGCCGTCCGCGCCGGAGCCCAGACCTTCACCGTCGGCTTCGACCAGCGCCGGCCCGTCTTTGACTCGGCGAGTATCTTTAACCTCTTTGGAGCCCAGCCCCATCGGAGCGCCTACGGGTCGGCGGAGCGCACCTTCGAGCCCGCCTCCACCCGCCTCCAGCTCCGGGGGTGGACCCGGCAGTACTTCGACTCCGACCCGGGCCTCTTCGCCACCGGCGACGCCCTGGCCCTCGGCGCCGCCCTGGCCGGCCACCACCGGCTGAGCCTCTTCATCCCCCTGCAGGTCTCCTGGCAGGTCAGCGGCCAGACCCTCACGGACGGCTCCGGCGGCGACCAATACCTGGCCGATCTCCGGCTCCGGGCCCCCGTCGCCGTCGACGGACTCTACGCCACGGGGCGAATCCTGGGGCTCTGGGCGCTCCCGGATCACCACCGCCGCCAGGCCGGCTTCGCCACCACCGCCGTGGTCGGCATGGAGCTCGCCATCGCCGACTGGGGCCGCCTGGCCGTCTCCCTGGAGAGCCGCGGCGGCTCCCTCGCCACGGGCAACGCCGCCGCCTTCGCCCACTTCGAGGTCGACGCATGGCGCTAACTCTCCAACGACTCCGGGCCCTCCTGACTCTCCTGGTCCTCATGACCTTCCCCACGGCGCTCACGGCCTGCCAGAGCTCCTCGGACTCCGACGCCCGGTGGCTCCACGAACACGAAGACCGGGGCTACCCCTCCCGCGACGATCTCCTGATGCCCGACGACCACCGCGTCGACTGGATCGCTCGCCATGGCGTCGTCGCCATCTCCGAAGGCGACGACTGCGCCTCCTGCCACATGGAGCAGGACTGCATCACCTGCCACACGGAGTCCATCGGCGACCCCTACGCCGTCCACCCACCGAACTTCGCCCTGATCCACGCCACCGAGCCGGCCCAGGACATCGCCGACTGCACCACCTGCCACCGGTTGGACACCTTCTGCGCCGCCTGCCACACGGAGACACGGTTTTCCCCCCAGCTCGACGACAGCCCCCCCTCGACGGTCTCCTTCCACCCCCCGGGGTGGCTCGACGGCTCGACCCCCAACAACCACGGGGTCATGGCCCGCCGAGACATCCACGACTGCGCTTCCTGCCACATCGAACAGGACTGCATCACCTGCCACGTGGGCATTAACCCCCACCCTCCCGAGTTTCGTTTCGAGTGCCGCCACTGGCTCGAGACCAACCCCACCCCCTGCGCCGAGTGCCACGGAGACACGGGCCGCCTCCAGGACCTCTGCTTTTAAACCCCCAAGAGCTCGTCCTTGAACCACGAGTATCCCCCGGAAAAACAGGCCCGCAGAGCCCTCTTCCTGCTCTGCTTCGTGGTCTTCTTCGCCGTCGTCAACGCCAGCATGGTGAACGTCGCCCTCCCCTTCATCGGCCGGGACTTCCAGGTCACCGAAGGGGTCTACGGCTGGATCGTCACCGGGTTCTCCCTGACCTTCGGGATCTTCAGCGCCATCCACGGCCGCCTGGCGAACCGCCTGGGCCTGCGCCGTCACTACGCCGGCGGCGTGGCCATCCTGGGCACCACAGCGATCCTCCTGGCCCTGGTCCCCACCATCGAGCTCGCCATCGCTCTGCGGCTTATCCAGGGCGCCGGCAGCGCCGCCATGCCCGCCCTCGGCACGGTGATCATCGCTCGCCTCTTCGCCCCCCAACGCCGAGGATTCGCCATGGGGAGTATCCTGGCCTCCGTAGGCGTCGGGGCCTCCATCGGGCCCTTCCTGGGCGGGATCCTCGTCGAAGTCGGCGGCTGGCGGTGGGTCTTCGCCTTCACCGGGGTGGTCTTCCTGGCGCTGCCCATGGTCTTCCGCCTCTTGCCGGCCACCCTCGACGAGCGGACCCCCGAGCCCTTCGACCTCCCGGGGGCGATCTTCCTGGCCGTCGGCGTCAGCGCTCTCCTCTACGCCTTCAACGTCGTGGAGCGCCTGGGCTTCGGCCCCGAGGCCCTCGGCCTTCTGGCCCTCTCGGTGATCGCCCTGGGGCTCCTGGTCTGGCGGTGCCTCCGGGTCGACCACCCCTTCGCTGAGCCCGCCCTCTTCCACGACGCCCGGTTTATCGCCAGCGCTACTGTCGCCTTCCTGATCAACGCCACCCGGTTTGGGACCATCGTCCTGGTGCCGATCTTCCTCATCGAGGTCAACCAGGTCTCGGCGATCACCGTGGGCCTCGTGCTCTTGCCCGGAGCCCTCTTCATCGCCGTCCTCTCACCAGTGGCCGGGCGCATCGGCGACCGCGTCGGCGCCCGACGCCCCGCCGTGGCCGGCACCCTCTTGATCGTCGCCGGCAATCTGGTCACCGCCGTGACCGCTGGCGGCCCCGTCACGGGCGCGGCGATCGGCATGGGCCTCTACGGCCTGGGCTTCGCCCTCTTCCAGAGCCCCACGGTGAGCGCCGTCTCCCAGATCCTCCCCCGGCGCCTGGCGGGCTCCGGCATGGGGATCTTCATGATGATCTTCTTCCTCGGCGGCGCCTTCGGGGTCGCCCTCAGCGTCACCGTCGTGGAGCTCCAGGCGCCCGGCACGGGGGGCCTCTTCGGCCTTTCCACAGGCCCCGGCGCGGTGTATGCCAACGGTATCTTCGCCCTCACCGGTCTGGCCCTTGTCGCCCTCTGCCTGACCCCTTTGATCCCGGGAAAAGCCCCCGAACCACGGGAATCCACCGAATGAGCTTCTCCGACCCCACCACCATCGCTCGCCTCTACGACGCCACCCACGAAGGCGTCGAGGGCGACCTCGACCACTACCGCGCCGAGTGCCCTCCCGAAGCCACAGTCCTGGAGCTCGCCACCGGCACAGGCCGGATCCTCCAGGCTCTGATCGGCCGAGACACCCTGGTGGGCATCGACATCGACGAGGACCGCCTGGCCATCGCCCG
>SKON01000324.1 GCA_007120035.1 Myxococcales bacterium
ACCGGCGAGCTGACGGGGAGCTCCCTGACGGATCGACCGCCGAGGGGGAGCGGGTGACCTTCTTCGAGCTCCGGGACGTGCCACGGATTTACTCCGAGACCGACCAGCCCGGGTTCGCCGACGTCTACGACCACATCGTGGTCTCCAACAAGGAGAGCTACGACGAGATCGGCCGATGGTGGTGGAACCTGATCGAGGAGCAGCTCGTCGTCGACGACGAGATCCGCAGCACCGTGGCGAACCTGATCGAGGGCCGGGAGACCGACGCCGAGATCGTCGAGGTGATCTACGACTTCGTGGCCCGCAACACCCGGTATCTACACCTGGGGCTCGGGATTCACGGGTGGAAGCCCTACCGAACCTCCACGATCCTTCGAAACCGATACGGCGACTGCAAAGACAAAGCGGCCCTCTTAAAGGTGATGCTCGAGGAGGCCGGCGTGGACGCCGAGATGGTCCTCGTCCGGACCCGTCGCCTGGGGTCGGTCGGCGACTTCCCGGCGAGCATGCATGTGTTCAACCACGCCGTGACCTATGTGCCGTCCATGGATCTCTTCCTGGACGCCACCGCCGAGTTCAACGGCCCCTACGAGCTGACCTCCATGGATCAGGGAGCCCAGGCGCTGATCATCAGCGACGGCGGCGACTCCCGATGGGTGACCATGCCCATCGACGACGCCTCGGACAACCTCTTCAAGCAGACCCTGGAGATCGATCTCAGCGCCGACCCGCCGGTGCTGCGGGGGACTCTGGAGGCCCACGGGGCCCACGCCGTGCGGCTGCGGCGATCCCTGGAGGATCCGGAGCGCCGGGACGAGCGGTTCGAGCGCCAGCTGGCGAGCACCTTCCCGGGCATTGAGCTGATCGACGCCGAGTACTTCGATCTCGACAGCCTCCTGGCCCCGACCCGGATCGAGTACACCGCCACGGCGCCGGGGATCTTGCGGGGTGGTGAGGACGGCCAGGCGCTCTACCCCTACGCGGTGCCCCGGGACGTGATGGGCGCCTACGCCCGAGAGGCCACCCGCCACCAGGACCGGACCTTCCGGGTGCCCTTCGCCAACGAGGCCCACCTGCGGTACCGCCTCCCCTCGGGGCAGGCCATCGAGCGGGTCCCCGACGACCGCCAGGTCTCCTCGCCATTCGGTGACCTCTACGTGGAGTATCGCCGCGAGGGCGACGAGCTCGTGGTCGACCTGGAGTACTCCATCGCCGTCCAGAGAGTGTCCGTGGCGGACTACGAGGAGTTTCGGGAGTTCATCAGCGAGGTCCACGAGGCCCTCAACGAGACGATTCGGCTGGTCGAAGAGGAGGGCGCGTCGTGAAGATTATCGTGAAGACCATGAACGTAAAGAAGCCGCTGATCGTCACCGCCCTTCTCCTCCTCGTCGCCGGATGCGCCACGGCCCCCGAGCCCCATCGCTACGACTTCGACGACCCCGCCACGGCGGGGATCGAGGCGTGGATCGCCGGCCAGGCCGCCGAGGCCCTGACCGCTGAGTCCACCCAGGTGGATCGGTTCCTGGCCGGGGAGCACCTCTACTGGAGCGGCGACCTTGAGGCCGCCTACGACGTCTACGTTTCGATGTTCCTCCGGGAGCCCGGCCACCCCCTGAACCGGTACGCGGCCCAGAGGCTGCAGGGGCTGCGCCATGACGTGATGGACTTCTCCCGACGGCTGATCGACGACCTGGGGGAGCAGTCCTTCGCCGAGGAGTCGGGGCTGACCCGGTACGTGATGGCCCGGGTCTTTCACCATGCCCATCGGGCCGAG
This sequence comes from Myxococcales bacterium, assembly GCA_007120035.1. Lineage (GTDB taxonomy): Bacteria > Myxococcota_A > Bradymonadia > Bradymonadales > Bradymonadaceae > SKON01. Next base: position 1,775 of record SKON01000324.1, read on the forward strand.
TGGGGCCGAAAGCTCAGCGACGCCGAGCCCTTCTCCTTTGAACGGGCCGGGGTGATCCCCCTCTGGCGAGCGACGCCTCGTCTCTCCCCGTGGCGGCTGCAGGACTTCGACACCGCCTTTGAGCCCGAGGAGACCGAGTCCCTGGCCGAGCGGTATCGGTCGCCCCGGATCGCGTCGGCTCATCCGGCGAACTGGCGCCCCGTGCAGACCGTCCACCTCGACGCCCCGGGAAACCGGCTCTCTCTCGGTCGATCCGGGGTGTACTACCTGGAGTCTTTCCTGGAAGTCGATCAGGCCGGGTCGTTCCTGGTGGCCGGCCATTTCCCGGCGGCCACGAAGGTCTGGATCGGCGATCAGGAGGTCTTCGCCCGGCGGGAGGAGGGCTATGAGTCGGGGAGGCTCTTCCGAGAGGTGGAGCTCACCGAGGGGTCCCATCGGGTGCTCCTGAAGATCAGCCTGCAGCCCCGGTTCCGGGATTGGTTCGAGCTCTTCCTGGTCCCCGAGGACCTCACTGGCGAGCGTCCTCTGCGGCCCACGTTGACCCCCGAGTCTTCGCCGGGACGAGTGGCGCTGAGAGGACCTGCGATGGGGCCGATGGAGCTGGAGCCTGTGACCCCGCCGGAGTCACGGAGCGCCGTCTCGTCACCGACGCTCTACGCTCTCTCGCTCTCGGCTCACGCCAATGGCGAGTCCGAGCTCTTCGAGGAGTTCCACGGGGAGTTGATGGAGCGGCACCCGGAGTTCGTGCCCGGGATCTTGCTGGGGAGCCTCCACATTCGGACCCGATGGGACGTGCCCTCCGAGCTGCGAGAGGCCCGGAGCCTGGCGATGGTTCGTCGGGCCCTGGAGGTGGACCCCGACAACCTGCAGGCCCTGGTGCGCCTGGAGCGGGGCTTGCGGGATCAGGCCAACGATCGGGAGCACCGCCGGGTGCTGGAGCGGGCCCGAGAGCTCGCCATGGGACGAGACTTCTCCCGGGCCGACCGTGCCCCCGATGCGTCTGGGGCCGCTGAGGCCGGCGAACCACAGCAGGACCCCCTCCTCGGTGGAGGCCGGCCCGACGAAAGTATCCCCAGGTTCGACGGTGAGGGCCTGCGCCAGATTCGCCCCCTCGTGGTGTGGGCGACCTACCTGGAGCGCCAGGGGTGGAGCGCCGACGCCGAGGACGCCTGGCGAGAGGTGCTCTTGTTGGAGCCCTCCAACTGCGCGGCCGCCCGCCAGTTGATGGGCCTCTACGACCGACGTCGATTCGCGCCGCACCCCGAGGAGATTACCCCCGACTATCAGCGGTGTCCGTCGCTCCTGCAGCGCTGGGCCGACGCCCACCCGGACCGGATCGACGACGCCCTGCGGCTGGACCGCTGGCGAGCGGAGCGGGAGCCCTACCACAGCGGCTACCAGCGAGCGCTGGCAGCGACCCTGCGCTCCGCCGGGAACCTCGACGGCGCCCGGGCCGTCCTCGACGAGGCCCGGGCTCGGATGCCCGCCGACGAGGATCTCCTGGAAGCCCGCGTGGAGCTCGCCCTCTTGGAGGACGACCTCGACGGCGCCCGGGCCATGATCGACGAGCAGGGCACCATCTTCGGGCGCTCCGCCGGGACTCAATGGCAGCGGGCTCGAATCAACGGGGAGATCCCCTTGCAGAGCCTGATGTACGACGGCCACGAGCTGGCTCGACAGGAGGTGGAGCGCTCCGGAGACCTGGGGACCATCACCGACGAGGCCGACGACCTCGACGAGGAGTCCATGGTCCTCGACGACGCCTACTACGTCTTGAACTTCCGGGCTCGCCATCACCTGGACGACGGGTCGGTGTGGACCCTGACCCACCAGATCGTGCGGGTGATGACCCGGGGGGCCATCGATCGTTACGCCGAGATCTCCGTGCCCGGCGGGGCCTACCTCTTGCAGGCCCGGACCATCAAAGAAGACGGGGAGACCCGGGTGCCCGAGGACGTCCCCGGCAAGTCCACCCTGAGCATGCCCGGGCTGGCCGAGGGCGACATGGTGGAGCTCGCCTACCTCCAATTCCAGGGCCCCTCGGAGGTGCCCTCTCATTCCCAGGGCCCGATCTTCACCTTCCAGAACTTGAACATCTCTTCCCGGCTCAGCGAGCTGGTGCTGATCGACGCCGAGGACCTCAGCGTGGAGTCCGCCAACGGCGCCCCCTCCTCGGAGCCCTTCGAGTGGGAGGGGCTGCCGGCGCTGCGGTTTGAGGCTCGCGACGTCCGCCGGCCTCGCAGCGAGCCCCGGCGGGTCAACGCCGTGGAGTTCTTGCCCTGGGTGCGCGAGGTTCGGATCGGCCTGGAAGGCCACGTGCTCGACGCCGAGCGGCGGTACCACCGGGAGACCCTCATCGACAGCACCCGGGACGCCCCGATCGTGCGCCGAACCCTGACGGCCTGGCTCGGCCAGGACGGGCGAAGGGGGATCACCGACGAGGAGGTCCGCCGGCTCTTCTACGCCACGGCGGCCCACTTCCGGAGCCCCTCACCGGGGAGCTTCTCCACCGACGCCGCCCACGCCCTGGAGCACCGGCGCGGAAGCCCCCTGGTCCTGTTGAAGACCCTCCTGGACATCACCGGCGTGGCGAGCGACGTGTACCTGGGCCGCAGCGACTCCATGCCCCCCGAGCCCTGGGCGATGGGAGAGATCCAGCGGTACCGCAAGCCCTTACTTCGGGTGGAGATGCCCGCCTCCGGAGAGGTGGTGTGGCTGGAGATGGGGCGCCGAGACGCCATGTTCGGCGCCGTCGAGGCCGAGGTCGTCGGAGAGCCGGCGGTGTGCCTGACCTGCGAGGAGTTCCGGGAGGAGATCGTCGCCATCGACGAGGACCGCCGAGCCCACCGTCGAGTGAAGCTCGAGGGCGCTCTGGGCGATGATGGCACTCTGAGAGGCACGGTCCATTATGTGTTCCGAGGGGCTCGGGCCGTGGTGGTCCGGTCTGCCCTCCGAGGCCGCCCCGACGAGGAAGATCGACGCCGGTACTTCGAGCGGATCCTCACCGACGAGCTCGAGGGCGCCACCCTCACAGGGGTGGAGATCCTCCACGAGGCCGATCCCGACGTGCCTCTGGAGTTCACCATCAGCTTTGAGCGACCCCGGTTCGCCCGGGTCGACGGCGACCGCCTGATCATCGACCGCCCCGTGTTCCGGGAGGCCATGCAGCGGATCTACGCACCCCTGGCCACCCGGGAGTCGGCGATGTTCGTGGGCTACGAGCGGGACCAGGACTACACCCTGTCCATCGAGCTCCCGGCCGGCCGGCAGGCGAACCTCAGGGCCCGGGATCTCGACGAGGCCATCGACGAGGGGCGGTTTGAGCGCCGCGCCTGGGTGGACGGCGACACCCTCCGGCTGGAGTCGGCGATCTTTTTGGGCCGCCAGCGCATCTACCCCGAGCGATACGGCGCCTTCCGCCAGTGGGCCACCGCCGTGGAGGAGAGCGCCGAGGTGTGGCTCGAGCTCCGCTAGTTCACTTACAACGGTTCACTTACAGGGCGTAGGTACACCGCACGTCGTGGATCGTCGCCGACGCCGTGTCGGGGTCGCAGTCCAAGAACGGCGCGCCCTCGCCATCGTCGTTGGCTACCACCAGGAAGTTCAGGTCTCGATTGTAGAGCGTAGGAGGCACGGGGTAGGCGAAGTAGACCAACACGGT
>SKON01000327.1 GCA_007120035.1 Myxococcales bacterium
GGCGAATCTGGCACCTCTCCTCGGGCCAAGGCCACGAGGCTCGGCGAGTCGGGCCTGAAACAGCGGCCCGAACGTCCTCGCGGGCCAAGGCCCGCTGCGGAATGGAGACAACCCACCGACGGAAACCGATCACACCGCATCAGCAATCTTCTGCTTGCGTTCGAACCACCCACCGTGGTACGAGCGTCGCCGCCAAAATCACACGCCTTCTGACGGAGGGCCCGTGTGCCTCGGGAGCGATGGTTCGCGACCGGGGTGGGAACCCGAAGGATGATGAAGGCGGACGTCTAACAAATCACACAAGGAAAGTAGACATGAACACTGTGACCATGCGCGATCTGCTCGAAGCGGGAGTCCACTTCGGGCACCAAACCAATCGTTGGAACCCCAAGATGCGGCCCTATATTTTCGGGGCCCGCAACGGGATCCATATCGTCGACCTCAGCCAGACGGTGAAGATGTTCGCTGATGCGTACAACTTCGCCGTGAACGTGGCCAGCAAGGGCAAGCCCATGATCTTCGTGGGCACCAAGAAGCAGGCCCAGGACGCCATCCGGGAGCAGGCCGAGCGGGCCAACCAGCACTACGTGGTGAACCGGTGGCTCGGTGGGACGATGACCAACCTGCAGACGATCCGAAACTCCATCAACCGGCTCAAGGAGCTGGACAAGATGAGCCGCGACGGCTCCTACGTCCGGTACACCAAGAAAGAGCGCTTGATGTTCGAGCGGGAGCGAGAGCGTCTGGAGAATAACGTCGGTGGTATCCGGGAGATGAGCAGCCTCCCCGGTGCGCTCTTCATCGTCGATCCGAAGAAAGAAGAGATCGCGGTGAAAGAGGCCAACAAGCTGGGGATCCCCGTGATCGCCGTCTGTGACACCAACTGCGACCCCGACCCCATCGACTTCCCGATCCCCGGCAACGACGACGCCATTCGGGCCATCCGTCTCTTCGCCAGCGCCATCGCTGAGGCCTGCCTGGAAGGTACCAAGGCGGCCAGCAAGCAGCGTGAAGAGAGCGCCCTGAAGGCGGCCCGAGAGGCGGCCAGCTACAACGCGGCATCGTCGAAGAAGACCGACGTCGAGGTGCAGCGAGTGCAGCGGCCGGAGATGCCCAAAGAAGGGGGCGCCCCGGAAGAAGGCGGCGCCGATCAGCCTCAGGCCGACTGAGCTCTCCAAGAAACAGAACTACGGATCGAAAAGGAGCCAACGATGGCGATTTCTGCCAAAGACGTGAAGGAACTCCGGGAGCTCTCCGGAGCGGGAATCATGGACTGCAAAAAGGCGTTGCAGGAGACCGACGGGGATATTCAGGAAGCCCTGACCTATCTCCAGAAGAAGGGCGCGGCGGCGGCTGAGAAGAAGGCCAGCCGGACCGCGGCCGAGGGGCTGGTGGCGACCTGGTCGAGTGACGATCAGAAGTCGGCCCTGCTCCTGGAGGTCAACTGCGAGACCGACTTCGTGTCGCAGAACGACCAGTTCCAGTCCTTCGTGGAACTCATCGCCGAGACGGCGGGGATCTCCGGGGCGTCGAGCATCGAAGAGCTGCAGGACGTGAAGGTCGTGGGCAAGGAGAAGACCGTGGCGGACTACACCACGGAGCAGATCTCCACGATCGGTGAGAACATCACCCTGCGGCGACTCCTGCGGTACCAGGTGGAGAGCGGCGTGGTGGGGACCTACATCCACGCCGGCGGTCAGATCGGGGTGGTCACGAAGCTGGAGTCCACGGGTGGCGCCGACGAGGGTGAGCTCTTGGAGCTGGCTCGAGACATCGCCATGCACGCCGCGGCCATGAAGCCCCGGTGCCTGACGGCCGACGAGATCCCCGCCGAGGACGAGGCGGCCCAGAAGGAGATCCTGATGGCCCGGGCTCGGGAAGACGGCAAGCCCGAGAACCTCCTGGACCGGATCGTGGGCGGTCAGATGAAGAAGTGGCGCGAGGAAGGAACCCTCTTGAGCCAGCCCTTCGTCAAGGACGCCGACAAGACCGTGGGTGAGCTCGTCGGCGAGTACGACGGGGTGACCCTGACTAGCTTCGACCGCTATGAGGTGGGCGAAGGGATCGAGAAGGAGGCCAAGAGCCTCCAGGAAGAGGTCGCCGAGCAGCTTCGAGGCTCGTGACCATCGGAAGAGGGCGCCCTTCGGGGCGCCTTTTTTTTGCAACCCTTTAGAACCTGGCGGAAGCGATGGACACACCAAAGTACGAGCGGGTGCTCTTGAAACTCTCCGGGGAGGCGCTGCAGGGCGATCAGGGATACGGGATCGCCCCGGCGGTCCTGCAGGTGCTGGCCGAGGAGATCTGCGAGATCCAGCGGATGGGGGTGGAGGTCGCCGTGGTGATCGGCGGCGGCAACATCTTTCGAGGGGTGGCGGGGAGCACGGCCGGGATGGATCGGGCCAGCGCTGACTACATGGGGATGCTGGCGACGGTGATCAACGGCCTGGCTTTGCAGGACGCCATCGAGAAGCTCGGGGTGCAGACCCGGGTGCAGACGGCGCTGGAGATCAAGGAGGTCGCTGAGCCCTACATCCGACGGCGGGCGGAGCGGCACCTGGAGAAGAAGCGGGTGGTGATCTTTGCCGCCGGTACGGGGAACCCCTACTTTACGACGGATACGGCGGCGGCCCTGCGGGCGATGGAGTGTCACGCCCAGGTGATCCTGAAGGCCACCAACGTGGACGGGGTCTACGACGACGATCCCCGGAAGAATCCGGAGGCGACCCGGTATGACCGGTTGACTTATCTGGACGTGTTGTCGAAGAATCTGCGCGTAATGGACTCCACGGCGATCAGCCTGTGCATGGACAACGGGCTGCCGATTGTGGTCTTCGACCTCCACGAGCGCGGCAACATCAAGCGCGTCATCTGTGGAGAAGATCTGGGGACCCTGATCTCGCCGGAGTAATGAAACCCAAGGAGAGACGCTCATGCTCGACGAAGTGATAGAAGAGTTGAAGTCCAGTTTCGAAGAGACTCTGGGGAAGTTCCAGAAGGAACTGGCCAAGATCCGGACCGGACGAGCCAACGTGGGGATGCTCGACAGCGTGCGTGTGGAGTACTACGGGTCGCCGTCGCCTCTGAATCAGGTGGCCACCCTCCGGGTGCCGGAGCCGCGGATGATCACGGTGCAGCCCTGGGAGAAGACGCTTTTGGCGGATATCGAGAAGGCCATCGTGCAGGCGAACCTGGGGCTGAACCCCTCCAACGACGGGGTGTTGATCCGGGTGCCGATCCCGGCCCTGACGGGAGAGCGCCGCGAAGAGCTGGTCCGCCAGGCCCGACGGGTCGCCGAAGACCATAAGATCGCCCTTCGGAACCATCGTCGGGACGCCAACGACATGGTCAAGCAGCTGGAGAAGGACTCGGAGATCACCGAGGACGACATGCACCGGGGCTTTGACCAGATCAACGGGCTGATCGAGGCGTATACGAAGAAGATCGACGAGCGGCTCGAGACCAAAGAGGGCGAGATCCGAGAGGTCTAAAGCGCCCCGACACCCCGAAGGCTAGGCCCCTGAGGCCTGGAGAAAGAACCAGAAGAGGAGCGCCGCTGTGACCAGCGCCGTGAGAGAGCCCAGGAGGATCAGGGCTCTCTCCAGGCCGGTCAGAGGGGCGCTCTTTCGTTGGGGCTTCTGGGGGAAGGTGTCCGTGTCGGGGGGAACGACTCGCGGCGAGGGAGCTTGTGGAGCGGGCTCGCTAAGCTCCAGGGTGTGCTGGAGAGGGTCGAAGAAGAGGAGCTCCAGGGGGCCGATCACGAAGCGATCGCCGCTGGTGAGGAGGTGCTCGGCGGTCATGGGCTGACCGTCGAAGAGGAGGGAGTCCGTCTCGGGGGTCAGGACGCATCGCGTGGACTGCCAGGAGAGGGTGGCCAGGAGCGCCGGCTGACAGGAGAGGCGAAGGGTGAGGTCGGCGGCGTCCGTGGTGCCCAGGGTCAGCCGTGGGGAGTCGGGGTCGAGGTAGAAGCGGCGTCCCGTGTCGGGGCCGCTCAGGATCTCGAAGCAGGGAAGGGTTCGGTCTCGGGAGATGAACTCCCCGGCCAGGGAGTCGGCCTGGTGACGGAGCTCCGTGTTGGAGGCCGCCACGGTGAGCTCGAACTCTCGGAGCTGAGGACGGAGCTCCATGCAGACGTCGCCCAGATGCAGGGTGCAGGGGAGGGTGGCCGAGACGGGGCTCCCTGGTGAAAGGGGGCGACCTTCCAGGCGGGTGCCGTTGGTGCTGCCCAGATCGAGGAGGAGGAGGTCGGCGTCGGTCGCCCGGATCTCGAGGTGGCGGGTGGAGACCGAGAGAAAGGGCAGGCAGAGGTCGTTGTCTTGACTGCGGCCGATGCGGAAGGGGAAGTGGGTCAGCGGGACTTCGCGACCCGGGGAGCCGTCATGGGGACGAAGGGTCAGGATGTGGCGGGTCATCTCGGGGGTCGGGTGCCCGGGTACGACAGGCCTGTGGGTTGGTCCGGTGGGTTGGTCTGGTGGGTGGCGCTCAGAAGACTCCGCAGTGAGTGGCGAGGATACCCAGGACCAGGATTCCGATGCAAATCGCGAATCCCACGCGATTGGCTTTGCGTCGAAGGTCGTCGGTGATGGCGTCGGCGCGCTTCGCCTCGGTGGGCCGAAGGTCTTTGAGCTCAGCGTCGGGGTTCAGGGCGTAGGCCTCGGCGGCGTTGATCTCGCGGCGCCAGAACTTCTGGTCCTCGTCGGTGAGACGCTGGCCGCGGATATCGACGACGTACTTTGCCTCGGTGTGGTCCTCCTTCTGGCGGAGGCGAAGCTCGGTGCCGAGCTTGCTCATGTTGGAGGAGAACCACCCGGCCCGTTCGTTGCCCCGGGTCAAGAGGACGTCGGGGCCGTCGCCGGGGGCTTGCTGATACCCGTTGTGCTCCAGGAAGGCGACCAGTCGGTCGAGGCTGTCGTCGTCGGTGAAGCCGAGGCGGAATTTCGGGTCATGGATCGACAAAGGAGGTCCTGTCGGGCAGGGGTACTGCGGCGGCGCTGTTCAGACCGAGGAGGCTAGCATAGGGGGCGATGGGGGTGAAGCGTCGGGCGTCCCGCAGAGCGCGGTTCCGAAACGTCGGGATACTTCGATGTGCGTTGGCGCCGCCCAGGCGCTCAACGAAGGCTCCCCCCGTGAGCCCGTGCGTGGGCAGAAGGCCCGTGGAGTAGAACCCCTTCCAGGAGTGCGCGCGCAAGCGCGCGTGGGGTCGATGGAGCCGCCCGTGCGGTCAACGAAGGCTCCGCCCGTGAGCCCGAGCGTGAGCAGAAGGCCCGTGGAGCAGAACCCCTTCCACCCACTCGATCCGGTTCAACCGAGGGGCGCATAGAATAAGGGCGTAAGGAATTTCGGAGGATTTCGATCGCAAGAAATGAGTTCCGGGTGATAGGACGAGTTTTGAGCCTAACCAAGAC
>SKON01000287.1 GCA_007120035.1 Myxococcales bacterium
CACCACGCACCCCGCATCACCCTCCACGACCGCCACGCACCCCCGCGTCACCACCACGACCGACCGCCCCGCGCCGCCTACGCCGGCCACCACGCACCCCGCATCACCCTCCACGACCGCCACGCACCCCGCGTCACCCCCCACGGTCAATGACCTCGCGAAGCCGAGGCCTTGGCCCGCCGGAGCCCTCGGGCGCAGCCCGACTGTGCCAGCCACGCGGGCTTTGCCCCGTGGGGAGGTCCCGCGCCGCCCACGCCGGTCGCCACCCACCCCGCGTCACCCCCCACGACCGACCACACTCCGGGGCCACCCACCCCCGCCGCCCACGCCCGCCCGCCACATCCCGGTCCACACAACCGTCGCCCCTCACCACAACGAACGCACAGTTCTCACCACGACCACGACAACTGATCTACGGCCCGAGCACACGGAACCTCAGACCACGTAATCCACCACCAGGGAGACACAATGGCACACTCGAAACGTGAGATATTCATCCATACCGTTTGGGCTACCCGAGGCCGGGCCCCGATCCTGCGCGGCTCGATGGAGCGGTTCGTGTTGAGACGGATTCCGGAGATCGCAGACGACCTCGACCTCACGGTCTTCGCCGTGAACGCCGCCTGGGATCACCTCCATGTCCTGACGCGATGGAACACCTCGGTGGCCATCTCTGATGCGATTCGGGAATGGAAGAGCCGAACCAGCATGGAATGGAATTACAGCGTACATGGGAAGGACAAGCCATTGCGGTGGCAGCGGGGAGCAGGCGTGTTCTCCGTGTCACCTGAGGCGGTACGAACGGTGCAGGAGTATGTATTTAATCAAAAACTGCATCACCGGGACAAAACGACCGTGAGCGACTTTGAGGTTTGATCATCGGGGGGCGGAGCGACCACCGGGGGCGGCCCGGGAGCGAGGGCGCCCCGGGGGGCGAGGCGACCACCAGGGGTGGCGCGGGGACGGAGCCACCACCGGGGGCGGCGCGGAACCTCACCACGGGGCAAAGCCCCCGTGGCTGGCACAGTCGGGCTTCGCCCGAGGGCTCCGGCGGGCCAAGGCCTCGCCTCCGCGAGATCACCGTCCACCGGGGGGGGCCCGGGGCGGGGCGAGGCGACCACCGGGGCGGCCAACCGATCGCCGTGGATCACAACCTCCACCGCGTATGAAATGGACCACAACCAAGAAATGTTGTACATTTGGCACAACGATATGACGTACATGTTTCTGTACAAGAATCTGGAGACTCCATGAAGCGGCTTCGCGTAGAACAAGACATCACTCCCCTCTCCGATTTTCGGGCTCGGTTGACCCGATATATCGAACAGGTGCAGACCTCCAAACGTCCGATGGTGATCACCCAGCGAGGCCACAGCGCCGCCGTTGTACTTGACGTCGGGGTGTACGACGAACTCATCGAGGAGTTAGAGACACTCCGTGAGATCCAGCAAGCCTCCAGGCAAATCGAAGCTGGTTATGGCGTCGATCACGAGGACGCCCGTCGCGATCTCCTCGATGAGCTTGACGAATGAAGGTCGTCTGGTCGCCTTTGGCCCTTGAGGTGATTCGACAAGAATCCAGATACATCGCCGCCCACGATCGCCGTGCAGCTCGCAAGTGGATCGAAGACCTCTTCGCTGTGGTCCACCAACTTGCCGACTTCCCCGATAGTGGTCGGAACGTCCCTGAACTCCAAGATCGGAAGATTCGCGAAATCTTCCACGGCGGCTACCGAGTTATCTACCGTGTTGAGGCACAACAAGTCTCGATCTTAACTGTTCGACACAGCCGCCGGCATCTATCTTCCGACGATCTGGACGACCGATGACCTAGCAACAACACTCCAAACACTCTGACACCGACGTCGTCTGACAGGTCTCGTAAAGCCGATCCCGCAGCGTCTGCCGGGCCCGATACAACCGGACCGCCGCGTTATTGGCGGTGATCTCCGCCCTTGCCGCATAGTCCTTGACCTTCTCATCCTGCAGGTCCACGGCGACCAGGATCTCCCGGGTCTGGTCCGGCAGCTCCGCCAGGATCTCCAGGCTGCACCGGCAGGTCTCCTCCACCTCGGGTTCCGGCGGGGCCTCCAGGGAGTCAAACTCCACCCCTCGGCGCATCGTCACCCGCGACCGCCGGCGAGCCACGTCGGTGGCATGCCGTATCGCGAGCTGCCAGAACCAGGGCTCCGCGGCCTCCAGGCTCCGAAGCGAGTCGGCTCGCTCCACGGCCTTCAAGAGCGCCTCCCCGAAGAAATCCTCGGCGTCGGCCCGGGTAAACCCCCGCGACAGGTGGTGAGAGACCACGCGGCTTCGCATGGCCTCCCACCTCCTCATCAACTCCCGTGTTCGGTCGTTTGCAAGACTCATCAGCAGCAGCCGTCGCAGCAGGGGCAGGGGCACTCGTCACAGCTCTCACAGCCACAGTCGCAACAGCTCGCTTCTTTGATCTCTTCCGCGCTCATATCGTCCTCCTCGGACTGAAAGTGCACACCCCTCCTGTGGGGGCGTGTACTGGGGAGACGAAGGCGCGGCAAAAGTATTACACCGGTTCCTCAGGTTTACGCGGCGATGGGACGATCCAAGATCCGACGGACCCCGGTGATCGCCCGAAAGAGCCCCACCCGATGGTAGGCTCCGGGCTTACCCACGAGCGTCAGAAAGAGCTCCTCTCCGTCGGCCTCAAAACGCCGAACGTGGATGGTCTCCGGCGTGATCCCCGGGATCATGCTCTCCACGCGAGAGAGAATCTCCTGTCGGTACCGACGGTCCACGCTCCGGGCCAGGAGCGGCGCGTAGGCGGCCAGGGCCTCGGCCTCCCGAGCGTCTCCGGCGGCGGTGACCACCATGCCGTTGCTGTCCCCGAGCGCGAAGTTCCGCAGGCCCTCTTTCTCGTAGACGTGCTGAAGCTGCAGGGTCAGAGCCGTCAGGGTCTGGGTGCTCCGATGCACCCGACGGTCAGCGAAAGGATAGAGGTTGTTCATGGTCCACTCCTTGGACGATGGTTGTCGACGCCGCCTCTTGCAGCGCCCTGACACCGGGAAGGATCTCCGCGCTCTTCCGTGAGCGTTCTGCCATCCTTGGCAAGCGGGTGCTCCGTCCACCGTGTCTTATCCCCAACCTACCGTGGATGTAGGTGTCCGCAATTTTTTTCCCTCCCTCGACGGCATCCGCGGTTCATGGCACCCTCTCCTCTCAACCCGAGGAGCCCTATGAGCGACCCCCGCTTTGGACATATCTCCCAGGCCCCGACTCGCCCCTCCGAGGGGCCCCGGGAGCCCTTCGACGTGGCGAGCCTCTACGACGGCGTGGCCGGCTCCGCGGACCCCGGCGGCGAGTCGTCCGTGGGCCTCGAAGAGAAGCTTCGGCAGGCGTACTTCTGGGTGACCAATACGGCGATCATCAGCCCCTACTACGACATCGAGTACAACGACGCCCCGCCAAGCTCCTACGCCTTCGGCGACTCCAAGACCCGCGTCACCCTCCCCACGGATCAGAGCTACTCCAGCTACGTGCTCCTGCCCCTCCTGAACCTCGCCGTGTGCCGACGGTGCCTGCTCGTCGGCGGCCCCGGCCGCGGCAAGACGGCCATCGCCATCCTCCTCGGGGTCCTGGCCGGCTACAACCTCAAGGAGATCCGCCGGGGCATCCAGCACGGCCAGCCCCAGATGACCATCGCCGATCTTTTGGGCAACCCCCTGCCTTCGACCCTGGTCCACGCCGAGTCCATGGACGACGTCACCATCGCCTGGCGCAAATGGCTCGGCATGCGGGTCAAGATCATCGACGAGTACAACCGCATCCCCACCCGCACCCAGTCGGCCCTCCTGACCGTGATGGGCGACAACTACGCCGAGCTCTACGACCAGGTCTACGAGTGTCCCGAGGCCGCCTGGTACCTCACGGCCAACGACGACGCCGGCGGCGGCACCTACCAGGTGATCGAGGCCCTCCGAGACCGCATCGACGTCGTGGTCAAAGCCCTCCACTTCAACACCCGATTCTTCGGTGATCTGGTCACCCGCGTGGAAGAGGGCATCAACCCCGCCGAGGTCGTCCCCGAGGAGATCCGGTTCACCGCAGACCAGCTCGCCACGGTCCGCCGCCAGATCCGGGCCGTCCCCTTCCCTCGCCCCCTTCGCCGCCGCCTGGAGTTCTTCGCCAGCCACTTCGAGTTCTTCGAACCCGGCGCCCGCCGCATGGAGTACATGACCAAGGACACGGTCAAGCTCGCCGCCATCGACTGGCACCACTTCGCCGGCGAAGACACCGGCCGGGACCGCCTGATCGACATCGGCAGCCAGACCCACAACGGCCTCTCCGTGCGGGCCATGATGACCGCCATCCTCTTCGTCAAGGGGATGGCCTACTTCCGCGGTAGCCCCGAGGTGGAGTTCGAAGATCTCCGTCAGATGCTCCCCTTCGTCCTCCACGACAAGCTCGTCCAGAACGAGGACTCCCCCTTCTTCGAGGAGTCCGGAAACGGCGCCCTCCGCGCCGACAAGGTGAGCTGGATCCGCAACCTCTTCGACTCCTCCTGCCAGGAGTACGAGCGCCTCAACCTCGACCGCGACGACCCCGTCGGCGAGTTCGAGGCGGAGTTCAAAAAGGGCCTCGAAGGCCTCGACGAACGCACGGTCCGCCGGCGGCTCGCCGCCATTGAACGGACCCTCGAGAACTGGAGCAGCGGCCGCAAGCTCTACGGCCACCTCTTCGACGACGTCCTGAAGCTGAAGTATCTCCACCAGCGGTACACCAACTACCTGCGGTGGTTGCAGTGGAAGAGTCGGTGAGGCCTCAGGCGTTCGCGAACCAATTCTCGACCCGCAGTCCCTCAAAGCGCTCAAAATCGGCCACGTTTCTCGTGACGAGAGTGAGGTCTCGGGTCATCGCGATCGCCGCGATCTGCCCGTCCGCGAAGGAAGCCGTATCTCCGAGCTGTTGTAGACGAGCACGCTCGCCAGCGTGCCATGCCGCGGCCTCCTTATCGTAGTCGAAGACCTCGAGGGTAGGTTCGACGACATCCCGCAAATACCGCTCTATGACCGTTCTTCGCCGCGAGGGGACCAGACGCTTCGCCCCGAAGACCAGCTCATGCCATACGATGGTCGCGATACCCATCTGCCCGTCCGCGGCCGCGAGGCGGTCGAGAACCTGAGGATTTGGGCGAGGTCGAATGGGCTCAGACACGACGTTCGTGTCCAGGAGATATCGAAGGTTCATGGTTCCACGGCGCGCCCCGGATCCCGATCACGGAGATCCTCCACGGCGTCCACTTCCTCTTCGGTCAAGACCCCGGTGGTCTCATAGAACTCCGCGAGCTTCTCTGCGAACGAAGGCCCCCGGGCTCTCACCGATTGCTCAAGACAGTAGATCGCCTGTTGATTGAGGCTTCGGCGCTCCCGTTCCGCCAATTGGCGGAGCTCTTCTACCAATGAGTCCGGTACCTGCTTCAGGGTCAAGGTCGCCAAGGCTGTCTCCTTTTGCATGACTCCGCGCTTCGAACCAAAACGGAACCATAATGGAACCATAATGGATTCACTATGAATTATAGTAGGTTCATCTGCGGCCGGGTCAACGGAGTTCGATCGTGATCGTGGCGTCGGGGTTTGCGGTGAAAATGATCATGGCGTCGGGGTTTGCGGCGAAGCACGTCGGTACGTCCGGGTTCGCGGCGGGGTTGATCGTGGCGTCGGGGTGGAGGGCATCGGAACGCCGGGGTTCGCGGTGACGCGCATCGGAATGTCGAGGTTCGCGGTGAAGCGCATCGGAACGCCGGGGTTTGCGGTGACGCGCATCGGAATGTCGAGGTTCGCGGTGAAGCGCATCGGAACGTCGGGGTTGGCGGTGACGCGCATCGGAACGTCGAGGTTCGCGGCGGGTCATTTCCAGGCATAGTTCAGGGCTCCCACGGTCCACCCCCGGTTAAAACCGGGGGCTGCAGTGGGCAGGGCTCCGCTGGGGTCATGACCCCGCTCCGCCTGAGATATTCTCCACATAGTCGACCACTTGAGCACCAACCCGGTGCGGAGTTCGACGGTCCCCGAGCGAATCCGAGCCTGGTTCGGAACGACTCCGTGCTCCGAAACATCTCAGGCGGAGCGGGGTCATGACCCCAGCGGAGCCCTGCCCACTACAGTCCCCGGTTTTAACCGGGGGTGGACCGTGGGAGCCCTGAACTATGCCTGGAAATGACCCGCCGCCAACCCCGACGTCCCGATGTCCTTCGCCGCCAACCCCGACGTTCCGATGCGCTTCGCCGCCAACCCCGACGCTCCGATGTCCTTCGCCGCAAACCCCGACGTTCCGATGTCCTTCCCCGCAAACCCCGACGCTCCGATGTCCTCCCCCGCAAACCGACGCTCCGGCGTCCTCCCCAGCAACCCCCGACATCTCAGAACCGCGCCCACCGACCCTCGACGCCACCTCCCCCACATGGCATTCTGCCGCCATGAACGAATCACGACCAGCCCTGGCGGCCGCCCTCCAGCGCCGAGCCGACCACTACAACGCCCTCTACCGCCAGGCTTCGGCGGCCACCGGGCTTGACGGCGAGGCCTTCGGGGCCCACCTCCGAACCGTGGTGGCGCCCATCGTGGAAGCCGTCGCCACCTCGGGCGCCGAAGCTGACATCGACGCCGTCACAAGCTCACTCTACGAGCTCTCCCTTCGACTCGCCGGGCGCCGAATGGTCGCCGCCGACGCACCCCACCAGGGCGTCCACCGCCTCTGGACAGAGCTCCTCCCGAAATGGCCCGGGCTCCTCGTCGAAGCACCCCGGCGCCTCCCCCTGGCCCTGACCAACGCCGCCGTGAAGCTCCACCGCGAGGGCGACGACGCCTTCCAACGGTGGCTCGAGATCCTCGAGGCCTGCGCCGACGCCGCCCACACCGCCGACGAGCTCCTCCAAAGCGGCCAGGTCGCCGCCTGGCGCGTCGGGCTCGCCGAGTTCCGCGACTCAGCACTCGCCGTCTGGGAAGGGCTGCCCCCGACCCTCAAGATCTTCTCCGTCGGGGCCCGCGACGTCGATCTGGACATCGTGGCCGACGTGCTCCGCCTCCGGTGGCCCCAGCAATCGACCCTCACCTACGTCGGTTCCGCCGGGGGGTTCACCGGGTTCGGCGAGGACTTCGCCGAACCCCCGATCGTGGAGAACCGCGGCGGCACCCTCGTGGCCTTCGACGGGGAGTCCTTCTTCGAGATCCACGCCGACCGATTCGGCGCCCGCTGCCACCGAGTCAGGCCGGAGCAGCTCCCGGACTCCGTCTCCGCCCCTTCCATCGACGACTACAAAGAGGCCCTCTCCGACGCCCGCTCGGACTTCGCTTCCCCGGCCTCTTTCGCCGCCACAGACCACACCCTGGCGCTCACCCTGGAGCACAGCTACCGGGTCTTCCTCTTCGCCCCGCCGTCGAAGCCGTGATGAGATCGCTCGTCGAAAAGTGGCGTGACGCCTGGCCCAGGGCGCTGGCCATCTGGAGCCCCTACGTACAGCTCCAGCCTCCCATCCTATGCGAAAACGCCAGCCAGGAGCACGAGTGGGGCCTCCACGAGTCCTTCGCCATGATCCGCCTCGTGGACCACCGGGTCGTCATCGGCCTGCGCCAGGTCCAACAACACGGCCTCCAGGACTTCGCCCTGGAGATCCTGGCCCACGAGATCGGCCATCACGTCTACGTGCCCGCCGATCTCCAGGACAACGCTCGCCAGTTGGCCCGGACCACCGCCGGGCTGGCCGGAAGACGAGACTTCGCCCCCATGGTGGCCAACCTCTGGAGCGACCTCCTGATCAACGACCGCCTGCAGCGCCACCAGGACCTCGACATGGCCGGCGTCTACCGAAAGCTCATCAGCCCAGACGAGCCCTCGAACCTCTGGAAGCTCTACCTCAGGACCTACGAACTCCTCTGGAACCTGCCCCGCGGCGACCTCTTCGAGGGTCTCCTCCCGCCCCAGGTCGCCCAGGACGCCGCGCTGGCCATGCGCCTGGTCCGCAGCTACTCCCAACAATGGCTCTCCGGCGCCGGTCGGTTCGCGGCCCTCGTGCTGCCCTACATCATGGACCACGAAGAATCCCTCGACCCATCGACCCTCCCCTGGTTCGACGCCATCACGGCGGGACGTGGCTCGGGGGTCCCCGACGGCCTGGCCACGATCGACATCGGCGAGCTCGAGGAGACCCGCCACCCGGCGTTTGACGAACGCCTGGGCGCCGTGGACGTGACCCCCGACGCCAAAGCCACGGGCGCCGCGACGAAAGGGGGCGTCAAGAACCGCTACCGCCCACCCCGGGAGTTCCGCGAGCTCATGCGCAGCGCCGGCGTCCAACTCTCCGAGCAGGCCATGCTCCGCCGGTACTACTCCGAGCTCGCCAGACCCTACCTGATCCCCTTCCCCACGCGCTCTAGCCGCACCGCCGGCCACGCCGTCCCCGCCGGCATCGAGCTCTGGGAGCCCGGCTCCCCGGTGTATCGAATCGACTGGATGGCCTCCATGATCCGCAGCCCTGTCGTGATCCCCGGGGTCACCACCGTGGAGCCCATCTACGACGAGACCCCCGACGACGAGACCGCCCAGGAGCCCCCGGACCTCTACCTCGGCGTGGACTGCTCGGGCTCCATGGCGAACCCCGCCGACAGCGTCTCCTACCCCGTGATCGCCGGCACCGTCGTAACCCTCTCGGCGCTGCGGGCCGGCGCCCGGGTCAAGACCGTCCTCAGCGGCGAGCCGGGCCGCTACGCCGAGTCCAAGGAGTTCTCCAGCTCCGCCGAGAAGAACCTCAACGTCCTGACCCACTACCTGGGCACGGGCTACGCCTTCGGGATGGCCCGACTCCTGGACGAATTCCTTTTCAAGGAGCCCCCCAAGCACCCCGTCCACGTCCTGATCCTCACCGACACGGACATCTTCTCCATGCTCCGCGAGGGCTTCGAGGGCTACGGCTCGGACCTCATCGAAGGCTGGGAGATCGCCCGCCGCCTCCCGGACATCGTCCGCGGCGGCGTCTCCCTGGTCCTCGACGGCGGCCCCGCCTTCTACAAAGACGAGGCCGCTCGCCTCGAAGAGTACGGTTGGACACTCCACTCCGTACAAGACGAGCAGTCGCTGCTGCAATTCGCCCGGGCCTTCAGCCGTACCGAATTCGAGCGATAGACCCATGAGTAACCGAAATGACCGTTTTCGCCAGAACGCCCGCAAAGTCGACGCAGGCCTCTTCGCCCTCGACGAGGCCCGCGCTCAAGAGAAGCTCGCCAGGTACCAGCTCCCCGAGCCTCGTCACTACGTGTTGGAGTTCGTCAAGACCGCCCATATCCTGGGCGCATCCACCATCGACTTTCAGATCGAACCCGGAGAGCTCACGGTCTGGTTCGACGCACACCTCCCGGAGCAGCCCAACCTCGACGACATCTCCGGCGCTATTTTTCGTCGCCGCCTCGACGAAACAGACGAGGCCATTCGTCACCTCGCCATCGGCTACCACGCCGCCGACCGGCTACGCCTGCGTGACTTCCAGATCGCCTCCGAAGAGCGCGACGGCCGCACTGGCACGACCATCGTCATCCGAGAACGCCGCCGCCCGGCACATCTGATCGCTCGGCTTCGGGGCCTGGGCCTCACCGAAGAGAACGTCCTCCGCGAGCTCTGCGCCTACGCCACCGCCGAGATCTCCATCAACGGAGAGTCCATCCGGCAGCCCTTCCCCATGCCCCCGGAGGTCCACTTCGAAGGCACCATCGACGACGCCGACGCCCGGGCTCGCGTCGGAGTCCTCCCCCTCTTCTCTCGGGGCAATCTGCTCACCGGCCGGACCACCAGGGTCGTCGTCGTGCACCAGGGCGTGATCGTCTATGAGGCCCGAAGAAACATCCCCTACGCGACCGGGGTGGGCATCGTCCACGCCCGACACCTGCACCTCGACCTCTCACAGAGCCACATCGTCGCCGATCTCTACCTCGACGAAGTCCTCTCCGACGTGATCCCCGCGGCCCTCCTCGACGCCGTCTCCCAGCACGTCCACGCCTCCTACCACGGGCAAGAAAACCGGCCTAAGTCCAGCTCTCTCCGCGGGCTCCTCGACAACGTCGCCGCCCACGTCCATGAACGGCGAAACTCCCTCGCTACACAGGCGTCGAACCTCGGGGAACCTCCCGAGGCCCTGCGCCGCCATCGCCTCCGCGCCGCGGAGGACAAGTTTCGCGCCATGATGAGGACGGCCCCGATCTTTCCCCCCGCCGTCTACCCCCCGGACGGGGGCGCACCCACGCTCTCCGTCGACCAATGTGTAGCCCACGAGGACTCCACCGCTCCCATCGCGATCGCCACCGAGACCTTCCAGCTCGAGTCGGCCCCCACCCGAGAGGTGATCCTCCTGGAGACCTACACCCCCCAGGTGGGACTTCGCTGGCTGGCTCGAGATCGACACCTCCGGGACATCACCGACTCCCTGCGAAACCTGGAGCAGCGAGAAGAGAACATCCGGGCCTGGCGACTCCGCCCGTCCGTTTCGCCCGGCCTGGACCGCAATGACTTTCCGAACCAACGGGGGATCACTGTGCAGGGGATCACCGTCATCGTGGGGAAGATGGCCTCCAGGGACCGACACAACACGTTTCCTACGCTGGACCTGATCAAAGAGGGCTCCCGTCTCCTCCCGGGGAGCTTGATCATGGCGGGCACCGTCTACGGTGTAAGATTTCAGTTCTCCGGCGACTTCGAGGCCGACGAGCGCTTCTCCTCCACCGCCCCCTCCCCTGCGGTCGCCGCTGCCGGCCTTGCGGCCTGTCGGCTCGTCGCTCCCGTCCTCCTCCCCGACGAACCCCCCGAAGTGGTACACACCTTCTTCGAGCGGATTCAACGGGGTGGCTCCGGCCTGCTGCGGCTTCTGAACCACCCCGAGCTCGCCGACCAAGATCAAAACGCACTCATGGAAGGACTCGTCGAGTTTCTCAGATCCTCGCCAGTTCCCGGTCTGAGCCCCGAGCAGGTACGAGCCCACATTGCACCCACTCCTTCCGAACCAGTGCCCGAGCCGCGCCCCGAACCAACCTCCGAGCCTCCGACACCACATTCGCCCTCCACAGAGTTCCCGTACCTACACGCCCTGCGGAGCCTCCTGGGAGAAGACCTGCGCGCCCGGCCCATGCCCGGCGGCGCTCTCTGGGCGCGAACCGACGATGACACCCTGACCCTCAACACATCTCATCGGCTCATCAAAGACTGCGTCACCCAAGATCGAGCCCGGGTCGCCATCCTGGCCACCAGCGCCCTGACTCGCCTGGCCACGCCCGACAACCCGGGCCCCAGGGGTCTTCACCAGCCGGTCATCACCGACCTACGCCGCCGCATCTTGCAGGTGCTCCCGGAATGAGCTGGAGCCCGGGCCTTCCAACGACCTCCGCACCCAGATCGACTTGCCCCAAGGAGACGACTTGCGTACTAGTCGAACACCTGGACCGGAGGCCCAGGGCTCCAGTTTGAGGCATACCGTGACCACCGAAAGCCCCGAGCAGACCGCAGCCGAGTACCGCGAAGGCCAGACCGTAGGCGGCCGCTTCGAGATCCTGCGCCTCCTCGGCCGCGGCGGGTTCGGCGAGACCTACGCCGCGAGGGACCTGGACCTCGGGGGTGAAGTGGCGATCAAGGTCCTCCAGCTCCAGCGGCTCCAGGACTGGAAGGCCCTCGAGCTCTTCGAGCGCGAAGCTCGGGTGCTCGAGGAGCTCGACCATCCCCGAATCCCTGACTACGTCGAGTTCTTGGAGGACCCCGACTCGGGCAAAGCCTACCTGGTGCAAGAACTCGCCCCAGGCCGCCCCCTGGGCGAGGTCCTGTCTGAGGGCCGCCGCTTCGATCAGGAAGAGACCATCGCCATCGCCCAGCAGGTCCTGGAGGTCCTGGTGTATCTGGAGTCCCTCCGACCCCAGGTGGTCCACCGAGACATCAAGCCCGATAACCTCCTCCTCGACGACAACTCGATCTTCGTCGTGGACTTCGGGGCCGTCCGAGAGGTCGCCCGCCAGGCCGGCGAGGGGTCGACCGTGGCGGGCACCTTCGGGTACATGGCCCCCGAGCAGTTGATGGGCCGCGCCACCCCGGCCTCGGACATCTTCGGCCTCGGCATGACCCTCGTCCACATGCTCACCGGCCAGTCCCCGGAGCGCCTCGACCAACGCCGCGGCAAACCCCACTTTCGGACCCAGGCACGGGTCGACGAGTGGTTCGCCGAAATCCTCGACGAGATGATCGAGGTCGTCGTCGACGACCGCATCGCCTCCGCCGAGCGATGCCTGGCCCTCCTCGCCGCCCGCGGCACCCCCGTGCCCGACGCCCTCACCCGCGTCCAGGCCGAGCGCATGGCCGAGCTCGCCGCCCAGCGGGAACGCGACGAAGCCCGCCGCAGAGCCCGCGAGGAAGAACAACAGGCGTTGATCGCCAAAGCCCAGGCCCGCCAGGAGGCCCTCGGCGACGCCGTCCAGATCTACTCCGAGGGGCAGCTCGCCAGACTCCACCTCCGCCCTCCCCTCCGCAGATTGTTCTCCGACGTCGACGACAGCCTGAAGACCTGGTTCCTCCCCCTGGTGATCCTCTCCATCTCCCCCATGGTCTTCTACCTCCTGGGGTCTCTCTTCCTGGAGCCCGACCACCTCGCCATAGCCCGCATCCTCGCCATCGCCGTGACCACGCTGATCTCACTCTGCAGTGGGGTCATCCTCCTCATCATGGCATCCACCACAAACGCCCATATCCCAAGGCGAGTTCGAGTCGAAGTCCAGGGCACCCAGGCTCGTCTCCGAGGCACCTTGATGCGCTGGCAATCAGGGAGACACGCGAACCTCGGATGCCATATCACCCCTCCCGACGACGGCCGTGAGCTCGGCCAAGCCGAGTTCCGCCTCGGCATGGGCGCCCCCGTCGTCACCAGGCATCTGACCCCCGACGAGCTCGATCGAATCGAGCAGTTCTGCGACGAGAACGGCATCGGCGTCGCTCGCAGACGCCCGAACTGACGTCCCCGTTCTCACGCCGAGAGCCGCCACCTTCGACTCGAGCCTGCCTCCGGAGCCCTGCCGCCTCCGGCGCAGGTGTCCTCCCCACCACATCCCCACTCTCCAAGCCCCGCGTCAGCCTCCTCGCACCGCACACCGACCGTTCTTACGCCGAGAGCCGCCACCTTCGAGGTCGGCTCCACCTCCACCGCTCACTTGCGCACTCGGCGAAAACCTGCGCCGGAGACGGCAGGGCTCCGGTGCTCCTCCACCGGCAGTACTAGAACCAACCGCCCCGGCGCGCTACACTCCTCCCATCGACGCCCACGGAGCCCCGATGCCACGCGAACTCGCTACGCCCATCCAACACTTCACTCGCCACCTCGCCGAGTGCCCACCCGAGTTCCTCGGCGAACCCCGGATCGGCAAAGAGGGCACCGGCGTGTACACCCCGGCGTTGGTCTACGACGTGCTCGAGCACCTGGGGAACGAGCCCACCCTCGACGATCTCGACGGCCTGCGCGGCCGAAAGCAACAACACCGCACCCCGGAGCACCGCAACTTCCTGAAGCTCGTTCAGGTCACCTCCTGGCTCCTCTACCACCCCGAATTCGGCGAACAGGAGGTGACCACGAAGCAGGTCCTGGGCTTTCTCCACGGGCAGATCAAGCGCCGCGCCGAGCTGGTGAACGCCGAGCTCTTCGTCTCCGACCCGGACCGCCGCGAGGAGCTCGTGCGCCTCTGCCTCTTTGAGCTCCAACTCCTGCCCGAGGGGGAATCGAAGAACTTCTTCCGAGACCGCCTCAACGCCCTGGACTCCGTGGAGCGCCAACGGGTCCTGGAGGCCACCCGGGACAAGCTCCGCCGCGCCGAAGAGCTCAAGAAGAAGCTCGCCGAACAACAGGCCCGAGAGGCCGCCTCCCGATACACCCGGGAGTAGCTATGGCCGACGAGATCCCCGCCAACATCCGCCGCCTCCACCCGGAGATCACCGCCGAGGCCTACCAGACCCTGCGAGCCCTGCGGCAGCACCCCGACGGACCCCGGTGGAACTTCGAGGTCGGCGACAAGGTCACCGCCGAGGACCTCCAGGCGGTCCAGGCGTTTCGAGCTCGCCAGGACGTCCCCGATCGCTTCGCCGCGGAGCCCTCCGACGAGATCCTCACCTGGCTCCAATCCACCCGACCCCGGTCCTGGCTCCTCCAGGAGCTCCTGCCCGACGCCCCCACCTCGGAGCTCCGCGCCAGGTGGTCCGAGCTCCCCACCATGGGCCGTGAGGATCTGGCCCGGCGACTCCCCGAGGTGATCCCCTTCGACGCCGACCTGGACCGCCTGATCGCCTACGACACCTCAGGTACCACGGGCTACGCCATCGACGTCCCCACACATCCCCGGACCCTGGCGCTGGCCCACGTCCTCTGCGAGGTCGCCCTCGGGGCCTACGGCATCGACGCCGAGTTCACCGCCGGCGAGACGGCCTGCATCAACGTCTGCGCCCAGGAGAACACCTACGTTTTCAACAACGTCTTCAGCGTCTGGAACCAGGCGACCTTCGCCAAGGTGAACCTCCGAGAGGACCAGTGGCCCGACGGCGTCGACTCGGCCCGCCGGTTCTTCGCCGACCTCAACCCCCGGTTCATCACCTCCGACCCTGTGGCCATCGCCGAGATGATCCGTTGGGAGTTGCCCATCGAGCCGGCGGCGATCTTCTCCACCGCCGTGGCCCTCTCCCCGGGCCTCCGCGACCTGGCCTCCGAGCACTTCCGATGCCCCGTCGTGGACTGGTACTCCGTCACCGAGACGGGCCCCATCGCCTTTGCCGCCCCCGACGGCCGCGGCTACCGCCCCATCACCTCCGATCTCTTCGTCGAGGTCATCGACCCCGACGGCCGCCCCGTCCCCGACGGCCACTGGGGCGAGCTCGCCGTCACGGGTGGCCGAAACCCCTACGTTCCGCTCTTGCGCTACCGCACAGGCGATCGCGCTCGCCACCAGGACGGCCGCATCCTCGACCTCGACGGCCGCCAGGCCGTCGCCTTCCGCGCCACCGACGGCACCCCGGTCAACCCCGTAGACATCGCCCGCGTCCTCCGCGCCCACTGCGCCTTTGTCCAACACGAGTTCGTCCAACACCGCGACGGCCGATGCACCCTAACTATACGCCCCGCCCCGGGCCTCCCCGTCGACACGGACCTGATGGCCGGCCTCCTTCGCGACCTCTTCGGCGACGACCAACCCCTTGAGGTCCGCGTCGACCCCGACCTCGGCTCCACCAGCAAGGTGCTCCCCTACCGCAGCGAACTAAAACCATGACACCACCACCACACCGCAGCGGGCCTTGGCCCGCGAGGACCCTCGGGCCGCAGTACCAGGCCCGACTCGCCAAGCCTCGTGGCCTTTGGCCCGAGGGGAGGTACCGAACCGCCCTCGGTCCTCACCTTCCCAACCCCGCCAGCTTCACCAACCGCACCTTCATGGTGTCCGAGACCCCGAGCTAGAAGCGCAGGCGCCCTGGGAACGAGACATCGTGGAAGTAGAACGGGCCTCCACCCACTTTGAGCTGCAGCAACGACACCATCGGTTGGGTCCCACCGGCTTTCTCCAGGTGGACGATACCTGGCACGGCACGTGTCGCTCCGGGTTCGCAACGGCCCCCGCACCACTTCAGCTGACCCTTGAACCCGGCGCGGACGCCGCCTTCGGAACCCATCTCTCCGGCACCGTCCCCTGCGACATCGCCTGCGATATCTGCGACGAGGCCGGTGAGGCCGGTGAGGCCTGCACCGACTGCGACACCTGGTGCTCGGTCCTCACCGATCATCACCAATCCCACCATGTCGACGACACACAACAAGAGCCGGCCGACACGATACCGCTGGTCCTCTACCTGCCCACCCTACGATCCACGACAGCCGAGGACCCCTGGTTCGACGCGACCTACCTCCCCGACGCCCCCTGTGCCTGGGCCCCGATAGACTCCTTCTCACAATGGAACGGCTACGGGCTTCGCGACGGCGAAGAGTCGACGGCCGCCCATCGCCACAATCACATCGCGCGGGGATTTCTCGTCGCCGCTCCGGGAGGGAGGATCCGGGGGTTTTGAGCCAATTCGGCTCATCCCACCCGAAAGAGCTCCGACCGCCCGGGCCCGACGCTGATATGGCTCAGCCGGCTCTTCAAGGGCTGAAGATAGTCGTCGATGAACTCCACGTACCGCCGGGCCGCCGCGGGGAGGTCGTCCAGGGACCGGGCGGCCGTGATGGGCTCCTCCCACCCCGGGAGGGTCACGTACTGCAGGGACCCATCGGCGTCGGTGTCCACGGCCACTCGCAGCTCCTTCAGGCCGCTCAACACGTCGAGCTTGGTCAGGAAGATCCCATCGCAGCCGTTGAGCTGCACCGCCCGCTTCAGGAGGGTTAGGTCCAGCCAGCCGCACCTCCGCGGCCGGCCCGTGGTGGCCCCGAACTCATGGCCCTGGGCCCGCAGGTGGGCGCCCTCGGGGGAGTCCTCGGCGAGCTCCGTGGGGAAGGGGCCGTCGCCGACCCGGGTGGTGTAGGCTTTGCAGATCCCCAGCACGTGGTCGATGTCCCGGGGGGCGATGCCGGCGCCCGTGCAGGCCCCGGCGGCCGTGGTGTGGCTCGACGTCACGAAGGGATAGGTGCCCATCCCGAGGTCCAGAAAGGTCCCCTGGGCGCCCTCCATCAGGACCGTGTCGCCGGCGGCGATCCGATCCTGGAGGGTCTCCTCCACGTCGGTGATGAAGGGCTGAAGCCGGGAGTAGATCGCCTCGAAGTCCTGACGGAACCGGGTGATCGCGTCCCGGGTGGCGAGCTCCGCCGGGCACTCTTCCGAGGCCGCCGCCTCTCCATGGAGGGCGGCGATCACGGCGTGGCGCTCCGGAAAGTAGGTCTCGAGCTTCTCCTCGGCCCGAGCCGGCTCCAGGAGGTCGCCGGCGAGCACGGCCTGCCGGGCCGTGAACTGCTCGTAGGCCGGTCCGATGCCGCGGCGGGTGGTGCCAATGGCCCCCTTTCGAGACTCCCGCAACGCATCGATCGTCTTATGCCACGGCAGGATCAGCGGCGCTCGCCGCGAGATAAAGAACCGCCCCGACAGATCGATGCCCTTGGCCTTCAGGGCGTCCAGCTCCCCCAGCAACACCTCGGGGTCGATCACCACCCCCCGGGCCAGGTAGCAGTCGACGTCGGGCACCAGCGCCCCCGAGGGGATCAGGTGCAGCACGGTCTTCTCCCCGTTGACCACCAGAGTGTGTCCCGCGTTGTTGCCCCCCTGAAACCGCACGACCGCGTCGGACTCCTGGGCCAACACGTCCACGGCCTTGCCCTTCCCCTCATCTCCCCACTGGGTGCCCACAACAACGGTGACGCTCATCTTCGATCTCCTCGCAGAGGTGGTGGTCGCCGGCAGGCTAGCAGATTCGCCGGGAACTACAACATCTCCCATTTCGCTTCGCTCAAGGGGC
>SKON01000308.1 GCA_007120035.1 Myxococcales bacterium
CTCCCCCAGATCAAACCGCCCGAGGTTCGTGCGCCGCCGGTCCCCGTCGTGCTGGATCGTGACCAGGAGGGAGCTGTCGTCAGGCGCAAAATGCACCGCCGACCAGGTCAGCCGATCGGCCCCGCCCTCATCGCACCAGATCTCCCGATCCTCACCGGACTCCAGATCCCGGACATGGAGACAACTGTTGAAGGGATCCACCGCCCCGTGGCGCACGATATACCCCATCAGGGTCTGATCCTCGGAGAACCCGAACCCGTAGACGTAGTCCACCTCGGTCAGGGCCTCTACGGTGCCGTCTTCGACGTCCAGGGTGTAGAGGTTGATGAACTCGTCGTTTCGCTCGTCCCCTCGAAACACATGCTTGCCCAGCACCGAGTTATGCTCCCCGGCCCAGAAGCTCCGGGTCGACCAGTCGATCTCATTGAGCACTCGCCCCTCGGTGATGTCCAGCTCCCCGGGCTCTCCGTCCCACTCCAGGGCTTTCAGCCACTGCCCCTCGGGGGTGGTCTTGAAGTAGAGCATGTACCCATACTCCAGATCGGGACGGAACCCACCGTAGGGGAACCCCTGCACGTAGGGCTCGAGATCGATGACCCGATCGCGAAACTGAACCATGTAGGGGCCGTGGTCTTCGGCGACCTGGTCCTCCGTGGGAGGAGTCGACGGGGCCTGATCGTCGGCGGTGGGCGCCGTCGTACAGGCCACTACCAGGACCCCTGCTGTGAGAAGAAAGATCGACTGGGGAAGCGCGCGAAAGGACATAGGTTTCTCTCCGAAAAGTAGTCGCGCCAGGAGGGCTGCGATCGGAGAGAATCCTACCTATCCCCGGAGAGAGCGCAAGGCTTCAAGCGTCGCTGATGGGCCGCGAGCTGCCGGGCTTGCCGCCGGCCAGGGTTCGACGCTCGGCCTTGCCCCGGCTGGTGGAGATCTCATCGCCCTGATGGGCCTGGTCGTTGAGGGCCACCGAGTGCCGATGGCCTGGCCGGCCCTGGCTCAAGGGACGGGAGCTGCCCGGCTTGCCGCTGGCCAGGGTTTGCTGGTCTGTGCGCTGGGCCCGACGGATCCGCTGGTAGCTCTGTCGGGGCTCAAAGTGAACATGCCACTCCTCGGGGAGCTCCTCGCAAAGGGTTCGGCGACCGGCCAACCCGGCGCACTCCCCGATGATCTGGAGCACCACCTGGGTGAACTCCACACCGAAGCCCAGCTCCAGGCTCAGCTCCTCGCTGACGGCCAGATATAACCCCTGGAGATCACACTCCCCCTGGCCGGCGTCTTCCTGGAGACGAGCCGCCACCGTCGGCGGCAGCCGCTCGGCGACCCGCTCAGCGGCGGACTCCCGCAAGCATCGTCCGAGTCGATCGGCGACATGATGGACGAGCTCCATGGCCTCCGTGCGTTCCGCCAAGCCCGTGCGATTCATCACCCGGAGCAGAAAGAGTTCGTAGGTCATCGTGTACCTCGAAGAGTGTTTGAGACGTGAACTGAGAAGTGGCTAGACTGTAATCACCACTCCGGCTGTCGTCAAAAGTCCATCTCTCGGGAGACCTTCCGGATGATCAGCTCCTGCTTGTCCGCCTGGATCTCGAAGGCCTCCACCAGGTTCGCCAGGAGCAGCCGCTCCTCCTCCTGGACCACCTGATCGGCCAGGCTGATCCGAGCCGCGTAGTAGTAGGCCTCCTGCCGCAGCCAGTCCTCCCCGAGCCGCGCCGAGATGTCCTGGAAGAACGAGAGCAGCGCCTCGGGGGTCACCTCCACGTTCATCGCCCGCTGGATCGATTCGTCGATATACCGCTCCGGGGTGGTCGCCCCGTTCCAGGGCAAGACCTTTATGGCCTGCTCCAGCTCGGCCTTCTCGTCGGGGTGGATCTCCCCGTCAATGGCTTTGGCCGCCGTCAGCACGTCGAGCAACCCCTCCACCTGGGGCTGCTCCAGTCGAGCAAAGTTACGCATCGTCAGCTTGTGGGACACGAATTGAAAGATCGGCATCTCGGTACTCCCTTTGCATTTGGGGGTCATCGACCTACAGGTTCGGCGACTCTAGCAGACCCTCGACAAGCCGCACAATGTTGACACCACCCCAGAGTGTGCAACAAGAGGTGGGGACCGGTTTTCAGCACGGAACGAACATGAGCAAGTCCACCCGCGAAGAGGTCGCCCGCAAGACGGGCCGCGGCTTCCTGATCATCACCATCGCCAAGGTCTGGTTTCTCCTGACCAGCGCCGTGATCCAGCTGGGGCTGCCCATCTTTCTGGGCTCCCCCGAGAAGTTCGGGATCTTCAAGATCATCACCGAGTCCATCGGCTGGATCAACATGGTGATGATCACCGGCACCCTCCACGCCGTCAGCAAGCTCGTCAGCGAGCACCCCGACCGGGCCCAGGCCCTGGTCAACCTGGCCGTCAAGATCCAGCTCTTGCTCGGGGTCCCCGTGGCCCTGCTCTACGTCCTGGCCAGCCCCTTCATCGCCGAACGGTTCAACGATCCCAGCCTGATCCCCCTCTTGCGACTCTCGGCGGGGATCCTCTTCTTCTACGCCTTCTACGCCATCTTCGTCGGGTACTTTAACGGCCTGAAGCACTTCGTGCGCCAGGCCACCCTGGACGTGACCTTCTCCACGGTGAAGCTCGTCTTCATCGTCGGCCTCGTCCTCCTGGGCTTCGGCGTCGGCGGCGCCGTCTTTGGCTTCGTCGCCGCCGCCGGCTTCGTCTGCATCGCCTCCGTGATCTGGGTGCTCCGCCGTCGTCGGGCTGGCGAGGGCACCGACCCCTTGCCTCGAACCGAGGCGGCGGCGTCCATGAAGCGTATGGCCGGTTATCTCCTGCTGATCATGGCCTACACCTTCGCCCTCAACGGGGTGATGCGCATCGACTTCCTCCTCTTGCGGGCCATCGTCTCCGAGGTCCCGGCCTCCTTTGTGGGCCTTGAGGATCTCTTCGTCCTCATGGCCAACCAATTCGCCGGCTTCTACGGCGCCGTCCTCAACATCGCCCGCATCCCCTACCAGGGGGTGATCGCCGTGACCTTCGTGATCTTCCCCCTGGTCAGCGAGGCCACCTTCCGAGACGACCAGGCCCAGACCCGGATCTACATCCGCTCCACCTTGCGGTACTGCATCCTCCTCATCGGCGTGGTGGCCCTGCTTTTGGCCTTCAACTCGGACTCCATCATCGCCGCCCTCTACTCCGAGGAGTACCAGCAGGGGGCCGTCGCCCTGTCCATCCTCAGCGTCTCCATCATCTTCTTCGCCCTCCTCTACGTGGCCAGCACCATCATCATCGGCTCCGGCCACCCCCTGGTGGCCTTCGCGATTATGGGCGTGAGCCTCGTGACCAGCGCCGTGGCGAACTTCTTCCTCCTGAACTGGGTCCACAGCGACACTATGGAGATGCTCGAGGCCGGCGGCCTCGACGACCCGGCCGTCGTGGAAGCCTCCTTCGGCGCACAGGCCACCATCTACGCCCAGTGGGCAGCCATCGCCACCACTCTGGCCATGGTCGTCGGCTTCCTCCTGGCCGTCCTCTGGCTCTGGCGCACCTTCGAGGCCGCCCCACCCATGGCGACCATCGGCCGAGTCCTCCTTATCGCCGCCCTGCTCTACGGCATCGACCAGGTGGCCGTCCTCCCCGTGGAACTCGTCGACGACCTTGGTAAGATACTCTACCTGGGCCTGGTCCTGGGCAAGATGACGCTGATGGGCCTGGTCGCCCTGGCGGTCCTCTTTCTCACCCGCGAGTTCACTAAGACCGACTTCGACCGCCTCCGAGCGGTGATCGGAAAACGCAGCTCCCGAGGCTCCTGATGCGCCTGCACCCCCTGCCCCTCTTCGCCCTCTTGACCCTGTTCTGCCTGGGTCTGACCACGGGCTGCGCCACCGGGCCCGACGAACGCCCCGGCGACCCGGCGGCCCTCCAGGCCGAGGTCCGGGCCTTCCACACCAACCTGCGATGGGCTCGCTGGGAGCACGCCTCCAACTCGATCCATGACGCCTACGTCCAGGAGTTCATGGGCCGCTACGAGGAGCTCGGCGAGGACTACCGGATCGTCGACGTCACCACGGTCAGCGCCGAGATCGGCGACGACGGCCGCTCCGCCGTCGTCGAGGTCGACCAGGAGTGGTACCAGCTCCCCAGCACCTCGGTGCAGAAGGTCCGCTTCGTCGAGCGGTGGGTCTTCGAGGACGACCGGTGGTCCCTCCGGGAGCGCATGCCCCGTGACGAGTATCGCGAGCTCGGCCGCGTCTTCCCCACCGAAGAGGCCGACCGAGAGCGGGCCGAGCGCGAAGCCGCCGAGCAAGAAGCCGCCGAGCGAGAAGCCGCCGAGCGAGAGGCCGCCGAGCAGTCCCAGGAAGACACCCCGGAACCATGAGCCACCTCCCACCGGATCACGGCTTCTTCGCGGCCGTGCAGGTCTTCTTCACGGAGATCACCGGCCGCGCCGCCCTCTTCAGCTCTCGGGACCAGCTCCTCCTCCAGGAGTGGCACCGCCAGGGCCGCCCGGCTCAGCTGATCTGCCGCGGGATCCGCAACGCCGTGCGCTCCCTCGGCAAAGACGACGCTCCCCGCTCCCTCAAAGAATGCCTCCCCTTCATCGACGAGGAGTGGGAGAGATCCCGAGCCCTCCTCGCCGGCGCCCACGGCCCTGCTCTCTCTGAGACCCCCGCCGCCCCCCCCGTCGACAAGCCCCGGGGCCCCCTCTTCGACGAGGCCGCCCAGGCACTTCAGAAGGCGGGCTCCACCGCCGACGAGCCCCGCTTCCAGGAGGCCTATCGCAAAGCCTGGAGAGTCCTCCAGAGCTTCGACCCCGATCGCTTCGATCTCGGCGACCTCGACGCCCTCGATCGGGCCCTGATCGACGCCTTCGACGCCGCCCTCCTCGAAGAGGAGCACCAGGCTTTAAACGACGCCCTCACGGGGACCGAGTCACTCCGAGGTATCCGCAACATGAGCCCTGCGGCCCGGGCCGAGCACCTCCATCACCGACGGCGCCGGCTCCTCCTCCACCGCCACGGGCTCCTTGATCTGATCGAGGCCCTCACCACCGATTCCCGACGGGGCCTCGACACCACCCCTCGGTGAGCTAAGATTCCCCTCCATGCGACGACTACTCACCATCTTTGCCCTGCTCCTCCTCTCCGCCACCCTCGTGGCCGCCCCGGCCCTCGCCGACCCCGGCCCGGAGGAGCTCCCCGACGCCGAGCTCCCCGCAGCCGAGACCCCCACCGGCGAACCCCGCCGGCTCTTCAGCCCTGAGCATCGCCTCGAGCTCTACGAGGCCAACCGCCTCAGCGAACGCCGGGCCCTGCTCTACTCGGCGGCTCTGCCTGGGTGGGGCAACTTCTACGCCGAGCAATACGCCCTGGGGACCGTGGC
>SKON01000305.1 GCA_007120035.1 Myxococcales bacterium
CAGCCTCGTGGCCTTGGCCCGAGGGGAGGTTCCGCGCCGCCCTCTATCTCCGTCTCACAAACCGGTCCACCTCGGCGATTCGTCCACCAGCGACCCCAGGAGGCGAATCTGGCACCTCTCCTCGGGCCAAGGCCACGAGGCTGGGCGAGTCGGGCCTGAAACAGCGGCCCGAACGTCCTCGCGGGCCAAAGCCCGCTGCGGAATCGCGACGTCCCTACCGACGGAGACCAATCACACCCATTCGCCGCCGCCGTTGCGAAAACATGGCCCTGACCGTAAGGTAACCCTCAGGCGCTGTGAACATGGCTGAACCACCAGCGAGGGACCCATGGAGTACGAACGCAAACCACTGCCGATAGAGACCTTTCCTCCCAATCTGCAGATGCACGTCAAGCCCGAGTCGCCGCCTCCGATGAAGATGATGGCCGCCCGGGGGATGGTCCCCGCTCCTCCGGCCCAGCAGCTCCAGGTCCTCTACAACCTCCACTTCGACTCCGCCGTCGCCGACGCTGTCCGAGAGTCTCTGGCGCAGATGCCCGACAACGTCCTCCTCGGCGCCGTCCAGAGCGACCAACCGGGGGGCGTCCTCGACTGGGTCGCCTCCGTCCGGTCCGACGAGTCCATCCTCCAGGCCGTCGCCCTCCACAAGGGCACCGAAGACGCCACCATCTGGCGCCTGGCCAAGCGTGCCGACGGCGAGCTCTGTGAGATCATCGCTAACAACCAGGTCCGGGTCCTCCGATCTCCCCAGATCATCGAGGCCCTCTACGCCAACCCCAAAGCCCGGATGGCCACCGTCGACCGCCTCATCGACCTGGCCCAGCGCAACGAGGTCAACCTCTCCAACCTTCCGGGGCTCAACCAGGCCCTCAAGAGCGGCGTCGACCTCAACGAAGGCGGTCTCGACGACGACGCCTACGCCGCCGTGATGGGCGACGAGGCCAAGAAGGTCCAGGCCGAGGAGCAAAAGCTCAAGCTCCTCCAGGACGAAAACCTCACCCGCTCCCAACGAGAAGCCCTGGAGAAAGAGCTCGCCGGCGACGACCAGGAAGGGGAAGCCACCGAAGAGGAAGACGAGAAGCGCCTCAGCCTCCACGTTCAGATCAACAACATGAACATCGCCCAGAAGATCCGCCTGGCCACCGTGGGTAGTCGAGAGGCCATCAAGATCCTGGTCCGAGACTCCAACAAGCTCATCCACATGGCCGCCATCCGATCCCCCCGGATTCAGATGGGCGACGTCCGACAGCTCTCGGCCAACAAGTCCCTCCCCGAAGGGGTGATCAGCTACATCGCCTCCAACCGGGACTGGACCAAGCACTACGACGTGATGAGCAACCTCACCATGAACCCCAAGACGCCCCTTGCGGACGTGATGAACTTCGTGAACCATCTGCGCACCAAGGAGCTCAGACAGTTGAGCCGTAGTCGCAACGTCCCCCACCAGGTCTCTCGGGTGGCGAAGCAGCTTCTGAACAAGCGCGGAATGCGCTGACCCTCCCCGCGAGCGATCCTCATGCACGCCAGCCTCCCACCCTGCGGCCTCTACAAAACCACCCAGCCCCTGCCGGGCAAGGAACAGTGGGTCCGGGACAACCTCCTGGTCTACTTCCACAACCACTCCCAGCAGGGCCCGCCCCTCTTGCTCTTGCCCGCCTCCAACGAGAAGAACCGGTGGAACTTCCACGAGAAGGGCTACCTGATCCGGGAGCCCTCTTTCGTCTCCACCCTGACGCCGTTGCAAGAAGAAGGTCTCTACGTCCTACGGGAGCCCATCTATCTCTCTCGGGACGAGTTCATCCCCGAGCGAACCCTGGTCCAGCTCGGCTACACCCGGTCGGCGGACCCGATCCTCTTCCTCGCACAGTTCGAGAACAACGAGATCAGCTTCCCGGCCAGCGGCCTCAAGTGCACCATCGAGATCTTCGCCATGCTCGAGGACGTCAACTTCGACACCCCCGATCGGGATGATCGGATGCACTAGAGGCCGCTCTGTGCCTCAGCTCTCGTCGGCCCCGCCCCGCTGGACCGCCGTGATCCCGTAGAGGACCTGCATGGACTCCGACAGGCGCGAGTCGTCCTGGTAGAGGGGCGCCACGTAGTACACCCGGACCTCATCGTCGCTCATGGCGTAGAGATCGAACCCGCTGAGCACCAGGTCTTTGACCCCGGTGAGCTTCAAGGTCCCCGCTGCCCGAGGCGTCACAGGGTCCGTCAGGTCAAAGACCTGAACCCCTCTGCCCTCGTCGGCCACGAAGAGCCGGTCTCCGAGCACCGACAATCCCCGAGGACGAGCGATGTTCGTGGTGCTCCGCACCAGAGGACGATGAGGCTGGCTCAGGTCGATCACCTCCAGCCGAGAAGTGCACATGGACCACCGGTTGTCGACGATGATCGTCCGATAGGCGATCGCCCCTTCCACGACCACGGGATCGTAGTTCACGGGACACTCCTGGCGGTACTCCCCGAGCAGTCGCGGCCTCGTCGGCTCTCCGAGGGACACTGTAGACAGGGCATCTCGACCGGCCACCAACAACAGGTTGTCATGCCGCTGCAGCGCCTCCGGACCGTTGTCCAGCTCCAAGATATGGGACAGCCGCGGCGATCGGGCCTGGCTCACGTCGAAGCTCAAGAGGTACCCCTGGGACACTCCCTGGGCGGCCCGCAGCACGTAGAGATTCGTGCCGTGCACCATCATCTGGCTCAAGGATCCCGCCCCTCCCTCGCCGCCGGTGGGCATGGCCTCCTCGGCGACCTCCGCGCGAGCTGCGCTGCGCGCCGGCGGCGCCGTCGGCGCTGCAGGTGCGCTCTCGGCCATCGCCATCCCGCCACCGCCGCCGCCACTGAAGAGGCCCATCTCCATGTCCATCTGCGTCGGGGCAGCTCTCCCCGCCCGGGGTCGCCGGGCAAACCGGGCCTGAGCCTGGGTCGGACGGGCCTCGCACACCCCTTCCTCGGCGTTGTCCCGAATCTCCCGTCGATAGCAGGACCCGTCGAGCCGGCAGTGCAGGTTCGGGTGGGTCGACACCGTCGGCGGCGTCCCACAGGCGTGGGAGCTCAACCGCCCTTCGTGGAGCAGTCGATAGGCTGCGAAGCTCGGCGCGTCGCCCCGCGCCAGATGCACAAACCCAGACACCGCCGGCAACACGCCCCGCATCCGCGACACCTCCCGCGGGTTCGACGGGTTCGAGATGTCGAGCACCACCAGATCGCCGTTGCGACCGGGCTCGGTCTCCTCCAGAAACGCCGTGGACCCATCGTAGATGAAGAAGTCTCGGGCTCCCTGATTCGCCGACCCCAACACCTCAAAGGCGTACCGCTCCGAGATGTCCAGGCTCACCAGCCCCTGCTCATCGGTGCTCAAGAAGAGCCGTTCTTCCCCGCGATCCACGAAGAACCGCTGAAAGGTCCCGGCCACCATCGCCGGCATTGAGCTCGTCGTCGCCATCCCGGAGTCCACCTGCCCCGACGACAGCCGGACCCGATTCTCCCGAAAATCCACGGGATGATTCCGCACCCACGCCGCCGCCGCCGACGTCCCTCGAAGATCATGTCCCCGAGAGTTCTGCCAGGTCCGGTAGAGCACATCCAGGGTCTCCATCTCCTCGGAGTACTCCCGATCCCAGGCGGAGATCACCGGCACCAGGCACTGGTAATACTCCTCGTAGGCGGCCTCCACGGAGCGAGGCGGTGAGCTCTCCTCGATGTCGCATTCGTACATGATATCGTCCGCCGCGGGCTGCACCGGCGGCGCCGGCATCGGCCGACGGGCGTCGGACTCCGGAACCACCCCGAAGACCCCGAACCCCACCATCAGGG
The DNA here is from genome assembly GCA_007120035.1 of Myxococcales bacterium. GTDB lineage: Bacteria > Myxococcota_A > Bradymonadia > Bradymonadales > Bradymonadaceae > SKON01. The sequence continues at coordinate 3,820 of SKON01000305.1, forward strand.
CCACCGCCACCAGGGAAGACCCGACGGAACGTTTGTGATTGCTTCGACTTTTCATGGCTGACCTCGGGAGTCGTAAGAGAGTAAGGAGTGCCTACTCACCTCCTAACGCAGCCCCCACCGACATAGATCTATTTTTTTTGGAGCTACCTACGCCACGCCCCCACGATCCGGTTCAAGTGGGTCTCCTCCGCATTCCCCCGAACACCGAAAACGCAATGTCTCCTTGATCGCCGCCCCTCAGGTCTGAATACTCGATCCACAGACACACCTCGTCACGGAGCAGGAAATGAGGACCGAGGAGATCACAAAGGTTGTACCCCAGGGCGTCTTCGCTCGGATGGTCGCTCTTCGCCGCGATCTCCACCGGCATCCGGAGCTGAGCTGGCAGGAAGAGCGCACCAGCCGTCGCATCCGCGAGCACCTCGACGAGTTGGGGATCCCCTATCGTCAGGCCGCCGGCCACGGCATCATCGCCGATCTCCCCGGCCAGACCGAGGGCCCCAAGAAGATCGCTCTGCGAGGGGATATGGACGCCCTCCCGGTCACGGAGCGGACCGGCCTCGAGTTCGCCTCCGAACGTGAGGGGCTGATGCATGCCTGCGGCCATGACGGGCATAGCAGCATTCTCCTGGGCGCCGCCGAGATGCTCCTGGAGCGCCCCCCGCCGGTAGGGGTTCGCCTGATCTGGCAACCCGCCGAGGAGACCGCCGACGGCGCCCAGGCCATGGTCGATCACGGCGCCCTCGATGGGGTGGCGGCCATCTTTGGTGGTCATCTGGATCGGCATTACCCCCCTGGCACCCTGGTGATCACCCCCGGGGCGGTGAACGCCTCCACGGATCTCTTCACCATCGATATTCAGGGCCAACAAGGCCATGGAGCCCGGCCTCATGAGGCGCTCGATGCCGTCGTCGTGGGATCCCTGCTCGTCACCAGCCTGCAGACCATCGTCTCCCGAGAGGTCGATCCCGCTCACCCGTCGGTGATCTCCGTGGGCTCCTTCCACGCCGGCTCGGCCCCGAACGTGATCGCCGGGGAGGCCACGTTGTCGGGAACCATTCGCTCCCAGGACCCCGCGGTACGGGACCACCTCCACCGGTCCCTGCGACGGATCGCCGAGGCCGTAGGCATCCTTCACCAGGCGTCGATCACCGTCGACATCGACCGCCGAACCCCGCCGCTGATCAACCATCCATGGATGGTCCAGCTCGCCCGCAAGGCCGCCCGGCGAGTCGTCGACGAGGAGCAGATCCTCGAGCTGCACACCGTGAATATGGGCGGCGAGGACTTCGCCTGCTACCTCAACCACGTGCCCGGTGGTTATATCCGGTACGGGGCACAGGTCCCGGGACGAGAGAGTTACCCCGCCCACTCCAGCCGATTCGATTTTCACGAGAGCGCCATGGCCACCGGCGCTGCCTGGTTGGTGCAGATCGCTCATCTGGCGGGCCAACAGGTCGCCGACGGGGTGACCTTCCCCCAGGGTGGCCGGTGATGGACCTCCTCGTGCGGCGAGCCCGGGAAGAAGACATCCAGGAGATCCGCCAGATCTTTATGGCCGCCTACGGCCCCAACTACCCGTACCGCAACTTCTACGATGAGCGATGGCTCAAGCGCGCTCTCTACAACGATGACCTGGTCATGGTCGTCGCCGAAGATCGGGCCACCGGCGCCATCTTGGGGACAGGATCGGTGGTCTTCAACATCGGCGTCTACTCCGATCTGGTCGGGGAGTTCGGTCGCCTCGCCGTCCACGAAGACGCCCGCGGCCGGGGGGTCGCCAAAGCAATCATGGCCCGCCGCATCGAGCTGGTCGAGCATCGACTCCACCTCGCCCTGGTCGAAAATCGCACCCAACATCCCTACTCCCAGATGATCTCCGAAGACTTCGGGTTTGTCCCCGTGGGCTTCATGCCGATCAAGCATAAGTTCCAGGACCATGTCCGGGAGAGCGTGGCCACCTTCGCTCGCCACTTCGGGCCTGCTGTCTCCCTGCGCCGAAACCACCCCCGGTTGATCCCCGAGGTGGCCTCCCTGGCTCATATGGCGATGTCCAACCTGGGGATGGAGTCCGATCTCATCGTCGATGACACCACCGGCCCCTACGTACGGGACGACGACTTCGAGATCGAGGAGCTGCAAGCCCAGGGGATGCCACAGCTGCTGCGGATCGCCCGAGGGCGTACCCGGGAGCGCCATGTGTTCGGACCCATGAAGCTCAGCTACGGGTTCTTCAAGATCGCCACCAACGACGCCAATTACCTGGTCGCTCGACGGCCGGGCACGTCCTCTGTGGCCGGGGCGATCGGCTTCATTCACGATAAATGCGAAGACAATATCCGGGTCTTCGAGTTGATCACCGCCACGGATCAGGTCGTTCACCACCTCTTCGACACCTTGTTGGAGACCGCTCGGAACCTGGGGGTGGAGTACATCGAAGTCGAGGTCAGCGCCTTCAACTCCGCGCTCCAACGGAGCCTCCTGGAGCTCGACTTCTTACCCGCCGCCTATCTCCCCGCCATGGTCTTCCAGGAGGTGGAGCGGCTGGACGTGATCAAGATGATCCATCTCTTGGCCCCCGCGGCCCAGGACGACATCGCCTGTATCGACTCCTTAAAGCCCATCTACCTCCAGGTGATCAAGGAGCTCGACGTCCGCACCGTGGTCCCCTACGTCGCCGAGAAGATGGAGTTCTTCAGGATCTTCGATGGACTCAACGACGAGCAGGCCCGTCGTCTGGCAGCGGCCATGACCGTTCGCTCTCTTCAGCAAGGTGAGCACCTCTTCCTCGAAGGTGGACGGGCCGACGAGTTCTTCCTCCTCCTCGACGGCCGGGTGGAGGTCCTCTTGTCCACCGACGGCTCCATCGTCCACCTCGACGCCGGCGACGTGGTCGGGGAGAACGCGATGCTCTCCGAGGTCCCACACAGCGCCACCGTGACGGCCCAGACCCCGATGACCGTCGCCGTCCTCCACCGTTCGGCCCTCCAGAGGCTGATCCGCCGCCGACCGGACATCGCCGTGATCCTCTACCGCAACCTCGCCGTCAGCCTGGGCACCAAACTGGCCCGGGCCAACCGTGTCCCCGAAGGGGTAAACGGTTGAGCTTCCCGCCAATTACCGCTGATATCGAAGCTCTTCGAGATCGAGTTGGAAAGGACCGCTCTGCTTGTCCGCCAAAAGAAACCCGAAGGAGTGAATTCGACCGGGATCGATACGGGCCTGCTCTGACAGTTGGCGACCCCGCCGAAAGAGTCGGAAGTCCTCGAGCCTTACCCGGTGATCTCTCCACTCCCCGGTGGGGGTCAGAGGGTGGCGAAAGCTCGCCCCTTCAGGAGTGTTTCCATCGCGCACAGTAGCCATAAACGCCCGCCCGGAGCCCCGGAGCGTCCAGATCAATTCGCGGGCACCCGGGAGCTCCCACTGCCCGCGGTTGCGAACCGAACAGAAGCCACCATTGTTCTCCAGGGACACCTGCCCCTCGAACCGAAGGAACCCCGACCGACTCTCCCCGGGAACCCAGCCCACCTGACTCCCCGAGCGTCCTCCCATGACCACATCGTCGACGGTCATCCAGGACGCTACCGACGAGGGTGTGTCAAAACTCAAGATCCTCTCCATTGATGACTCCCAAATCGAGTACTTTCTTCTCCGCGGCCCGCGAATACCATTGAAGGCCCGGCGTCAGTCCCGGAGACTCAACCACAGACTCTTGATGGTGCGGTGAATCGATGAAGAAGTACAGCAGCTGGTATCCGTTGAACGAGGAAGGTCTTGAGGCATCCTCTCTCGAAGGGGAGGCGGCCGTTCAGGTTCGCCGCCAACGAGGACTCCTGGACTACGGACACGGCAAAAGCGCCATGGTGTGGTACGGGTACTTCCAAAAGAATAGTCGAAGAAGACTCCAAGAGGTCTTTCAAGACGAATGGGATCAGCCAGGAATCCGCGGACAGGGGCCCCTGGTATTTCGGTATTACTCCGGCGAAGACGCCGAGGAGTCGATGGTCCGGCGAGCCCGTCAGTTTGCCAAACGATTCGGTGGACCGCCGCTCTTCCATCGCTCCACCACGAATACCGAAATCTGACGGGAAGAACGGACTCGCCCACCTGGCCGAAGACCTTCCCCCCCCCCACCCCACACAACAGAAACGCAAAGGCCGGTCGCCGGACCAACGTCCGACTTCCGACCTCTGTCTTCTGACTTCTGTAAAACGAGCGCGCCCGGCACGATTCGAACGTGCGACCTACGGATTCGAAGTCCGGCGCTCTATCCAGCTGAGCTACGGGCGCTTGTGCTTCGTCGTGATCCAAACTGACGAGGCGGAAGGCTTTATGCCACCGACATGGATTTGGTTCAAGTTGTTTCTCGGCTTTGGGTACGCGCGCTGCGCGTGTACCCCTGAAACCCACTCGAACCGGTTCGTGGGGGTACGCAGTGATGGCGCCGAGTTTGGGCGTAAGAACGGGTGATTTGCGAGGGAGGGAGGAGCACCGGAGCCCTGCCGCCTCCGGCGCAGGTTTTCGCCGAGTGTACAAGTGAGCGGTGGAGGTGGAGCCGACCTCGAAGGTGGCGGCTCTCGGCGTAAGAACGGGTGATTTGAGAGGGAGGGAGGAGCACCGGAGCCCTGCCGCCTCCGGCGCAGGTGTTCGCCGAGTGTACAAGTGAGCGGTGGAGGTGGAGCCGACCTCGAAGGTGGCGGCTCTCGGCGTAAAACCCGGAGGTGTGCGATGTGGGGAGGCTGTCGCGGGGCTTGGAGAGTAGACCTGCCCCCAGGTCGACGCTGGGAGGCGGCAGGACTCCGGAGGCAGGCTCGAGACGTAATCAGGACAACACGAGATCTTTTTTGATCGTATTGGAGGCACTTACACTGTGTTGCTTCCGACCCCACTTCGATAGGCTCATTGTTCCATACCCATCCAACCATTGCGAGAGAGGCGACGAAGAGATGCACGAATTGCGGAAGTCACAGGGTCCGTCACTACCACACTGGATACTCTAGAAAAGGTTTGCTGTGAAAAGCGCACTCTTCGCACTTTTGATCGCTGCTCTCTCGTTGACATCGGCCTGCGACAAGCAGGTGGTGAGCAGCTCGGCTCACGATAACCCGGCGCAAGAAGCCGTTGAAGAACATCCCGAACCTCCCGAACAGCCTGACCCTGAGGTGGAGCACTGGGGAGGGACGGCCGAGATCTCCGATCTGGAGGGGCTCTGCGACGAGGCCTCATCAGAGCACGAATCGGCAGACCACGAATCGGACTGGGCGACGTTGAGCAACGTTGGGATACACCGAGCGGCCACGGACGTTGAGGGCGTCCGCATCGTCGGGTGCGTGACCAACCGGGGAGAGGAGGAGCGCAGAGTGCTGATCGCGACCTATGAGGCCCGGCGGGAGCGCGGAACCAGCGGCGGAACCACGAGGTTGCGGTTTCCCGCCATTCAGCCTGGTGAATCTGCGGTCTTCGCCTCCACGCCATTTACGCTCAACCCGTGGCAGATCGAGCGTTTTGGAGTGGAGGGCTACGACATTACGGGCTTTGAGACGAGTGCCGGCGACAGAGCATCGCTGAGACCCACCATCGATATCGGACTGCCCGAGTTGGAGCGACCCACCCACCCGTTGGAGGAGACCTGTGGCGATGTCGACGGGGTGGACGGCCAAGTCTCACTCCGTCATGTGGCCTTTGAGCCCACGATGAGGCTGATCTGGCCGGTGTCTTCCCCTCGGCCAACGCGTCGAGTTCGGCCCTGGATCGACGAGTTCCCGAAACTCTGCGGGGACTTCCCGACCGGCCTCAAAATAGGTGGCGGCTCTCGGCGTAAGAACCGGCGGTGTGCGGTGTGGGGAGGCTGGCGCGAGGCCTGGGGAGTGGGGATGTGGTGGGGAGGACACCTGCGCCGGAGGCGGCAGGGCTCCGGAGGCAGGCTCGAGTCGAAGGTGGCGGCTCTCGGCGTAAGAACGGGTGATTTGCGAGGGAGGGAGGAGCACCGGAGCCCTGCCGCCTCCGGCGCAGGTATTCGCCGAGTGTGCAAGTGAGCGGTGGAGGTGGAGCCGACCTCGAAGGTAAGGAGGATTCCAGAAGAAGCTGGAGAGCTGGAGGTTTCAAGTCGCCGGATTCGATCGAATCACACCAAGCTTCGTTGACTGGCGCGACTCCTGTGGGTTTATCTGGATCCCCGCCGACTCATGACGAGATCAGCGACTGAGTCAATTATTCAGAGCTCCCTGGTCGATCCAGTCGGCGATCGTCTCGATGTCCGCGGGATTGACCGCGCCTCCTGGCGGCATGGGGCTCCCACAGATATCGGCGTGGCCCTCGAGCTTTGCGATAAGGTAGCTGTTCTCCGAGTCACCGGGGATCACCCGGACTCTGCCGGCGCATTGAGCGTCCACGTTAACCAGGGCATCGTATGGGTCCGCGGAGAGGTTGAGCCCGCCCGAGGCGCCGTGGCAGCCCGTGCAGGTGGAGAAGATGGGCACCACATCGTCGGAGAAGGAGACCCCGGCAGGCTCGTCGATCTCGCACACCCCGGCGACGCAGATCTCGTTGTTCCCGCACTCTGTGAAACAGTCCCCGCAATAATCGTTGTCCGTCTCCGTGTCTACGCAGACGCCGAAGCACAGGGTCAGCGAGGCGGAGGTGCATTCACACTCGCCAGCGTTGCACGTCTGGTCGGCGCCGCATGCTTGGCCACAGCCACCGCAGTGTTCGATGTCCGTGTCCGTATCCACGCAGGAGCCGTTGCAGGCTTCCTGCCCGGCATCGCAGGTGTCCGAGCAAACTCCACCGTCGCAAACATCCCCGGCGTCGCAGGCGTTGCCACAGCTTCCGCAGTTCAGCGGGTCCTGGTCCAGGTTGACGCAGGAAGCGTCGCAGGCCTCCAGCCCCCCGGTGCAGACGCACACCCCTTGACTACACACAAAGTCTGCCTCACAAAAGTGGCCACATGCCCCGCAGTGTTCGTCGTCGCTCGTGGGGTCGATGCAATCCCCGTCGCACTTCAACTCGTCGGCTTCGCAGCTCGGGCCTACGTCGGCGTCGGGGCCGACATCGGGATCGGCGTCGGGGCCGACATCGGGAACGTCGATGTTGTGACCGGCGTCTGGGTTGGGATCTTCCCCGTTGCAGGCAGCGGCGAGGAACACAAGAGCGACACAGGAAAACAACCAGATCCACTTCTTCATCGGTGACCTCGAACATCGGTTTATATTTCGGACAACCACCGGAAAGTAGACGCAAGGTCATCGCGTTGCAACCGGAGCCACCTCGATTGGGCGGTTCCGAAACGCCCAAGGGGCCACTCTGCCGCGATGTTTCGAAGTGTCTCCACGAATCGGGACAGGCCCATTCGTGGCAGGGGGAGGGCACCGGGTTGTGGAACTCCACAGCCCGAGCGTAGGCATGGGTCGCGGCAGCTCAGGTCAACGTGACGAAATCAGCGGCAGTATTTTGTGCGTCTGATCCAGATGTGTTGTGGTCGCCCAGTTGGCAATGCTTCCTTCTATGTCATGACCTGACAGATCATAGATCCGCGAAGATCGCCCGGAACCCCGCGGTCTCCGGTATACTCCGGCTCGTCGAGCTCTCCCACAAGAGAGTCTGTAAGGACTGCGGATCGAGGAAGAAGAGAGGTTCTCAAAACGCCAGGGGACCGGGGGACGTCGAGCCAGGACGCTCCACAGTGTCCTCGGATTCCACCTGATTCCGGTCGGGATCGTCAATCCGCTTACACAGCACCTCCCCGTCATCCGTGAGCCCGCATACTTCGCTGACGCCGATCACGAGCTCCCGGAACCTTCTGTCCAGAACTCGACCGGTATCGAAGAGGTAGCCCCAACAGAACACCTCGCCACGGTCGTCGATAGCGCAGGTGGCGACCTCCCCGAAGGGCATTCGCTCGAATCGCCCCGCTGGACTCTCGGTCTTATGGAAGGTGTTGCTCCCCCAGCAGTGGATCTCTCCGTCTTGGAGGAGCCCGCAGCTATGGGCATGGCCGGCGCCGATGTCGACGAAGGGACCTCGGACGTGGTCCTCGTAGATGCCCCAACACTGAGCGTCACCGTTGTCCAAGATCCCGCACCCGTGGAGAGACCCCACGGAGAGCCTCGTGAACCGCCCCCGTGGCGGAATGGTTCGGCCCCCGTCCTCATCACCCCAGCAGTGGATCTGCCCGGCCTCGTCGAGGGCGCAGCTGAAGTTCAGGCCTACCCGCACCTCCACGAACCGGCCCGAGGGACTCTCGAGCTGGCCCCGGTCATTATCTCCCCAACAGACCACTTCTCCCTCCGTGGAGAGTGCGCAGCCATGTCTGGCGTAGATATCGAGCTGCACGAAAGGTCCCCTGGGAAGATTCGCGATCAGGCCTTCGTCGCCCCAGCAGACTAACTCATCGTCAGCGTCGAGTTCGCACCCGCCGTCTCGACCCATGGCGAACCGGTCGGTCCACCTCCGACGGTCGGAGGACGACGCCAGCCCACTCCTCTCGTCTCGATCCCGAGTCGCTTCGGGAGGCGGTGGCTGAGATGTGCCTCGCTGCTGTGTCGTCTCGGGAGACGGCGCTGATGAATCCCCATGGTGATGGTGATGGATCGTACACCCCATCAGGGCGATGGTCCCTGTCAATACGAATGCAGTCCAAACCTTTTCCAACATACGAAGCCCTTGCTGCTGCCAACCAACGCACGAAGTCCACCCTTCCTGACGCACCGTTTCGCGGCACTATTCAATCCGTGAGCGAACTCTACGCCATCATCTCCCCGATCCGCCCCCTCACGGCGTGAGCCTCCCGCAACACTTCCAGGGTCAACGCCGCGTGACCCCGGGCATATCCGTTGCCGATCAACAACTGCACGTCCCGGCCCACGCCCTCGCAGCCCAGGGCGGCCCGGGCGAAGTCGGTGGCCATGTTGAAGAAGTAGACCACCCCGCCGTCGCGGGCCGGCAGGATCGCCGACATCTCCGTGCCGGCCACGTTGCAGGTGTTGATCACCACGTCCACGGGCTCCCCGCCGGTCATCTCCTCCACGGCGCTCAACACCTCCACGGGGTGCAGGGCGTTGGCGCACCGAAAGTCGTCGACCACGCCGGCGTCCTTCAAGAGCGTCAGGTTCGTGTCTCGGAGATCTACGGCGAAGATCTCGAGCCCCTCGGGGCCCCGCTGGCGGGCCGTGGCCGCCGAGAGCATCCCGGACTTCCCGGCGCCAAGCACCAACACCCGCCGGGCGTCCCGGACCAGACGCTCCGTCTGGGCCGGGGCGCCGCAGACGTCGAGGGCCGCCAGCGCCAGCCGGGGGTCCAGGTCGTCGGGCATCACCACGATCGGCGACGACGGCCACAGGTACGCACGGCCCGTCACATCCACCTGATCGGCGTCGAGGTGGACCTTGTGGATCTCCTCCAGCCACAGGGGCGTCAACGTCAGGCTCACCAGGGTCGCCACGGGATCGCCGACCTTCAGGTCCACGGGGCCCTTGTAGTTCGAGCCCAGGGCCTGCACCCGTCCCAGGAGCATCCCGCCGCTGCCCGTGACGGGGTTCTGCATCTTGCCTCGCTCCGTGACGATCGAGGCGATCCGCTCCGCCACGGCCGCCTCGTCCCGGCCGACGTCTCCCAAGATCTGATGAAAACTCGCCGAATCCACGTTCAGGGTCTCGACGTCGATGACCACCTCGTTGCCAAAACCCGGCCCGGAGGCGTCCAATCGTCGGGCCGCCTGGGGCAGGGCGCCCCGGGGCTCGAGCACTCGGTGTAGGCCCAGGTCGTGGCCCGGGGTGTCGCGGCTCATGAGTCTCCTCGGAGTCGGGCCATCACCTGCTTGAGATCCTCCCAGGCAGCGGCCTTCTGAGAGTCGTTTCGCAAGAGGTAGGCCGGGTGGTAGGTGGGCATCACGGCCACGCCGTCGCGGTCGTGAAACCGGCCTCGCAGGCTCCCCAGAGACCCGTCGACGCCCAGAAGCGCGTTCGTGGCGACTCGCCCCAGGGTCACGATCACCTCGGGCTGGATCACCTCGATCTGCTTCTCCAGAAATGGCGTGCACTTCATCAACTCTTCCGGCGCCGGGTTCCGGTTCTCCGGCGGCCGGCACTTCACCATGTTGGCGATGTACACGTCTTCTCGGGCGAACCCCATGGCCCGGATCATCTTCGTCAAGAGCTCCCCCGAGGGACCCACGAAGGGGCGGCCCTGCTGGTCCTCGTGATACCCGGGGCCCTCGCCAACGAACATCAACCGGGCCTCGGGATCGCCCTCGCCAAAGACCAGGTTCGTCCGGCCCTCGTGTAGGGGGCATCGGGTACACCCCGAGAGGTGCTTCGAGAGCCAGTGGAGCTTGCGGGTCGGCGACCAGGTCGACGGATCTGACGAAGCAGGCTGAGGAGCAGCGGGTTGAGGAGCACGAGACCGTGGCCTCTTGATTTCCTCGTAGAGAGGCTTGTACTCCCGATAGAGCTGGGTCGACGGATCGCTCTTCGGCGGCCTCGGCGCGGGCTTGGCTTCCTCGACGGGCTTCGGCGGCTGTGCAGCTGCCGCTGGCGCAGCGGGCTTCGCTGGTCTGGTCTCTGGCGCGGCGGGCTTCGCCCGCTTGGCCGGCTCCTCGAAGAGCTCCGCCCGGACCGCCTCCTGGCGGGCGGCCTGATGAGCCTGTCGCCGGGCCTCAAAGCTCGCCCGGGCCTCGTCGGTGGCCGGGACGATCCCGACCACGCCCTGATCCCGCTGCCATAAGAGCTGGCGTCGAAGCTGGCGGACCAGCTGATGGAGGTGGGCCCGGCTGCTCATCTCGACCTCAGCGCGCAGGCCGCTCGCCAGATCTCAAAGGCCACGGCGAGCTTCTCGGCGGGTGGGAGGCTCTGAGTCTTGTCGTCGGTGATCAGGTGGACCTCGGCCCGATCGGCCCCGAAGGTCGACGAGGGCCCGCCGATCCGATTGGCCACGATCATATGGGCCCCCTTGCGCCGGCGCTTCTCCTTGGCCTCGTCGAGGACGTCGTGGGTCTGGGCGGCGAAGCCGATCAGCGTGGGGCCCTCTTCGTCCCCGTCGACGCCGAACCGCGCCCCGAGCTCGGCCAGGATGTCCGGGTTTCGGGTCAACTCGATGGCGCCGCCCATCTCGGACTTCTTCGTCTTCTGCTCCGACTCCTCGGCGGGGCGCCAGTCGGCCACGGCGGCCACCATGGCCACGAAGTCCATCTCGGCGGCCTCCTCCATCACCACGCGGTGCATGTTCCGAGCCGTGGTCACCTCGATCACCCGCGCTCCGTAGGGCGGCGGACCATCAACGGGCCCCCGCACCAGGGTCACGTCGGCGCCCATCGCCCAGGCCGCCTGGGCCAGAGCCTGCCCCATCTTGCCCGTCGACGGGTTCGACAGAAACCGGGCCGGGTCCAGATACTCCCTCGTCGGCCCCGCCGTCAGAAGCACTCGCCGCCCCTTCAACAGGGGTTTCGCGAGCGCCCGATCCAGGACCTGGAGGAGCACCTCGGCGTCGGGGAGGCGCCCGGGGCCGACCTCCTTACAGGCCAGCTCCCCCTGGTCGGGATCGACCACCAGGTGGCGCCCCCGCAAGGTCTCGATATTGGCCTGCACGGCGGGGTGGAACCACATCTGGGTGTTCATCGCCGGGGCCACCACCACGGGTGCCGTCGTCGCCAGGAGCACCGTGGTCAGCAGATCGTCGGCCAGGCCGTGAGCCAGCTTCCCGATCAGGTTCGCCGTCGCCGGCGCCAGGAGCACCGCGTCGGCCCACCGGGCCAGGTCGATATGACCGATCTCCTGCTCGTAGGTGGTGTCGAAGGTGGTCACCCCCACGGGGTTCTCGCTCAACACCTGCAAGGTCAGGGGCTGCACGAACTCCCGGGCCGAGTCGGTCATCACCACCCGCACCTCATCGCCCCGCTTCACCAGGGCTCGCACGATCTCGCAGGCTTTGTAGGCGGCGATGCCACCGCTGACGCCGAGCAGGATTTGAGCCATCTTCGGTACCGCTTTGTCAGGAGTCGAGGAAGGTCAGGAACTCGTAGACGATATGTCCCGTGGCGCCCCAGATAGTATAGGGGGGGAAGTCGTAGAAGTGGAGGTCGAAGGTTAGCCCCTGCCAGGTGCGTTCCTCGCGGCGGTGGTTCGCCGGATCCATCAGCGCCGACAGGGGCGCAAGAAAGAGGCTCTCGATCTCTCGGGGGTCGGGCTGCAGCTCGTAGGGCTGGGGGAACTCCCCCACGAAGGCCGTGATATCGTAGCCCGTGATCGTCGGCATCTGCACCAGCGCCCCGTACACCTCGACGTCCTCCTCCAGGAGGGCGATCTCCTCTCGGGTCTCCCGCAGGGCCGTCTGAAGGGGGCTCTCGTCCTCCGGCTCGGCGCCGCCGCCGGGGAAGCTCACCTCCCCGGAGTGCTCCGGCATGGTGTCCGGTCGCCGGGTGAACACCACGTGGAAGGTCTCGTCGATCTCGGTCAGCGCCAACAGAACCGCCGCCGGCCGCAGGGCGTCCCGATCCACCCCGGGGATCCTCCCCAGGTCCACCAGAGGAGACTCCGAGAGCCCCTGAAGGCGTCGGCGCACCTCGTCGGGGTTCATCGCCTCACCCTGGCCTGAAAGATCCGCTTGCCCTCTTCCTCGCCATGGTACGAGATGTCCAGAATCTCCATAGCCAGCTTGCGGATCCGCCCACGAGGCAGGCGAATATGAGCGTAGGTGTCGTCCTCGACCCGCATCACCCGGCACCGCCCCAGCTTGGGGTGATCCAGGATATCCCCGGCGGCCAGGAGGGGCTCATCGAAGTCCACCCCCTCGTAGGGGTTGACCTTCTTGTCCTTCTTGGCCTTCAGGGGCGCCCCCTTTCGGGAAGCCTCCCGGGCCTTCTCCACCCGCTCGGTCTCAGCGACGGCCTGGTCCCAGCTCATCGAGGGCTCCTCGTCGGGCTCCGCGCTGTCCTGGGCCTCCGTCGCCGTGCTCGCAGCCACCGTGCTTGAGACCGCCACCTTCAGCGGCTCCGTACGCTCCACCCGATCCAACACGAGCCGCTTGGTCTCCGGATCGAGGCGACGCTCCATGGAGAGATCCGTAAAGGAGTCCACTACGAACTCCGCCTGCACCGCCCGGGCCCGCCGCAGCTGCCCCGCCACGAGCTGAGGCCCCGCCGGCCCCATGGCGTTGACGATCGCCTCCAACCGCAGGGTGGTCTGCTCCCCGAGCCGGGCGATGTTGCCCGTCAAGCTGACCAGCTCGAAGGAACCCTCAGCGTCCACCACGGTCTGGTACGTCCCCGAGGCCCCATCGAAGGTCACGAGCTCCAGGGAGTCAAAGCTCCCCACGGCCCGCACCTCACCGGAGATCACCCCGTTCTCCGTACACACCCGCGTCAGGGCCTCCACCAGCTCGTCGCCCTTCTGCAAGGCCCCCACCAACCGCTCTGTACTCCGCGAAATCCGAAAGTTCATCTCATCCTCCTGGTAGCAATGAGTCGCCGGGGAAGGTGGCATAGGCCGCCGGGATTGGCAACCTATACGGAGGTCAGAGGTCGGAGGTCAGAGGTCGGAGGGGTGCCCACCGCGAACCCCCGAGGAAACAGCGAAGCCCGTGGCCCCCTCCCCGCCTG
>SKON01000316.1 GCA_007120035.1 Myxococcales bacterium
AGCCCCTGGCTTCAGCCGGGGGTAGACCGTGGGATCCCTGAACTATGCCTGGAAATGATCCGCCGCCAACCCCAACCCCACGATCCATTCCGCCGCCAACCCCAACCCCACGATCCATTCCGCCGCCAACCCCGACCCCACGATCCCTACCGCCGCCAACCCCGACCCCACGATCTCTGCCGCCGCCAACATTGCCGATGCGGATCGCCTCGGTGAGGCGTTCCCGAACCCACCGACGGAGACCGATCACACCCACGCGAATCCTCCCTCTGGACGAGCCGATCTTCTGAGAGGTATGTAAAGAGAGTTGTACTTCATGCCGATAGTAAATCGAGGCTGGTTGTTTGGGTGAGCAGCTCAAGAAGGAGATAGCGAATGGCGAACACTCGATGGTCGATGGTGGTGGGGATCTGTGGCTACGCACTGGTGTTTGCCGGGTGTGGAGGGGAGGCGTTCTCGGGGTCGATTTCGGGAAATGTGCAGAAGGGGCCGTTTATCAACGGGACCGAGATCACGGTCAATGATCTCACCGAGGAGTTGGACCAGACGGGGCGGAGCTTCAGCGGGACAATTTCCGATGACCGAGGCTCCTTTCGGGTGGCGTCGGTGGCTCTGGAAAGCGGGTACGCTCGGGTGCGGGCCAACGGGTTCTATTTCGATGAGACGTCGGGGGAGATCTCCGATGGGCCGTTGAGTCTGGTCACACTCGTGGACTTCACCCAGGTGGATCAGGCGAATATCAATATCCTCGGCCACCTTCAGGCGCCGCGGATCGAGTATTTGATCCAGGAGGAAGGGCTGGAGTTTGAGGAAGCCCGGGCGCAGGCCCATCAAGAAGTGCTGGATGTGTTCTATTTTTCCGCCGCCTCTTCAGCGACGGCCGATGAACTCGATATCAGTGCTGAGGGCGATGATAATGCGATGCTCCTGGCGGCCTCCGTGATCGTCCAGAACACCCGTAGCGTAGGGGAATTGAGCGAGTTGCTCTCGGCGATCCAGACCGATCTGCGGACCAATGGAGAGCTGAACAGTACGTCCACGGGGGAGGCGTTGATGAACGGCGCCCGAACGGCCATCGCCGCCAATGTTCGGTCCAACCTGGAGGCCCGGTTTGATGCGCTGGGTCTCTCAGCGACGGTGCCCGACTTTGAAACCTATTTGGAGCAATTCATCGCCGAGGCGCCCTACGAGTTTACCGGGGGCATCGAATACCCCCCGACGGGTCAACTGCAGCACAGCCCCCAATTGGGGGAGTTACCGAACGTCCTCGATCCGGAGGCGACTGAGTTTACTGATCTCACAGGCCCCGGATCATATGGTGAGTTTCCTTTCATCGCGAACCTGCCGAGCCGAACGGCGTTGAGCGTCCGGCTCACCCTGCAGGGTGAGGTCGATGGAGACGGGGTCTGGGTCGTCACAACCGCGGGAAATCAGGGATGGGAAGTGAGCGCATTTGACAATTCGGCGGGTACCCAGACGTTCCGGGCCACCGAGACGGGGCAGAATCAAATGACCCACTTCGGCTTCCACGGCACGGGGCAGGCCCTGGTGGAGTATTTCGAGTACGGAAGTACAGAGCCGACGCAAACGAAAACGATCGAGTGGGATTTCCCGGACGGTTGAGAGCCCACCGAATCAATGAGCCGGAGGCCAACTCCCCTCCTCCATCATCTGTTCCACCTCCCGCGGAGGCACCACGATCTCGATGATCCCGCGCTCTTCGAGCACCTCTCGGACCCGGTCGAGGGCCTGGCCGTTTACGGATTCTGGTCGCAGGCGCGACGTCGCCGCCATGTAGGTCACGGTGAAGCCGAACTCGTCGGGGATCATCGGATCAGCGCCGGCCTCCAGCAAGACCTCGACGACTCTCCATTTCTCGCCGATAGCGGCCATCAAGATTGGTGTACCCTGGCCGTAGCCGCGGGCTTCGATGTCGGCACCCGCCTCGATCAGCTCTCGCACTCTGACCGTGTCGTCAGCCATCTCGATCACCGTGAAGATGATCGGATGGCCGTCCGGCCCGGCGCGGTTGGGATCATCGGAGACCATCTGGCTTCCCCTTTCTTCGACCACTTGGCTCTCGTGATCCTGGTTCCCTTCGTTGGAACAATTCAGGGTGATCACGAAACTCGCCAGCACAAGATACATCGAACGGTGAGCGAGAGCCATCATAAGCCTGGGTCTACAAGAGTCATGGGTCTTCTGGACGAAGTCTTTGTACGATGGTCAAAAGACCCATAAGTACGAGCATTGTCGAGATTCTGCGAATCTCGATCGCACTCTGGCCCGGCACTACCGGAGGTCGGGAAACCCCGGCTCGAAGGTCCAGGTGCTGAGACCGTCGAGGAGGTCTTCGAACTCTGAGGGGCTCACCTCGTCCTTGCACTCCCGGAGAAAGGAGGCCACGAGCGCCATCCGCTTCTCGAACTCCTCGTCGTCCACGAACCTCTGCTCCGTCAGAGAGGTGTCCATACCCGCCTCTGATTGATCGAGGAACTGGGAGTTCGCTTTCCCTTCCACCTCCTCTCGCAACACGATCAACCCGGCCGCGAAGGTCTCGTCGCTGACGTCGTCTGGTTGGTCAATCGGCTGACGGAGAGCCTCCAACTTCTCGTCCAAAACTTCGGCATCCAGGGTCTTCAGAAATTCTCGAAACTCCATTTCACGCTTCGCTCTTTATTCCTTCGAATTGACTCACCGTCCGAATACCATAGCAATCCGTCCCAAGCGACCTGCAGTGAAAACGTGCACCCCGGCGCCTCCCCGGCGCCGGCGACCCCTGCTTCGGCGACTGCCGGCCCGGGTTCCGATGCGAGACCACCCTCACGGACGCCCGATGGGCAGCGCTTCTATGCGCCCTTTGATCGGCCAACGCGACCAAGAGCGCTCCCAGGACAACCAACCCCAGGGAGCCCCACACTTCAACGGGTCCCGGTGGTCCCGGTAGATTGAGGTGAATACCCACCCCACTGGAAGTTCTCGATTCCCACACCCCTCTGTTGCTCGACGATGATGTCCATGAGCTCCTTCGACAGCGCCGGAGCGTGGGCGGGCTTCGTGGGCAAGAGCTCGCTGATCCCATCGCCGAGGATCGCCACGGGATAGTTCGCGACTCTCGGGTAGACCACGGCGTAGACCGCAGACGCGGGCATGCGCTTGCCTTTGAACCGGTGCTCATGAACGAGCTCGCCACCCTCTCCGCGAATCCTGTGCCGCCCCAGGTGAGGAAGCCGTTGAAACCATCGCTCCAGATCCTCGCCACTGGACCAGAAGAACCAACTCCTCTCGGCCTCGCCAGACCTTCGGGAGAGCTTGTCTTGATCCCTGACGTAGGTGGCTCCATCGATGGCTGGAGGACACCCTGTCGCCTCGCCAACCCTATGAACCTCCAGATAGAGCGTCGTGACGTCCAGGGCCCGACCCATTCGATAGCTCTTCCCCTGCTCATCGAGAACCAAGGCCACCCAATAGGCGAGCACTCGACGACGATGGGAGGGACCGGATAGGGAGGTCTCCACCTTCAACCGCACCCCTCGGATCTGCTCCAGGGACAGCTCCCTTTCGTTGGTCTGAATAGTCCCCTCTCCGTAGTCGATGATCACCTTCTTCGGGCGCCCCAGAAAGAGCCAGGCGAAGATGAAGGTGAACAAGGCCCATGCGCCCCCGAAGAGAACAAAGCCGGCCGCGGTGATCTCATCGATCTCCCCCCAGCTCTCTATCACCAGGAGCACCAGGGGGATCCCGATCACGGCTGACGCCGCCCCGAACCCAAGCATTCCTAGCTTGCGCGCCAAGGTCTCATCAGGGCGACCCATGCTCACTCGTTGGCGATTCGTCATCTCACTTCCTTTGGACTACTCGATGAAAGAGAGCCGCAAATGTTCTGCGATCTCACGGCGATGCTCGGGAAAGACGCCGGCCTCCTCGGCGAACTCCGGCCACCGCCCGACGGCCTCGCACACCTCCTCGAGGATCGTCTGGGCCCGTCCGCGTACCAGCGAGGCTCGCCGACCGCAGTCCAGGAAGTCTTCCCGCTGGAAGCCGTCGCGCTTGCCGTTCATGCTCATCTGGTGAGTGGCCGTCCAGGCGCCCTGAGGGTTGAAGCTGTAGGTCACGCCGAAGGCCGGAGACAACGACCACGCCCCGGTCCGATCCATTAAGAACGCGATGTTCTTCACGTGATCGTCCTGATTGCGAGCCACGATGTTGAACGTCATTCGCCGAAACTGCTCCTCGACGACGCTCGTTGGGAGGCCCAGGGCCCGGATCACGTCGAAGGCCTGCTCGTAGGAGTAAGCCCCGGGCTGATTGAAGTCGAAGTGGGCCAGGGAGCCCAGGGACTGCATATGGAGCCGCCCTCCCTCGGGGCCCCGATCAAACCGGCGGGTCATAAAGTGCTTCCGGTGGCCTTCCTCGAAGAGTCGACACTCCGCCATGGTGATCCCCGCGGCCCGGGCCATCCGAGAGTAGGCGTACTCGATCAGCCCGTAGCCCCGGGGGTCGGCGAGCTCCCGATCCCGGTTGTGATCGACGCCGTCGAACTTCAGAAGCCAGTGCTCGAACCCGTCGCCGGCGTCGATCTGTCCGGAGCGGACCTCGTTGATCGAGGGGTTCCACGCGATCACTGCCTTGGCCCGGGCGCCCCCAGCCGACGTACCGACCCGCAGGATCGTGGCCAACCCGTCCTCATCCTCGAGGCTGGCCGCGAAGCCCTCTCGTCTCTGCAACGCCTTCGTGGCGAGCTCCACCAGGGCCCCCACGTCGACGGGGAGGGACTCCGGGGCCTCCTCTCGCAGGGCCGGGCGGTACTCCAGCGCCCCCATCCCTCGAGATCCCACGTAGCAGAGCCGCTCGATGGCGTTCAGCGAGCCCGGGTCCCGGCCGCGGGTCTGCAACCAGGCGTCGATCACGGCGTTGCCGAACCGATCGGGCAGGCTCTCGGCGACCAGCCCCGGCAACCCGTGGAAGGTCTCCGGCGGCAGCTCCGGGAATCGGTAGGGTCGGCGAGCCAGCGGCATCGTCCGCGGTGAGACCTCGATGCCGCTGCCGACGAACTCCGGGGCGTATTGGAACGTGGCGAACCGGTCCCCCTCTCTCAGAGCCACGGCGCCGATCGTGCGACCCCAGAGGCGGACCTCGGCGACGGTGCTCATGAGTCACCCCAGGTCCAGGGGCCTTCGTCCTCCTTGCGTCGAGGCGCTCGGCGCCGCTCGTGGCCTTCCCGTCGCAAGAGCTCGATGGGCCGCGGGCCTGGCCGCGGCAAAGCCTCGTCCAGGGCCGGCAAGAGCTCCAGGGCTCGCAGAATCCGCAGGAAGCTCGTCAGGGTGATCGAATGCCCCGCC
>SKON01000283.1 GCA_007120035.1 Myxococcales bacterium
AGGGCGGAGGGGTCGTTCGCGCCGCCCGGCCGTTCGCCCCACCGCGAACCCGAGCCGAAACAGAAAACCCGAGGCCTTCTCCCCACTTGTGGGGAGGTGCCCGAAGGGCGGAGGGGTCGTTCGCGCCGCCCGAACGGTCGCCCCACCGCGAACCCGAGCCGAAACAGAAAACCCGAGGCCTTCTCCCCACTTGTGGGGAGGTGGCCGAAGGGCGGAGGGGTCGTCCCGCGCCACCCCACCCTCCATCGACACTCCCCGCCGCACAGAACACCCGAGAGGGCGATAAGAGTCTTGCGTTGGGGGGGCGGATCGTGTAGAAACTTCGGCGCCCGAGGATCGGGCTGCCCATGGAGTGCCTTCGTCGGCGGGTGAGAGCCGACGATCTGGATAGGAGAGTAGGTATGCGAGAAAAGATCAAACTGGTGTCGTCGGCGGGGACGGGCTACTACTACACGACGATGAAGAACAAGCGGAAGACGCCGGAGAAGCTTCGGCTGAAGAAGTATGATCCGAAGATCCGCAAGCACGTGATCTTCGAGGAAGCGAAGATTAAATAAGCGGTCGAACCGCGTAGAGAGAGGAAGGCGTTATGTCCAAGTACGGTCGAATCAACTGGCGGCGGCGTCGCAAGATCGATCCCTTCGATCAGAACCCGTCGTGGAAGCTGAACTACAAGAACCCGGAGTTGTTGAAGCTCTTTGTGACGACGACGGGGAAGATCCTGCCGAGTCGGATCACCGGTGTGAGCGCGCGGAACCAGCGGAAGCTGCGGCGGGCGATTTTGCGGTCCCGGCAGATCGCGTTGCTGCCGTACACGACGCATAACACCTGAACGATCGGTGACGAGAAGAGAAGAGCGGGTAGCCCGGAAAAGGCTGCCCGCTTTTTTTGTGTCCCTTGTTCGTGACGGGGCGGCGCCCTATACTTCGCCGGGATTAATCCCCGGTTGTTTCCCAAGATGAGGAGTTGGCCATGGCGCAGCGAACCTGGTCGGTGGTGCTGATGGTGGTGGTGGGGGCGATGTTGTGGTGGCCGGCGACGGCGATGGCCCAGCGAGGTGATGTATCGGACAACGTGCGGTTCGAGGAGGAGCTGAACCCCAATGAGTTCATGATCACGGCCCGGATGAGGGCGGTGACGGTGCCGAATTTCATTCTGGGGATCTTCTGGGATGAGCATTCGTCGCATTGGTCGGAGGGGCAGCGAAACCTGAGCTACGGGGGAGAGTTCGTGTGGCGGCGGGGCGCGGACTTCGAGCTGGGGGTGGCCGTGGACTACGCGGATCTGTCGATGCCGCAGGCGTTCTGGCTGGATTCGGGGGAGTCGGCGCAGTCGGCGGACTGGACCGAAGTGGACATGCAGATCCTGTCGGTGGTCTTTTCGGCCTACTGGTTCTGGGATGTGCAGCCGTGGTTTACGCCGTTTCTGGGGGGAGGGATCGGTCCGGGGTTCATTCTTGGCGAAATCGTGAGGTATCAGCCGGATCGGAACTCGGCGTGTTATGGGAACCTGGGAGGTGCGCAGTTCGCGCCGCCCGAGTGTTTTCGACCCGACGGCCAACCCGATGAGGACGCGATCAACTTCGATTCTCCCGACGTGGAGGATCGGGTCCCGCCGGTGGTGCCGATGGTGAATCTGACGGCGGGGACCCGATTTAATCTGGGGGATCACTTTGTGTTCAAGCTGGAGGCCGGGTTATACACCTACCTCTATGCAGGAGCAGCGATCGGCGCACAATTCTGAAAAGGAGCGACGGATGCAGAAGGTCTACGAGACGGCGGCCGAAGCGGTCTTTGATATCGAAGACGGCGTGACGTTGATGAGCGGAGGGTTTGGGCTCTGCGGCAACCCGGAGAACCTGATCCGGGCGTTGGCCGACAAGGGGGTCAAGGATCTGACGGTAATTAGCAACAACTGCGGGACCGATGAGTACGGCCTGGGGCTCCTGCTGCAGAACCGACAGATCCGGAAGATGGTGTCGAGTTATGTGGGGGAGAATAAGAACTTCGAGGGGCAGTTCTTGAGCGGGGAGCTGGAGGTGGAGTTGAACCCGCAGGGGACGTTGGCGGAGCGGATCCGGGCCGGTGGGGCGGGGATCCCGGCGTTCTATACGCCCACGGGGTATGGGACGGTGGTGGCCGATGGCAAGGAGACCCGGGAGTTCGATGGCCGGCACTACGTGATGGAGCGGGCCTTGACGGCAGACTTCGCGATCGTGAAGGCCTACAAGGGAGACACCCAGGGGAACCTGATCTTTCGGGCGACGGCGCGGAACTTCAACCCCCTGATGGCGATGGCGGGGCGGATCACGATCGCCGAGGTGGAGGAGCTGGTGGAGCCCGGGGAGCTGGATCCCGATGAGATCCATCTGTCCGGGGTGTACGTGCAGCGGATCCTCAAGGGGACGGATTACGAGAAGTGGATCGAGCAGCGGACCACGCGAACGAAGGAGAGCAAATGACACTGACTCGGGATCAACTGGCGCAGCGGGCGAGCCGGGAGCTGGAGGATGGCTCCTATGTGAATCTGGGGATCGGGATACCGACTCTGGTGGCGAACTACATCCCCGACGAGATGGACGTGGTGCTGCAGAGCGAGAACGGGTTGTTGGGGATCGGGCCGTTTCCCTATGAGGGAGAGGAAGACCCGGATCTGATCAACGCCGGCAAGCAGACGATCACCACCGTGCCGGGGTCGGCGTTCTTCGACAGCGCGGAGAGCTTCGCGATGATCCGGGGAGGCCATATCGACGTGACGATCCTGGGGGCGATGGAGGTCAGCGAGCGGGGGGATCTGGCGAATTGGATGATCCCTGGGAAGATGGTCAAGGGGATGGGGGGAGCGATGGATCTGGTGGCGGGGGCCCGGAAGGTGGTGGTGTTGATGTCCCACACGACGCGGAAGGGGGATCCGAAGCTGTTGAAGGAGTGTCGGCTGCCCCTGACCGGGGTGGGGTGTGTGGATCGGATCATCACGGATCTGGCGGTGTTTGATGTTGGCGAGGAAGGGCTGATCCTGCGGGAACTCCTGGAAGGGGTGGAGGTGGAGGAGCTGCGGGAGAAGACGGAGGCCCGGTTCGTGGTGGCCGACGACCTGAAGCCTCTGACTCTATGAGCGGAGCCTTTGAGCCAGAGATCGGATCGGTGATCGAGTTTCAGGCCGGTGAGGAGCACCGCCTGGGGGTGATCACGGGGACGGTGGGGAAGAAGAAGTTCGTGCTCTACACGGTCGGTGGGGAAGAGATGCGGACGACGGCGTCGGAGATCACCTTCGGGTTGGGGAAGGTGGCCGCCGACGATCCCCATCGGTGTGAGGCGAAGCTGACGGGGCTGGGGCAGACGATCCAGAGTCGTCAGGGGGACGTGGAGATCGGGTTGTTGTGGGAGTTCGTGCGGGAGGATCCGGGGCCCTATGAGGCGTCGGAGCTGGCGGAGCTGATCTTCAGCGACGAGGAGCCGGCGACGGTGCTGGCGACGATCCGGGCGTTGCGGGGGGATCGGGTGTATTTCAAGGCCCGGCGGGACGGGAAGTTCGAGCCTCGTCCGCCGGAGCAGGTGGAGGCGGTGCGGGCCCAGGTGGAGGCCGAGGAGCGGCGGCGGCGTCAGGAAGAAGAGGTGTCGGGGGAGCTGACGCGGTTGTTGGAGGTCCCCGAGGAGGATCGGGCGAAGGCGGTGGAGGAGGCGCTGGGGGAGAAGGATCGGCTCCGGGACACGGTGCATCTCTTGCAGGAGTATGCGGCGCAGGGCCCGGAGTTTCTGCATCGCGATGCCGCCGAAGAGGCCCTGGATCGGCTGGTGGATTATCGGGGGCGATCGTTGAAGGGGACCCGGCACCTGCGGGCGTTTTATCTGATGGTGGAGCTGGGCCTCTTTGAGGAGCATGAGAACCTGGCGATGCGGCGGGCCCGGATCGGGTGGGAGTTCTCCGGGGAGGTCCTGGAGGAGGCGGAGCGGGTGGCCGAGGAGGTCTACGAGCCGGAGGCGTGGCGCAGGGATCTGCGGGGGTTGACGACGGTGACCATCGACGCGGAGAGCTCGAGGGATCTGGATGACGGGCTCTCCTGTCAGGATCGGATCGAGGGGGGATTGGAGGTGTATATTCACATCGCCGATCCGTCGGCCCGGGTGAAGGCGGGGACCCTGTTGGATGAGGAGGCCCGGCGGCGGGGGACGTCGGTGTACTTGCCGGAGGGGACGGTGCCGATGTTTCCGGAGCGGCTCAGCGAAGGGGTGATGAGCTTGACGGCCGGGGAGGTGCGGCCGGCGGTGACGACGCGGGTGGTCTTCGACGAGGATCTGGAGATCCTGGAGACCGAGGTGATGGCGTCGGTGATCACCGTGGATCGGCGGATGAGCTACGACGAGGTGGACGAGATCCTGCAAGGGGAGGGGGCGGGGCGGTATGAGGATCTCTTGCAGAAGCTGAGGTATGTGGCCGAGGGGCGATACGCGGCCCGAGAAGAGCAGGGGGCGATGGGGTTTGATCTGCCCGAGACCCGGGTGCGGGTGGAGAAGTCCGAGGATCCGCCCCGGGTGGAGGTGGAGGTGGTGGAGACGGAGACGGCGTCGCGGATGTTGGTCAGCGAGCTGATGATCCTGAACAACGAGGTGGTGGGGAGGTTCTGCTCGGAGCGGGGGATTCCGGTGATCTATCGGATCCAGGAGCCGCCGGAGGAGCCCCTGGACGATGCGGAGATCCTGTCGGTGCCGCAAGGAGTGGCCCGGGCGTTCGCCCAGATCCGGAGGATGAAGCCCGGGGAGTTGTCGAGCGTGCCGGGGTGGCATTTTGGGTTGGGGACGGCGAGCTATGCCCAGGCGTCGAGCCCGATCCGGAGGTACGCCGATCTGGCGTGTCAGCGGCAGATCAAGGCCCACCTTCGAGGGGAGGAGCTGCCCTACAGCGAGGAGGAGATGCTGGAGCTTCTGGCGGTGTGCGGAGGGGCCATGGGGGACGCGACGCAGGCGGAGCGAGAGGGCAATAAGTACTGGATCTTGCAGTACCTGGCGACCCGGAAGGGAGAGAGTCTGTGGGCAACGGTGGTGGAGCATAAGGACGACGCCGGGACCCGGGTGGCTGTCTTTCTTGAGGACTGTGCCTACAGATTCAATGGCACGCTGAGAGCGAAGATCCCCGTGGGAGACCGGGTGCAGGTCGTAGTGGAGCGGGTC
This sequence comes from Myxococcales bacterium, assembly GCA_007120035.1. Classification (GTDB taxonomy): domain Bacteria; phylum Myxococcota_A; class Bradymonadia; order Bradymonadales; family Bradymonadaceae; genus SKON01. Next base: position 5,169 of record SKON01000283.1, read on the forward strand.
GATCCGCGCCGGGAGAGCCTGTCGTTGAAGCAGGCGCCGGGGTGAACTGACGACGAGAGAGGAGGGGGAAGATGAGCTACGAGTCGAGCTACGAGGTGGAGCTGGAGCTGGGGTTTGCGCTCCTGGAGAAGGCCGAGGGGCCGCAGGGACCGGAGAGGTTTCGGGCGGCCCCGAGCGACGGGGTGTTGGATCAGTTGATGTTGAGGGGGGTGTACGGAGGGCGGCTGGACCCGGATCGGGAGCAGGAGTTCTTTGTGTACAACGTGCAGTGGCCGGAGGAGGTGGAGATGGACGAGGAGCTCTTTGAGCTCTTGTCGGAGGAGCTGGACAGCCTCTTTCCGGGGTGGGTGTACGATGGAAAGAAGGACAAGATCTACATCCTGCAGGAGGGAGAGATCCCGTCGTTGTAGGGGTCCTGTAGGGGGGAGATCAGGGGAAGTTTGGAGATGAAAAGAAATGGGAAAGCGGGTACTCTGAGCAAGGAAAAGGAGTTCCGTACAATTGTTGGACCGAAAGGCGCATGGCCAGACTGACTGAGGGAACCACCATCGCGGGGCGCTTTGTTGTAGCCGGGCTCCTCGGGCAGGGAGGTATGGGTGCGGTGTATCGAGCGCTGCAGACCTCGTTGGATCGAGAGGTGGCGCTGAAGGTGTTGCACTCGGACGCGGCGTTTACGGCGCGGGCGCGGCGGCGATTCGGGAGAGAGGCGCGGGCGATCGCCCGGTTGAACCATCCCCATATTGCGGCGGTGTTCGATTTCGGGACCGACAACGACGACCAGACGTTGTGGCTGGCGATGGAGTTGGTGGACGGGACGAGTATGACGACGTTGAAGCGGGAGCCCGTGGATCTGTTGCGGCTGGTGTCGTTGAGCGATCAGATCCTGAGCGCCTTGAGCGCGGCCCACGCGCGGGGGATCATCCACCGGGACCTGAAGCCGTCGAACGTGTTGTTGAGCGCTGATGACGCGGGGCGAGAGATCATCAAACTGGTGGACTTCGGGTTGGCGGCGACGCACAGCGGGGATCTGACGTTGGAGAACGCCCCGGGGGGCCTGGGTCAGGACGAGACGGACGCCGAGGGTGGCAAGCGGGTGATCCTGGGGACGCCGAGGTATATGGCGCCAGAGCTCTTTCAGCGAAAGCCCGTGCATCCCCGGGTGGATCTCTACGCGCTGGGGATCATTCTGTACGAGATCCTGGCGGGGACGCCGCCGTACCCCGGCGATGATCCGAGGGAGGTGATGCGGGGGCATCTGCGGGTGCCGCTGCCGCAGATACAGCCGAGGGATGGGGATCTGCCGCCGGAGCTGGAGCGGTGTATCTACAAGTTGTTGGCGAAGAATCCGACGGAGCGATTCCAGACGGCCGCCGAGGTGCGAGAGGTGCTGCAGGGGGTGTTGAACGAGTTCAGCTACGTGCCGTGGATGGTGACGGGTCCCCGGGGGAGTCTGGACGGAGGGCATTCGGGGCATCCGGGCAACATTTCCCACGTGGGGTTCTTGAGCGGGTTCGGAGGGCAGACGATCCCGCCGTCGAACCTGATGCGGGGGGATGTGTCGCAGTTTGGGCCGGGGGGAGCACCCCAGGCGCCGCTGGTGGGTCGAAAGCGGGAGCGGCGGACCTTGGAGCGGCTGGTGCGCAAGACGGTGAGCGCCGGGCAGGGAGGGATCGCGTTTCTGGAGGGAGAGGCGGGGATCGGCAAGAGCCGATTGTTGGAGTGGGTGCGGGTACGGATCGAAGAGGCGGGGGTGATGCGGGTGGCCGACGGGAGCTTCGCGCGGGGGAGCGGGAAGTTTTCGGGGGTGAGAGAGGTGCTGTCGACGGTGCTGGAGATGGACGAGGTGCGAGCCGAGGATCTGGCGGAGCATCTGGCGGAGCGGCTGGCGAGGTGGGAGTTTTCTGGGGAAGAGGCGGAGCTGTGCCTGCAGTTGATGAGCCCCGGGGGGGCCACGGCGCTCCTCGAGGAGGCCGGAGGGGATCGAGGGTTGTCGGTGCAGGAGCGGGTGTTCGCGATGATCGAGCGGATGCTGAGGCAGGCGTCGGCGGAGAAGCCCTGGATGTTGGTGTTTGAGAACCTGCATCACGCCGGGGATGCGACGTTGGGGTTCTTGCAGCACCTGGCGGTGGGGATGCACCTGGAGCCGATGCCGGTGCTGATCGTGGGGACGATCCGTGCCGAGGAGGTCGATCAGGTACCGGAGATGAGGTACGCCCTGGAGCGGCTGGAGCGGCTGGGGCCGGAGAACGTGATCCGGCTGAAGTTGAGTCGGCTTCACGACGATGAGGCGGCGTCGTTAGTGAAGAAGCTGTCACCCGTGGACGATGAGTTGGCCGGGGAGATCGCGGCCCGGGCCAGCGGCAACCCCCTGCAGGTGACCCAGATTCTGGGATACTTGCAGGAGAGCGGGAAGCTGGCCTGGGAGGATGGACGGTGGACGCTGGCGGAAGGGGTGGACATCCAGAAGGAGCTGCCCGAGGAGCTGGCGGAGCTGATGCGATATCGGCTGAACCGGCTGACGAACGGGGGGAAGAACGAGCCGATGCGGGCGATCCTGGATCGGGCGGCGGTATTGGGGCCGCGGTTTGATTACGCGTTGATCCGGCGGTTCCTGAAGTTGGAGGAGAACCAGCCCTGGCTCTCGGAGCTGGATGGGGTGTTGGAGAAGTTGGTGGAGGGAGGGTTCTTTCGGGAGGTGGGAGCCGGTGGGCAGGACGTGCTGGAGTTTGCCCATGTGGTGATGCGAGACGTGCTGTTGAAGGAGATGGAGGGGCGTCGGAGCCGTCGAGGGCTGCATCGGTTCGCGGCGGAGGCGAAGAAGGCTCACTACGGGCAACGGTATCGAGAGCACGCCCTGGAGTTTGTGGATCATTATCGGGCGGCCAAGGAGCCGTCCGGGGTGTATGCGTTCACGGTGAAGGCGGCGGCGGCGGCGGCGGAGTCGGCGGATCTGAAGCAGGCCATGGAGCTGTACCGGAACGCCAAGCGGCTGGCCGATACGGATCAGGTCTCCGTGGAGAGTCCGATCCTGGAGGGGGTGTCGGGGGTGTTGAAGGGCGATGAGGTGGCCCTGGAGATGGCTCACCTGGAGCGTCGGATCGGGGAGTACGAGGCGGCCAGGGATCATTATCGGGGGTTGCTGGCCAACGACGATCCGGGGGTGGCGTTGTGGGCGAGGTGGGGATTGGGGGAGGTGTGCCGGTGCCAGGGGGAGTTTGAGGAGGCCAAGACGTGGTACGGGGACGCCCGCAAGGAGGTGCGGGAGATCTGGCAGAACCTGAGGACCAAGGATCTGCGGCAGATGCTGCAGAAGGTGGACACCGGTTGTCTCTTCGGGTTGGGGCGGGTGGCGCTCTTGCAGGGGTTGTATCACGACGCCCAGCGACTGCTAGACGAGACCCTGGAGCGGACGGAGAAGTTGAGGGATCAGCAGCAGGAAGCGAAGGTGTTGCGGTTGATGACAGAGACGTACTGGCGTCGGGGGGACAGTCGTCGGGCCGAGGTGTTGTCGAGGCGGGCGGCGATCCTGGAGGAGAGCCTGGGGGACCTGGAGACGATGGCCTTCGGGCAGCTGTGGGCGGCGCGGTTTTTAAGAGAGGTGGGGCAGGCGAAGAAGGCCGAGGAGCAGGCGGCGCGGGCCCTGGAGACGCGAGAGAAGTTGGGGCAGCGGCATCTGGCGGCGGAGTGTGAGTTGACGCTGGGAGAGTTGGCGTCGTCGCGGGGCGATTTCAAGACGGCGGCCAAGCACCTGCGGCGGGCCCACACCGCCTATGAGTCGTTTGAGGACGCCCATGGGGTGGCGCGGTGCGGGCTGGCGCTGGCGCATCTGGCGTTTGCGGTAGATCGGTTGTCGGAGACGCAGACGTTGGTGAAAGAGGCGATGGACGGGTTTCGGAGCATGAACGAGCGGCAGGGGCTGACGAACGCGCGGTTCTTGTTGGGGCGACTGCAGTTATCGGCGGGGGTGCCGGAGAAGGCGCTGAAGACGCTGACCGACACGGTGCAGCACTTTGATCGGATCGGGGAGCGGCGGATCATCGCCTGTGCGCGGGCCTACTACGGGCTGGCGCTCCTGGAATCGGGGGCTCGGGGGGAGGCGGTGCTGGTGATCGAGAAGGTGTTGGAGGACGTGCCGGAGCTGGCGTTGGCGGAAGAGTCGCTGGCCAGTGCTTTTGACAAACTGGCACCTCTTATCGAAGATGAGCGGCCCGACTACGCTCAGAAGTTGCGGGAGTTGGCACGAGAGACCTGGCAGCGGCTGGGTCGGCCGGTGGCCGCGACGGTGGTCTGAGGTCTGGCAAGAGAGATTTCCTCCGAGAGTGATATGAATGAGGACTTTCAGTTCGATCTGATCCCCTATGTGTTGACCCATCAGCGCAACGTGGAGCATCTGGATCTGGACGTGGATATTGGGGAAGAGATCCGGGTGCTCTGCGTGGAAGAGGATCAGAACGCGGAGTTTTGCGCGATCCTGAATCGGTCGAACCAGCAGGCCTTCGGGGGTCCGGACTCGATGGGGATGCCCCTGTGGGTGATGTTGGATTGCGCGATCTTGCCGTCGGCGGTGGTGGGATTCATGGTGCACAGCGACGAGGCACCGGAGGAGATCCTGGAGAAGTTGGACGTCGATGAGGACTACGACGGGTACGTGCCGGTGTCGGAGTACTGCGCGTGTCCGACGGTGGAGCCGGGGTGTTTCAGCGGGTTTTCGCTGCATAGCCATCTGGTGGGACACGGGATCGCGACGAAGACGAAGGCGCTGGCGCTGGCGATCTACGGGGCGAAGACCCAGATCGGGGTGACGCAGTTCTACAACCCGGCGATCCGGGTGCACGTGCGATTCGGGGCGATGGAAATGATCATCCATCGTCCGTCGGTTCATACCTATCCGGAGGATAGCTTCGTGTATCGGCTGCACCTGCCGGAGAAAGAGCAGTTGGTGCAGATGGCGCGAGGGGACGACGTCTTCGGCCACCGAGATCTGCCGGAGGGGATGCGGTGGGACTTCGATCCCGACAATGAGGTGATGCAGGGCCGGCTGGCTCGTCACCTGCAGGAAGGGGGTCGGGCGTGGCTGATCCCGCCGGGGTGGCGGGCCAACGAGGACGGATGTGAGCTTCACATGGTCCTGGACTGACTGATGCGGACGAGATGACAACCAGTTTTGAGCTGAAGCGGCGGGTCGAAGAGCTTCTGAACGAGGAGGTGGGGACGATCTATGGCGATGCGCCGCATCGGGTGGCCCTGGTGTATCCGTCGCCCTATCGGGTGGGGATGAGCTCGTTGGGGTATCAGTCGATCTATCGGGTGTTGAACGAGCGGGAGGACGTGGTGTGCGAGCGCAGCTTCTTGCCCGACGATCCCGAGGAGTATCGGGTCTCGCAGACGCCGCTCTTCACCTATGAGTCGGAGACGCCCGTGGGGGATTGTGACGTGGTGGCCTTTTCGTTCTCCTATGAGGTGGAGATCGTGGGGCTGCTGACGTGCCTGGAGCTGGCCGGGCTGCCGCTGAGGCAGAAAGATCGGGGCGCGAACTGGCCGCTGGTGGTGGTGGGGGGGCCGATCACGTTCTCGAATCCGCTGCCCGTGGGGCCCTTCGCGGACGTGATGGTGATGGGGGAGGGCGAAGAGCTGGTGCACCTGGTGTTGGATTGGTGGAAGGACACCGAGGATCGAGAGGCATTTTTGCGGGATATCGCGATGGTGCCGGGGATCTACGTGCCGTCGATCCACGGGGAGACGTTGCGGGCGGTGGCGCAGGCCCGGGATGAGTATTTGCCGGCGTACAGTCCGATCGTGACGCCGAATACGGAGCTGTCGTCGATGCACCTGGTGGAGAACGCCCGGGGATGTCATCGGGGGTGTACGTTCTGTGTGATGCGGCGGACGACGAACGGGGGGATGCGGGCGGTGGCGACGGAGCGGGTGCTTCAGACGATCCCGGATCACGTGGAGCGGGTGGGGTTGGTGGGGGCGGCGACGAGCGATCATCCGGAGATCCTGGACATCATGGGGGCGATTGTGGACGGGGGTCGGCAGGTGAGCCTGTCGAGCCTGCGGGCGGATCGGTTGGACGATGATTTCGTGGGGATTCTGGCGTCGGGAGGTGCGAGGACGCTGACCGTGGCGAGCGATGGGACGAGTCAGCGGATGCGGGACTTTGCCCGGAAGGGGATCAAGGAGAAGCACCTGCGGCGGTGCGCGGAGCTGGTGCGGGATCATAAGATGCGGCTGTTGAAGCTGTATATGGTGTTCGCCTATCCCGGGGAGACGATGGAAGACATCGAGGAGATGATCGAGTTTCTGCGGGAGCTGTCGAAGATCTGCAAGGTGGCGCTGGGGTTGAGTCCGTTGGTGGCGAAGAAGAACACGCCTCTGGATGGGTCGCCTTTTGAGGATCAGAAGGTGATCCAGGAGCGGGTGAAGAAGGTGCATCGGGAGCTGGGGGGGCTGGTGGATATCCGGGCGACGTCGGCGCGGTGGGCGTGGATCGAGTATGAGCTGGCCCAGGGGGGCTTTGATATGGCGGACGCGGCGGAGGAGGCCTACGAGAAGGGGGGCGGGTACGGGGCGTGGAAGCGGGCGATCAAGCGGCATCGGTCGGGGCCGGCGCCGCTGGCGAAGGTGGGGCATAAGCTTCGGCAGGGGGCGATGTTGCCGGAGGAGATGCGGACTCGGTGAGGGGGCGGTGTGGAACCTCACCACGGGGCAAAGCCCCCGTGGCTGGCACAGTCGGGCTTCGCCCGAGGGCTCCGGCGGGCCAAGGCCTCGCCACCGCGAGATCACCGACCACCGGGGGCGGCCGGGGTTGTCGGGGGTGGGGCTGGCGCCTATGGTTGGGGAGAGCGAGTGGAATGGTTCTGTGTGGAGGGTGAGATGGGTTCGGAGATCCTGTGGTTTGGTGAGGTTCGTCGGGGTGATACGGCACGGGTGGGGGGGAAGAACGCGTCGTTGGGGGAGATGGTGGCGTCCCTGGGGGAGGCCGGGGTGGTGGTGCCCGACGGGTTCGCGACGACGGCGGAGTGCTATCGCCGGTTCTTGAGGCATAATGAGTTGGAGGAGCGCCTGGAAGAGGTGCTGGGGGCGCTCCATCGGGAGGAGTTGTCGTTGGGGGAGGCCGGGAGCCAGCTACGTGAGTTGGTGTTGAGTGGGGAGTTTCCTGAAGACACGAAAGAGTCGATTTTGGGGGCGTACCGGGAGCTGAGCGATCGGTATGGAGAAGGGGAGGTGGACGTGGCGGTGCGGAGCAGCGCGACGGCGGAGGATCTGCCGGAGGCGAGCTTCGCGGGGCAGCAGGAGAGTTTCCTGAATGTGAAGGGGGAAGAGGAGTTGCTTCAGACCTGTCGGCGGTGCTTTGCGTCGCTCTTCACGGATCGAGCGATCAGCTACCGGGAGCAGAAGGGGTTTGATCATATGTCGGTGGCGCTCTCCGTGGGGGTGCAGAAGATGGTGCGGTCTGATCTGAGCTGTGCCGGGGTGGCGTTTACGTTGGACCCGGAGACGGGGTTTCCCGACGTGGTGGTGATCAACGGGGCCTGGGGCCTGGGGGAGCTGGTCGTCCAGGGAACGGTGTCGCCGGACGAGTTCGAGGTGTATGTGCCGCTCTTGAGAGAGGGGAAGCGGCCGGTGATCTCGAGGAAGCGGGGAGGGAAGAGCGAGAAGATGGTGTACGGGGGAGACGGGGCGGCGACGGAGGTGGTGGAGACGAGCCGGGAGGAGCAGGACCGGTGGGTGTTGACCGACGAGGAGGTGGTGAGGTTGGCCGGGTGGTGTGCGGCGATCGAGGAGCATTACGGGTGTCCGATGGACATCGAATGGGCGAAGGACGGGGAGTCGGGGGAGCTCTTCGTGGTGCAGGCCCGGCCGGAGACGGTAGAGAGCCGCAAGGCGGCGGGGCAGTTGACGACCTATCGGTTGGAGGAGACCTCGGAGGTGTTGGTGTCGGGGACGTCGATCGGGACGGCGATCGCGGCGGGGAAAGCCTGCTTGTTGGAGAGTCCCGAGGAGGCGGAGAGGTTTGAGGATGGGGCGATCCTGGTGACCCGGGTGACTCATCCCGATTGGGTGCCCGTGATGAAGCGGGCGGCGGGGATCGTGACGGAGCTTGGGGGGCGGACGTCTCATGCGGCGATCGTGAGTCGGGAGCTGGGGGTGCCGGCGGTGGTGGGGGCTCGAGGGGCAATGGATGCGGTGAAGGAGGGCCAGGGGATCACGTTGAGCTGCGCCGGGGGGGATCAGGGCAAGGTGTTCGATGGGGAGTTGTCGTTTCGGCGGGAGGAGATGGACCTGTCGGAGCTGCCGGAGGTGAAGACGCCGGTGATGGCGAATATGGCGAATCCGGCGGCGGCGTTTCAGTGGTGGCGATTGCCGATGGCCGGGGTGGGGCTGGCGAGGATGGAGTTTATCATCGAGCACCTGATCAAGGTGCATCCCATGGCGGTGGCGAGTCCGTCGGCGGTGTCTGAAGAGGTGCGGGAGGAGATCGAGGCGTTGACGCGGGGGTACTCGGACGGACGGGAGTACTTCGTGGATCGGCTGAGTCGGGGGATCGCGAGGATCGCGGCGGCCTTTTATCCGAGGCCTGTGGTGGTGCGGACGAGCGACTTTAAGACCAATGAGTATGCGCGGTTGCTGGGCGGGGAGGAGTTTGAGCCGAAGGAGGAGAACCCGATGCTGGGGTTTCGGGGGGCGTCGCGGTACGACAGCGATCTGTACCGGGAGGGGTTCGCCCTGGAGTGCGCGGCGTTGAAGCGGGTGCGGGAGGAGATGGGGTTTTCGAACGTGATCGTGATGTTGCCCTTCGTGCGGACTCTGGGAGAGGCCGACGGGGCGCTGGCGGTGATGGCTCGGAACGGGTTGAAGCGAGGGGAGGAGGGGCTGAAGGTGTATATGATGTGCGAGATTCCATCGAACGTGGTGCTGGCGGCGGAGTTCGCGGAGCGGTTTGATGGGTTCTCGATCGGGAGCAACGATCTGACGCAGCTGGTGTTGGGGATCGATCGGGACTCGTCGCTCTTGTCGGCCAGCTTTGATGAGCGGGATCCGGCGGTGGAGCGGACGATCGAGGGGTTCATCGAGGCGGCCCATCGGGCGGGGCGGCCCGTGGGGATCTGCGGGCAGGCGCCGGGGGATCATCCGGAGACGGCGGCGTTTTTGGTGCGGTGTGGGATCGACTCGTTGTCGATCAACCCCGACGGGTACGCCCAGGTGGTGGCGGCGGTGTCTCAGGCGGAGAAGAGCCCGTCGTAGGCCATGGCGATGGCGAGGATCGACAGGATGATGATGAGGAAGGTGCGGAGGGTCTCGGCCTTCACGCGGGTGCCGGCGTGGCTGCCGAAGCGAGAGCCGAGGAGGACGCCGGCGAGGGCCGGGACGGTGATGGCGGCGTCGATGAGGCCAGCGCCGGCGTAGATCAGGGCGCTGACCACGGCGGTGATGCCGACCATGAAGGTGCTGGTGGCGACGGCGACCCGGAGGGGGACACCCATGAGGGTGTTCATGATGGGGACCTGGATGGCGCCGCCGCCGATGCCGAGCATGCCGGAGGTGAGGCCGGCGACGCCGCTGAGGCCGACCCCTGTGCGGAGGTGGTGGGGGACGTAGTCGGCGGTCTTGCCGGTGGAGACCCGGCGGTAGGTGCCGCGGAGCTTCCAGGGGTCGGGGCCCTCTCGTCGAGCCTTGGAGGGGTCGGGGCCGAAGACCATGACCGCGACGACGCCGCCGAGCAAGAGGGCGAAGACGACCTTGAGGAGTTGGACGGGGGCGAAGACGACGATCAACCCGCCGATGGCGGCGGCCAGGGCGGTGGAGAGGAGGAGGACCATGGCCAGGCGGAGGTTGACGAGGCCGCGGTCGAGGTAGACGGAGCTGCTGCGCAGGGAGTTGAAGACGACGCAGACGGCGCCGGCGGCGATGGCGGCCTTCAGGTCGACGCCGAGGACGATGGCCAGGACGGGGACGATGAAGACACCGCCGCCGAGGCCGATCATGGTGCCGAGGCCGGCGGCGACGAGGCCCGTGAGGGCGATGGCGGCGAGGAGTAGTAGGCTCAAAGATTATACGCAGGCTTTGATCGGGAGGGAGACCAGGACCATGGCGAGTACCCCGCAGGAGAGGGTGACCCGTCGCATGGAGTGGCTGCGGGCGCCGCGGAGGACCAGGTGGAGGAGGCCGAGAATGGGGCCGCTGAGGAGGACCCAGATGCCGACGGTGGTCAGGGCTGAGGGCTCGGCGGCCAGAAGAGCAGGCCCCAACTCCTGGAGTGACCAGAGGCTGCGGCGGACCTCGCCGGCTGCGTGGAGCTCGGCGGTGATGCCGAGGGTGGCCAGGAGGATGCTCAGGGTGCTGACGTGGCGGTAGAGGCGGCCAACGCCCTGGGGGTTGTGGGAGAAGCAGTGACTCATAAGTGATGGGAAAGGCTTGGGTCCCGGTGACACAAGGTCCTGATAGTGAGAGAGGGGGCGCATGTCAAATGGCGATACCATCAGGGGTGATGGCCTCAGGCGGGGTGGCCCGGCTTGTCGGCCCCGGGAGGGGGGAGGGTCTGCTGGGTGACGAGGGACGCGGAGGGCATCAGGGCGGTCTCGAGGAAGGAGGAGGCCCACCAGAAGACGTCGGATTCAGCGAGGGTGGTGCGCATGAGGCGCATGCGTCGGCGTCGCTCGTCGGGGGGCATGGTGAGGGCCTGGTAGATGGCGCGAGCGGTGTCGTGGATGTCGTAGGGGTTGACGAGGAGGGCGCCGTCCTGGAGTTGTTCGGCGGCGCCGGCGAACTCGCTTAAGATCAGGGCGCCGGCGTCGTCGGTCTGGGAGGCGCAGTACTCCTTGGCGACGAGGTTCATGCCGTCCCGCAGGGGGGTGACGAGGGCGACGTCGGCGAGTCGGTAGAGGGCGGAGAGTTCGACGGGGTCGACGCGGTTGTAGAGGTAGTGGATGGGTCGCCACCGGGGGGTAGAGAAGCGGCCGTTGATGCGGCCGACGACGCGATCGAACTCCCGTTTGAGGGCCCGGTACTCAGGGACGTTTTCCCGGCTGGGGACGACGAGCTGGAAGTAGACGACCTCTTCGCGGAGGGCGGGGTGTACGGTGAGGGCCTGCTCGTAGGCCTTGAGGCGGTGGATCAGGCCCTTGGTGTAGTCGAGGCGGTCGATACCGAGGAGGAGCTTTCCGGAGCCGAGGTCGTGGCGGAGCTGGTGGACCCGGGTGGAGACGTCTGAGGAGAGGGATCGGGCGGCGAAGTCGCGGAAGTCCATGCCGATGGGGAATGCCCCGGCCCAGAGGGAGCGGTCGCCGTCGCGGAACCGCTGCATGGCGGGGGAGTCGGGGAGGTCGGGGTGGACGCCGACGAGGGAGAGGCATTGTTGGAAGTGGCGGAGGTCTCGGCGGGTCTGGAAGCCGATGAGGTCGAAGTGGAGGAGGTCCTTTAGGAGGCTCTCTCGCCAGGGGAGCTTGGCGAAGTTCTCGACGCTGGGGAAGGGGATGTGGAGGAAGAAGGCCAGGGGGCCCTGGTGGCCGAGCTCCCGGAGGCGTCGGGCGACCTCGAAGAGGTGGTAGTCGTGGATCCAGAGGAGTCCGGGGTCGGAGTGGGAGTCGGCGATGGCGTGGGTGAACTTCTGGTTGACCCGGCCGTAGCTGGCGAAGAAGGAGGCGTCGAAGGAGCAGCGGTCGGGGAAGCCGTGGAAGAGGGGCCAGACGATAGAGTTGGCGAAGCCCTCGTAGAAGCCCTCGACGTCGGAGTCGTCGAGGACGACGGGGACGAGTTCGTAGCCCTCGGAGTGGGAGACGGACCGAAGTCCGGGGCGCCAGCCGTCGCCGGTCTCGGCGGTGACGCCGGGCCAGCCGATCCAGGCGCCGCCGCGGTCCCGGAGGATCGGGCGGAGGGCCTGAACGAGGCCGCCGGCGCCGGGTTCCACCTCCCAGCGTTGGCGGCGGCGCTTGAGGACTACGGGCAGACGATTAGACACGATTCGGATCGGCCCCTCTTCTGGCATGTCGATTCCTGTGTTTGGACAGTACAGGCCGACGAGCCGCTGGCTCCCCCGGTGTCAGTGACGTCCCCCGTCGGCGACCCTCTACAGTAACAAGAAAGCTAGACAGGGGCCGACAGGAGGCAAGTGGCACAGATCGGCGGTGAGGGTCGATAAGGGGTGTGGGATTGGGCGGTGTTGTGGGTGATCGACGGCGGAGG
>SKON01000174.1 GCA_007120035.1 Myxococcales bacterium
ACCGGTGAGGTCGATGGTGCGGCCGACGCCGTTGGCGTCGATCACGACGGAGGCGTCGGAGCGGCCGTGGATGCTCAGGTCGCGGTCGACGACCAGCCCGGAGCCCGAGAGGGTGATGGTGCCCACGTGGTCGGCGAAGGTGATGGTGCTGCCGGGGACGACGTTGGCGATCAGGTCACGGAGGGTCCCGGAGCCGTCGTTTGCGGCGCTGGTGACGAGGGTGCCGGCGCTGACTGTGATCGTGACGTTCGCCACGGAGGTGTCGGAGATCACGACGGAGGTCTGGCTGAGTTCGACGCGGCCCTGGTTGCCCAGGCCGTCGACGGGGAGGGAGGTCACGGAGAAGGTGTAGGTGCCAGTGGGGAGATCGCTTAAGGTGGTGGGGCCCGTGACGGACTGGGAGTAGCCACCGGGGCCCGAGACCTGGACCTCGAAGGTGGAGGCTCCCTGCTCTTCGACGGCAAAGGTGATGCCCCCGAGGATCTCGGTGTAGTCCACGACGAGGGCTGTGTTGGTGCCGCTCGACACGTCGATGGAGGTGGCGCTGGCCACGCCGGTGAAGGTGGAAGCGCCGGCGGTGACGGGGTTCACGGTGACCGAGTAGGTGCCGGGGTCGAGGTCGAGGGTCTGGGAGGAGGAGACGGGGATCGTTCCGCCGGGGCCGTCGAGGACAACGTCGCCGGGTTGACCGCCGAGGCCGTTGATCTGGACCGGGAGGGAGCCGGGGATCGCGGCGTAGGAGATGGTGGCCGTGGCGGTCTGATTGCTCTCGACGTCCACGTTCTGGCTCGACGCTTCGTAGGTGGTGAGTCCGTCGATCACGTCGGCGGGCGCCAGCTCGTAGGTGCCCGGGCTAAGGGCGGCGAGGAAGCCGCTCTGGGGGAGGGAGGAGGTGTTTCCGTCGGGATCGATCACATCGATGGAGTGGTTCACGCCGGAAGGGAGGCCCGTGACGGTGACCTCGAGGGAACCGGGGTCGTCGAGGTAGGCGATGGTGACGTCTGCGGTCTGGCCGTCTTCGATGGTGACGTCTGTCTCGGAGGCGACGTAGGTGGTCAGTCCGTCGGTGATGTCATCGGGGCGGACCGTGAAGGAGCCGACGGGGAGGTCGTCCAAGGTGGTGGGGCCCAGGAAGGCGTAGGGGCCGCCTTCGCCGATCACCTCGCCGGCGCCGTCGACGCCGGTGGGGAGGCCCGTGAAGGTGATCGACAGGGAGCCTGTGGCGGGCTCTTCGGGTTCTTCGGGTTCTTCGGGCTCTTCGGGTTCTTCGGGTTCTTCGGGTTCTTCGGGCTCTTCGGGCTCGTCATTCTCGACACAGCGGAGCCGAACGTCGGAGCTGAAGCCCGTGATCTGGGGGTCGTTGGAGGCGATCGAGAGCTGGCCGGTGAGGTTCGTGGGCTCCGACGGGCAGGTGGCGGAGACCTCCACAGTGACGGACTCGCCGCCGGTGAGTTCCAGCCGGTCCTGGGTGACGGAGAAGAAGTTCGAGAGGGGGGTGAGCTCGACGCGGAGGGTTCGTTCACCACCGTTGCGAACGGTGAGGGTCCCGGAGACTTCGGAGTCGACCTCGGCGGTCCAGTCGAGCCCGGAGAGGCCCTCGATCTCCAGAGCCGGCGGTTCTCCCTGCTCGTCCAGGGGCTCGGGCTCCCCGGTGGCGCAGGCCACCAGGAGTCCGGAGCAGAGGAGCAAAGCGGTGAACCGCCATCGCCAGAGAAGTCTTGTCATCGCCAGTACCTGCAAGAGTCGCCAGAGCTCAAATACAGCGGAATTCATAGCAGAAGGGCCCGGCGTTTTCCATTGTTGCCCGCGGATGTTACACTCCGGGGGTCGAGTCTCTCAGGGGCCGGCCGAGGTATCCCCAAACCCCCCGTCACACCGCCATGAACCAGTCCGCTTTGGACGCCGTGCCCGCCGGCTTCGACGCCGACGCCTGGTCACGAGCCTTCACGTCGGCGCTGCAAGCTCAGCACAGCGCATACGGGCGGATCTCTCTGCCGTTTCTGGGGCGAGGACATCAGCGCCATCTGCCGGAGCGGACCTACCGGCTGGGGGATCGGGAGGTGGAGGCCCCCCGGGAGACGGTGTGGCTCTTTGATGGAGCGCCGACGGAGTGGCTGGACGTGGCCGTGAGCTATCCCCTGGAGCATATCGACTCGTGGATGTTGCTCTTGCCGGCGGAGAGGCTGCCGGCAGAGCTCTGCGCCACTTTGAGGCCGCCGCTGGTGCCACGGATGCGCAAGACGCTGATGGGTCGGCCCTGGACGGTGGTGGACGTCACGGAGCGGGGAGAAGGGAACCTGGAGTTTACAGAGTTCATGGAGCTCATCGGGCACCACCCGTTTTTGAAGCTCGACCATCGGACGGACACGGGGCTCTTCATCCTGGAGTCCTGGGGGGAGCGAGCCCGCAAGGAGCGGTTGGCTCTGAACCTCGATGAGGATCTCTACGTGGACATCCTGCCCGAGGTGCCAGCGCCGGAGGCTCCCCTGGGGTTGCCCGTGGGGTGGGAGGCGCCGGGGGATCCGGCCGCGGCGGCCGCCGTAGGAGATGTGTTGGACGACCTCTACTCGACGCTTCGGCGGTTGGTGCTGGATCGATTCCAGTTGGACACGGATCGGCTGGGGCCGCTCTTGTACTGGCGAGATTGGCCGGACGAGCTCTGCGAGTTCGACGAGCGGGAGGATCCTGCGTTCCTCGATCTGGCTCTGGAGATGGCCGAGAGGTTGGAGGCCGATCCCGACGAAGTTCGGGTGGCGCTGATGCAATGGATGGAGTGGATCCAGGGTGAATCGAGCTGCGATGTGCCGTCTCTCGGACGGGTGATCGCCCTGGATATACCCCGACTTTTGGGGGATCCCGAGGGGAAGGTGCCCGCGGTGGCCGGAGGTCGTCGGTGGGTGGCCGGACCCCTTCACAGGGGGTGAGTTGTCGTCTATAGTCGGCGACGTTTTCGTGGCAATTTCAACCCTCTGTAGCCAACGCTCCCCGGAGTCCGTAGTGAAGCGTCTGATTGTTCTGGTCGTAGTCTGTTTTTCTGTGACGGCCTGTGCGACCGCCCAGGGGCCGGTGGTGCCCTTTCCGACGGCCGATGTCGACGAGCTGGAGGTGAACACCTCCCGGTCGGATCGATTGCGGCGAAGTGATCTGGTGAACCCCCGGGACGGGGCGCCGTACAGGACGTATCAGATCGCGCTGAACGACGGGGACGTGCTGCGGATCGTGGTGGAGACCCCGGATTTCTCGCCGGGGCTCTCTCTCTTCGGGCCCGACGGGACCCTGGTGGGGAGCACTGAGGTGACCCGTCAGCGGGCCGCGGTCCATCACGATCCCTACGGGCATCATGGCTACGGCGCCTTCGGGTACGACCCGTTTGGGCATTACGGTCATCATGGATACGGGGCCGGTCATGGGAGCCACGACAGCGCCACGGGTCGGCGGAGCTTGATCCGGCGAGCCTCGGAGCCGGGGATGTATACGGTGGTGGTGTCGAGCCTGCAGAGCAATGAGTACGGGTCGTACAGCCTCCTGACGGAGACCGTGGAGACGGCCCAGACGCTGACGCTCCCCGGGGAGACGACGGGGTTTCTCTACGAGGGGGGCAAGGTCCACCCCATGACGGGGAGCCTGTTGAACACCTACCCGCTGGAGGTCACCGCCGAGATGAGCCTGGAGTTGAAGCTGTCGTCGCGGGACTTCTCGCCAATGTTGACCCTGGTGGAGGCGTCGTCGGAGCGGGTGCTGATGGAGCGGCGCCCCGGGATGGGAGAGCGGGACGTGACGCTGGTTACGAAGCTGCCGCCGGGGCAGTACGAACTCTGGGTGAGCTCCGGCGACGGCGGCCCCGACGGCCAGTACCGGTTGCACGGCCAGGAGACGACCATCGACGTGTCGGAGTCATTCACTCTGGGCCAGATCTACCGAGGATTTCTGGGGTGGGACCTGGAGCCGGTGACGTCGTCGTTCCGGACGGGGAAGCCCTTGACGTTCACGCTGGACGAGCCTGCGATCCTGGACGCCTTGATGCAGGCCCAGGGGTTTAACTCCTATCTGGTGCTCACCGATGAGCGAGGTCGGATCTTGGTAGAGGATGATTCGTCGGGGTTCTCCTATGAGACGGCCTCCTACTGGTACAACCCCGGGGTGTACGACGCTCGGATCTACTGGCCTCTGGAGCCCGGGACGTACACGCTGTGGGCGGCGGCGGCGATGGAAGGGGAGTTCGGGACCTACCAGATCAGCACCTCGCTGCAGGAGGCCCCGTCGGAGGAGGCTGTGAGGGTGGGAGGGACTGTCCGAGGGGCGCTGACCCAGGCGTCGGGGTATCATCCCACGCGGTATACGCCGGTGGAGTACATCACGTTGGAGGTCACGGAGCACCAGGAGGTGCAGGTCGAGGTGCGGGATACGGAGCTGATGACCTACCTGATCATCGAGGATGAGTGGGGGTCCGTGGTGGCCGAGACGGATCCGATGAGTTATTACGAGTATGGCGCGGGCCCCCGGCGGCTCCGCCATGTGCTGGCCCCCGGGACCTACCGGCTCGCCGTAGGGAGTGTGGGATACGGGGCGTTGGGTGGGTTCACGGTCCACGTGAGGGCCGCCGGCCCGTCGCCGGATCAGGGCTAGCCTGTAATCGCTGATGCTGTAATCGCGGAGCCTGTGCTCGCGAGAAGATCGACGAAGAGAAGCCTTTTTTGTTTCACGAGGAGCGTTATGTCCGTGCCATCCATCATTACTCGATCCCTTTTGTTGCTCCTGGCGCTTGTCGTCGGGGCCTGCGCCACGGCGCCGGCGGCGACGGGCCCGTTCCTGATCAAGGACGCCGAGACCCTGGAGGCGGGGGAGCGGTCCTCGGCGATGCTTTCCACCCGAGACAGCATCAACCCCAAGGACGGCTCTCCCTACCGGGTATACGAGGTGGAGCTGGAGCGGGATCAGATCCTGAGCATCGAGGTGGACTCGGCGGACTTCATGCCGGCGGTGGCGCTCTACACCGGGGACGGGGATCTGATCGGGCGCTCGGCGTTCAACCCCTATGAGATGGAGCAGAACAGCCGGTTGATCCGGCGAGTGACGAGCTCCGGGACCCACTTGATCGTGGTCTCCAGTGGCAGCGCCAACGAGCGGGGCTCCTTCGATCTGCGCACGGAGCTGATCGACGAGGAGCTCGACGCCGCCCTGCCCGGGTCGGTGCAGGGGTATCTCTATGGCGGGGCCCGGCGGACTCACCCGGATTTGCTCGGCCCCCTGGCGGTGATCCCCCTGGAGCTGACGGAGACGGCTGCGTTGAGCTTCTCCGTGCGGTCTCGCGACTTTGACGCATACGTAGCCGTGG
>SKON01000126.1 GCA_007120035.1 Myxococcales bacterium
GTGGTCCCGGGCACGAAGTTCGTCACTGTCGGCGGCGCCATCGGCTGCAACATCCACGGCAAGAATCACGTCACTCAGGGCTGCTTCGGCGACCACCTCCGGTCCATGGAGATCCTCGTCGGTGACGGGACCGTCGTGACCTGTAGCCGGGAGGACCACCCGGAACTCTTCTGGGCCACCATCGGCGGCATGGGGTTGACCGGGCTGGTGATCGCCGCCGAGCTCTGCCTGACCCCCGTGGAGAGCCAGGCTATCGTGATGGAGTCCATTCGCTTCGAGGACCTCTCGGAGTTCTTTGAGATCGCCTCTACCAGCCGGGACATCACCCACACCGTGGCCTGGATCGACTGCCTCTCTCCGGGAGGCCGGGGGATCTTCATGCGTGGCCGCCACGCCACCGCCGACGAGGCCCGGGACCTCCAACCGGGGGTGCTCGCCGGCCTCGCCGACCGGGTCAAGGCCGTCGCCGACGGGCGGTTCTTCGGCTCCAACCACCTGCTCAACCCCGTGACCATCGCCGCCTTCAACGAGGTGTACTTCCGCCGCCACCCAAGGGGCGCTCAGGAGAGCGTCGTCGGCCTGGATCCCTTCTTTTTCCCTCTGGACGCCGTGGAGCATTGGAACCACATCTACGGCGACCGGGGGTTCTTGCAGTACCAGATGGTCGTCGACGATCGCGAGGCCGTCCGGGAGTGCCTGCGACAGATCTCCGAAACCGGCATGGCCTCCTTCCTGGCGGTGATCAAGGAGTTCGGGGACCACGACCACGGGGGGCTGTCCTTTCCGCGGCGAGGGGTCACCCTGGCTCTGGACTTTCCCCACGTGGGGGAGGAACTGATCGAGCTGATGGGCCGCCTCGACGAGGTGGTGATCGCCGCCGGCGGCCGGGTCTACCTGGGCAAGGACGCTCGGCTGCCCCTGGACAGCTTTCGTCGAATGTACCCCCGGTGGGAGGAGTGGAAGGCCGTGCGGGACCGCTACGATCCCGACGGCGTGTTTCGATCCGAGCTCGGGAGGCGCCTGTGTCTGTGTTGATCCTTGGGGCCACCTCGCCGGTGGCCCGTGTTGTCGCCGACGAGTACGCCCAACGCGGGCATTTCCTCGTCCTCGCCGCCCGAGATGTCGACGAGGCCCACCGACTCGCCGCAGATCTTCGGGTCCGCCACCAGGTCGAGGCCATCGCTTTGGCCTTCGATGCTCGGGACACCGACGGACACCCCGCGCTGATCGACGCCGTGGAAGAGGCCGCCGGGCCCATCGACGCGGCCCTCTTGGCCTTCGGATATATGGGCGTCCAGGAGGTCTCCGAGCACGAGCTCGAGGAGGCCCGAAAGGTCATCGAGGTTA
The DNA here is from genome assembly GCA_007120035.1 of Myxococcales bacterium. GTDB lineage: Bacteria > Myxococcota_A > Bradymonadia > Bradymonadales > Bradymonadaceae > SKON01. The sequence continues at coordinate 1,348 of SKON01000126.1, forward strand.
ACTACACCGGCGCCGCCAGCCTCTCAGAAGCGCTCGCCAACCGGATGGTCGAGCGGGGAAGGGGGGCCATCGTCGGCTTGGCTTCCGTGGCCGGCGATCGCGGCCGGGCCACGAACTACGTCTACGGCAGCGCCAAGGGCGCCTTCGCCCTCTACCTGCAGGGCCTGCGAAATCGGGTCGCCGGCGACGGCGTTCAGGTGCTCACCGTGAAGCTCGGGTTCGTCGACACCCGCATGACCTTCGGTATGGAGACGCCTCTCCCCGTGGCCTCCCCCGAAGCGGCGGGTAAGGCCATCGTCAACGCCCAGGAGCGCGGCGCCGACGTGATCTACTACCCCCGGTTCTGGCGGGGCGTGATGGCCGTGATCCGCGCCATTCCCGAGCGGGTGTTCAAGGGGCTATCGATCTAGCTACCAGCGACCCCACCGCTCGGGCTGCCTCGGGGGACATCGCCGGAATGTGCACGAAGAGCGCCTGCCCGAAGTGGCCCTCCGCTCGGGCGGCCTCGCAGGCCCGCAGGGAGTGGTAGAGCAGGGCGTTGCAGACATAGCGTCCGCAGTCCTGGCTGATCTCGGCGGCCGGGGCGTCCTCGTCGCCGGCCCGAAGCTCCTCGTAGGCTTCCACCAACGATGGCAGCGGCAGGAGCGTCAGTCGCTCCACCCGGTCTCCGGAGACCAACTCCCGGGGAGCTCGAGGCATCCGAATCGGCAGGGTCTTCTCCAGGTTGTCCGGGGTGTTATCCCGCAGGTTCTTGGCCCGGGCCTCAAAGCCCACCCGCTCCCGATCGGCGGAGAGTCCGAAGTGCAGAAAGAACACCGGCAGGGGCCGAGCCGCCGTCAGGATCGCCCGGGCGTACTGAGAGGCCGCCGTGTAGGTCACGGGCAAGAGGTGCGGGTCGACGCCCAGGGCCTCCGCGGCGCCCCGGGCGGCGTCGAAAGACGGGTTGTACTCGTGGTCGCCGAAGGCCTGGAAGCCAGTGACCACAAACCGGGTATCTTGGGGAAGTTCCATCACGGGAAGATCCTTCAGTTGTCCACACATTCGCCGGCCTCGCAGATCTCGGTGTCTTCGTCGCAGAATCGCCCGCACTCACCACAGTTCTCCATGTCGATCCCAAGATCGGCGCAGACGTCGGTGCAGAGGGTCAGCGCCGAGGGGCATTGGTACTCGCAGACTCCGTCGACGTTGCACGCCCCGTCGGAACCCTCGGGGCCGGCTGTACAGTCTGAGTTCTCCTCGCACTCCAGCTCCAGACCGCACTGCTGAGGAGAAAACTGGAGGTTCGCGTCCATCACGACCCCCGGGGTCGGCAGCCCGGGATCGTCGAAGCACCACAGGACGATGGGGCTCGCCTGAGGGTCGCCGTTCTCGTCGAAGTTCAGCTCTCCTGAGGCCCCCCGGTAGTTGACGGAGCCTCCCTGCGAAAGGGTGTTCATCGCCGACTGGGCGGCAGCCTGGTTGGGCTCCACGGATTGACCGTCGCTCAGCCGGGTCATCCCTTCGGCGATGCCCGGTCCGTCGAACCCACCGCCGGCGGCCCCGAGGGCGATCACGTAGAGGGCGTCGAAGGCGTTGGCCACGAACTGGAAGTTATCGGGCCGCTCCCCGTAGGCGCCCTGGTATTTCACCCGGAACCCCAGGTAGGGCGCATACCCGGAGTCTCCGACGTTCTGCGGCGCCGTGCCCCACACTCGCCCCAGGAGGCTCGACGGGGCCGTGGAGGCCTCGCCGATGTTTCGGGCAGCGTCGGCGAACACGAAGATCGGGTCGTGGTCCCACTCGTCGTCGAGGAGGGTGGCGATCGTCCACGCCTCGGCGGCCCCGAGGATCACCACCACCCCGGGGGCCGGGTCTTCGGCCAGGAGGTTGCCCACCACCGTGGAGTAGTCCGATCCCTGCCCGGCGGCGGCGTTGGGGTAGTCGTAGGTAGTGAAGAGAGCGTCGTCGCTGATCACGCTCGCGGGTACTCGATCGATCAGTGCCTGGCGGAGCCCCGCGGCGTAGGTGTCGTCGGCCCGGGCCAGGACGGCGAGGGGCTGGTCGTCCAGCAGGAAGTTCACCAGCTCTCCCAGCGCCGCCCCCTGCACGGCGTCCGAGGCCACGGTCCGCCACACCAGGCCGTTGTCGTCCAGATTGGAGATCGTCACCGCCGTGGCCGAGGGGCTCACGAGCACCATCTCCGCCGGGATGGTCACGTTCGTCGCCACGTCGATGGTCTGGCTGGAGTAGTCCGGCCCGATCACGGCCTGCACCCCCACGGCGGCCAGGTGCTCCGCCCCGGCCCGGGCCCGGTCGTCGAGCCCCTGGGTGTCGCAGACGATCAGGGCGATGTCCCGGCTCAGGACCCCGCCGATGCCGTTGAAGTCGCTCTGTCCCAGCCGGATAGCGTTGAACAAGGGCCGGCCGAAGTCCTCCTCGGGGCCCGAGAGGGGCAAGAGCACCCCGATCAGGAACGCGTCCTCGTCGTTGATCTCCCCCACCGATTGGGTGCAGGGCTCTCCGAGCAGAGAGCTCGGCTCCTGGCAGGCGCCCAGTTCATTGCAGGTCTGATCCCCGGGGCAATCGGTGTCGTCTTCACACCCCTGGACTTCCTCAGCGACGCAGAGGCCGTCCTCGGAGCAGATCCCGTCGGGACATTCCGAGTCGTCGCCGCACTCCGACAGGTTCAGGACCAGGCTGCAGCCGCTCCCCAGAAGGCCCATCACACAGACAGTCACGAGCATGCGCAGGGAGCGTTTCATCCTCTAATCCTTCGATCAGTCGCCGTTGTCGTCACCGCCGTTGCCATCGGGAGGGTCGACGCAGGTCTGGACAGTGAACCCCGCGGCCTCGTCGTAGAGCGGCCCCTCTTCGGGGACGGCCCCGTCGCGGAAGCACCACAGGGCGATGGGCAGGGGCTCGGGATCGCCGTTGGCGTCGAAGTTCAGCGGCCCCGAGGCGCCCCGGTAGTTGATGGTGCCACCATCCCGCAAGATCGCGATGCCCTCCTGAGCGGCTGTGGCCCGGGGGTCGATGTCCTGTCCATCGCTCAGACGGGTCAGGCCTTCGGCGAGCTCTGGGCCGGTGAACCCTTCGGCGGCGGCGGCGAAGGCCAGCACGTAGAGGGCGTCGAAGGCGTTGGCCACAAACTGGAAGTTATCGGGGTTGCCGAACTCCGACTGAAACTGAAGCCGGAAGATGGAGTAGGGCTCGTAGTCGATCTCGGCCACGTTTCGGGGGCCCGTGCCCCAGATCCGCCCCTCCAACTCTGGATTGGCCTGGCCGGCCTCTTCGGCGTTCTTCATGGCGTCTCCCCCCACGAAGAGGAGCTCGTCGTCCTCCAGGAGGGTGTGGATATGATCGATGATCGTCCAGGAGTCCGCCGATCCCAGGACCACCACCAGATGGGGGTTCACCGCTTCGGCGGCGATGTCGGCGGCGGTGCCCGTGTAGTCCGCCGGATCGCCGGCCCCGACGTTGGGGAAGTTGTGGATGCTGAACCGGTCCGTACCCCCGCCGAGGATCTCCGCCGGGAGGTTCGCCGACAGGTGATCCCGTAGCCCCGTGGCCCACCGGTCGTGGTTGCGCACCAGGAGCGTCACCTTCGGCTCGGCGATGCCCATGGCCGGCAGGTGGTCCGCCACCAGGTAGTCGATCAGCTCGCTCATGGCGATGGCCTGGTTCTCGTCGCTGGGAGCGGTCCGCCAGATCAGATCTTCGCCGAGGCCGCTGATCGTGGCCGCCGTAGCCGACGGGCTGATCAAGAGCACGTCGTTGGGGGTCACCACCGTGGGCCCGATGTCGATGACCTGGCTGGAGTTCATGCCGATGATCGCCGTGACCCCGTCGGTGTCCACCAGGTGTTGGGCGGCCTCGGTGGCGATGGAGTCCCGACCTTCGGTGTCGCAGACGATCAGCCCCAGGCGGCGCCCATCGACACCGCCGATTCCGTTGACCCCGTCCATGGCGAGGATGATGGCGTTGAGCATGGGGACCCCGAATCCGGCGCCCACTCCGCTGAGCTGGAGGACCACCCCGATCCGGAACGCGTCGTCGTCGTCGACGAACCCCTCCAGCCGCTGGCAGGGCCCTCCCGTGAAGCCTGAGACGTCTTCGCAGAACCCGTCCTGGCACACCCCGGTGGGCCCGAAGGCGTCTTCGCACTCCTCCGATGTGGTGCAGGGAATCAGCGCGGAGTCGGTCACACAGATCCCCTCCTCGTCGCAGGTCCCGGTCGCGCAATCGTCGTCGTCACTACAACTCAGGTTCAACGCCAGGGTGCAACCGGACAACGCCAGAAGGGCGAAGAGGGCTGCGATCGTAAACAGGGCTCGGTACATCGGCTACCTCAGAGTAGACGGAAAAGTCCCGTATTTTTACCGTATTCTCCAGTGCGGGCCAAGTTCCGCTGCGTCGGCCCACCGAACCTGCTATTCTCGTCGCCATGACCGAGACCCCTCAGCTCTTCTTCGCCTCCGTGGATCCCGACGAGACCGGCGCTCACCTGTTGAGCGCCGACGAGCGTCGCCGCCGGGACCGATTCACCCACATGCCCTCTCGACGAGCCTTCGTGACCGCTCGCCAGCTCCTCCGGAAGACCCTGGCTGACCTCGGTGGGGTGGACCCCTCCAAACTCTGCTTCCAGACCACCGACAAAGGCCGGCCCTTCCTCGAGCCTGTGCCGCCGACCCTGGGAGACCTGGACTTCAACCTCGCCCACAGCCACGACCTGGTGGCCCTGGCGACCTTGCGGGGCGGTGACGTGGGCGTCGACGTCGAGCCTCTGGAGCGTCCCCTGGACTACGATCTGGTGGCGGAGCGGTTCTTCTCCGACCAGGAGATCGCCGATCTCAAGAGACTCTCCGACGACGAGCGCCACCAACGGTTCCTCGCCCTGTGGGTCCTCAAAGAGGCCTGGCTCAAGGCCGACGGTCGGGGCATCTCCGCCGGCCTCCACCGGGTGGTCTTCCGGTTTCAAGGCGGCGAACCTCGTCTCCGGGCGCTCCCCGACGACGATCCCGGCGCCTGGGAGGTGCGCCTCCTCCAGGCTCATGATCATCATGTAGGGGTGGCCTTCCGAGTCCGTGTTTAGCTTCAACTCGCGACGACCAACACAGCGACCACCGACCGCGAGGTGAAGCATGCGAGTACCTCTGGACCTGGCCTTCAAGGGAGTGGAGCCCACGGCGTCCATGGAACGTCTGGTGCGTGATCTGGCGGACCGACTGGCTCGGTTCGAGCCCCGGATCATCGCCTGCCGGGTCGTGGTGGAGACCCCCCACCGCTCGGCCCACGCCGACCCCCGGGGCATCCGGGTGCTCGTAGAGGCGATCAAGCCCGGCAAGACCGTCGTGGCTTCCCGCGAGCGCAACGGCGAAAATGGCTCCGCTGAGTTCGACCCCTATCGGGCCATCCGAAAAGCCTTCCAGGCCGTGGAGCGGCAGCTCAAGGATCGCAGCCACCGCCGACAACACCCCTGGCAGCAGCCTGTCCCGCCCTGGCGCCTTCCTTCATTGCCCGGGGAGGAGTGAGATGAGGAAACGACGCACACTCCCGAGCGACTCCCTGCGACGCACCGCAGACGAAAAACGGTGGGCCTTCGAGACCAGCGATGACATCGACGGGCTCGATGGATTCGTCGGCCAGGAGCGCGCCGAAGAAGCCCTGCGCTTCGGTGTTGGCGTGGCTGCCCACGGATACAACCTCTTCGCTCTCGGACCCCCGGGCCTCGGCAAGCATAAGGTGATCTTGGGGTACCTCGAAGAGGTCGCCGCCGATCTCCCCCCGGGCCCGGATATCTGCTACGTGCAAAATTTTCGCAAGCCTCGGAGGCCGGCCGTGCTGGTCTTGCCCACGGGCCGGGGCGGCGAGTTTCAGGACGCCATGAAGGAGGTCGTGGAGTCCCTGTCGGAGGCCATCCCCGTGGCCCTGCAGGCCGACGAGTTCAAAGCCTCTCAGCAGGCCATCGAGGAGAACTTCCGGCGCCGCCAGGAAGAGGCCATTGAGGGGGTCCGGGAGCGGGCCAAAAAGTATGACATCGCCGTGATCCGTACCCCCTCAGGCGTGGTGATGGCTCCCATGGAAGACGGGGAGATCGTGGCCCCCGGTGAGTTTCAAGATCGACCCGAAGCGGAGCGAGATCGCTTCGAGGAGCGCCTCGAACAGCTCCACCGGGAGCTCGAGCAGACCATGACCCGCCTGCCTCGGTGGGAGCGGGAGCGAAAGCGCCGCCTCGACGAACTGGAGCGTGGCGCCGTGGAGACCGTGGTCCGCGCCGAGCTCCTGGAGCTCCGGGTGCGCTTCGCCGGCCTCTCCGAGGTCCAGGGATACCTCGACGATCTCGAGGAGGACCTCCTCCAGGAGCGGAGCCGATTCGTCGGCGACGACGACCTCGACCCCATGGGCCTCTTGGGCGCTCCGCCCAACACCGGCGACGCCGACTGGCGCCGCCGGTACGAGGTGAACCTCCTCGTCGATCGCAGCGACGACGACGGCGCCCCCGTGGTTCGGGAGCATAACCCCACTCTGGAGAACCTCGTGGGCCGCGTGGATCACCTGGCCCGGTTCGGCGCTCTCACGACAGACTTCACTATGATCCGCCCTGGGGCCCTCCACCGGGCCAACGGCGGATACCTGGTGGTCGACGCCCGGGACCTCTTGACCCAGCCCCTGGGGTGGGAGCAGCTCAAGCGAGCCCTGCGCAGCAAGGAGATCCGCATCGAGAGCCCGGCCCAGATCCTGGGGGTCCTCTCCACGGTCACCCTGGAGCCCACCCCGGTGAAGCTCGACGTCAAAGTGGTCCTCGTCGGCGACCGGTGGATCTTCGAGCTTCTGCAGCGCTTCGACCCCGACTTCGACGACCTCTTCAAGGTGATCGTCGACTTCGAGGAGGACTCCGACCGCGCCGATCGGGAAGACTCGCTGCTCCGGTTCTTGGCCCGCCAGATCGAAGAGGCTCGCCTGCGACCTTTCCACGCGTCGGCCCTGGCCGAGGTGGTCGACGAGGCGGCGCGGTTCTCGGGCCGGGCCGACCGCGTCACCCTTCACACCGAGAAGATCCGCGATCTTCTGGTGGAGGCCGATCATATCGCCGGGGCTCGCAGCGAGGCCGCCGAGATCGTGGAGCGCGCCGACGTCCAGGCCGCCGTCGAGGCCCGGGACCGCCGCCGGGATCGTCTCTTTCGCCGGCGCATCGAAGCCGTGGCCCGCGACGAGTTGAAGGTCCCCACCACGGGACGGGAGGTCGCTCAGGTCAACGGCCTGGCTGTCATGGAGAACGGGGGATTTCGGTTCGGAATGCCCTCTCGGATCTCCGCCAGCGTCCGCCTCGGGTCCGGGGATGTCGTCGACATCGAGCGCGAGGTCGACCTCGGGGGAGCGATCCACAGCAAGGGCGTGCTGATCCTCCAGGGCTATCTCGGGGCCCTCTTCGGCCGCCGTCGCCCCTTGAAGCTGATGGCGAGCCTGGTCTTCGAGCAGAGCTACGGGAGCGTCGACGGCGACAGCGCCTCCTTAGCGGAGACCGTCGCCGTCTTGTCGGCCCTGGCTCATGCTCCTGTGTACCAGTCCCGGGCCGTGACGGGATCCATCGACCAGCGAGGACAGGTCCAGGCCGTGGGGGGGATCAACGAGAAGATCGAGGGGTTCTACGAGCTCTGTCGTCGCGTGGAGTGGACCGGTGATCAGGGCGTGATCATCCCCGCTTCCTGCGCTGATCACCTGATGCTCAAGCGAGAGATCGTCGACGCCGTAGACGCCAAAGAGTTCTCCGTGTGGGTCGTGGACACCGTGGCCGAGGCCGCCGAGCTCCTCACCAACGTCCCCGCCGGGGTCCCCTCGGAGCTTGGCGAGTTCGAGGACCACACCCTCTTCGGCCGGGTCGCCGCCAAGCTCGACGAGTTCGCCGAGACCTCCCGGCGATGGGCCGGGCCCTACGGCGGCGGCTGACGATGTCTTCGAGGTGACTTCTTAGAGGTGGTCCCGGAGACCGTCGCCCAGGCTGTCCTCCAGGTACACCCGAAACCGCCTCCGAATGTCCATCTCCAGCTGCCGGACCCGCTCCTTGGAGATCCCGAAGTCCGACCCCAGCTCTTTGAGCTCCGCCGGCTCCAGGGCGATCATTCGCCGCTTCCAGATCGACTGTCGCCGCGGATCCGGGAGGGTGTCGTGGAAGTCCACGGCCAGCTCGTGGAGCTGCTTGCGGAGGATCTGCTCCGCCGCCGCCTCATAGGGATCTTCCCCATCCCCTGGCAGCAGATCCACCTTCCGGGCGTCTCCCTCTTCCTCGAAGGCCGGGGCGTCGAGATAGACCACGCCGCCCCCGTCCATCAGGGCTCCCAGGCGATGGACCTCCTCTTCGTCGACGTCCAGGTACTCGGCGACGTTCTCGGCGGTGGGCTCCAGGCCGTCCCGGCGAAGGGCTCGTCGGGCCTTCTTCAGATTGAAGAAGAGCTTGCGCCCGTCCCGGGAGCTCCCCATCCGCATGGGGCGGCTCATCGTCAACAGGTGGTTCATGATCATCGCCCGGATCCAGAAGTGGGCGTATCCCACGAAGGGGGTGCCCCGGTCCGGATCGAACCGGATCAACGCCTCGCAGAGCCCCAGGTTGCCCTCCTGAATCAACTCCATCAGATCCAGGTTGGACCGGTGGGCATCCCGGGCCAGCTTGATCACCAGCCGAAGGTTGGACCAGATCAGGGCCTTGCCGGCCTCCAGATCCCCTTCGGCGTGGGCCCGGGCCAGCTCATCCTGGGTTTCTCGCGGCAAGACCTGGACTCGCCGAATCTGGTTCATATAAGTCGTCAGGGAGTCATCGTTCAGCGTGGCCGCTGCCCGGCTGTAGCTCCGCATAGAAGTCAGGGAGGAGAGGTCCACCGACGGGGTCGGCTCAGGGATCACACAGGTCGCAGCAGCCATAGAGTACCTCGCTTGGTCTGGGGCCCTTGGTGGCACCCGGGTCAGCGGTCAGCCAAAGCAAGACTTATGCCATGGTTCTCTCCGATCGTGTCGCCGACGGAAGAGAAGCCAGCCCGGCGATTTCTGCGATCCATTCCTTCCGTTCCGCTGACTCTTCTCAACGACAGGTCATGCAAAATATGCATAACATTCCGGTGTTATGCATTATTTGCATGAGGTTGCTTCTGTGATCTGAGGTTCAACGCAAGAATCCACCCAAAACAAGACAAATACCAGATACTTGGACGTCCTGGTAATCATGGCACTGCCCTTGCTTAAGAATTCCTCTCCCCCTTTCCACGTTCCCGCGGGTCGTGGTGCCTGGAGACTCGATGCATTTCTTCGACGAGATCAAATCCTACGCCGGCTTCACCGCCGAAGACGAAGACCGCCTCCGGAAGGTCCGATCGATCACGGAGGCCCACTTCGAGGATATCGGGGTCGTCTTCTATGACGCTCTCATGGCTCATCCCCGTGCCCGCGGTGTGTTCACCGGCCCCGATCAGATCACACGACTGCGCCAGTCCTTGAAGAGTTGGCTCTCGGAGCTCTTCTGCGGGGTCTACGACTCGGAGTACTTCCAGAGTCGCCAGCGCATCGGTAAGGCCCACGTCGACGTCGGGTTATTACCCCAGTTCATGTTTGGCGCCATGAGCCTGGTCCGAAACGAGTTCGTAGAGATCTTTCTCGACAAGGAGCGCTCCAGAGTCTTGGAAGTCCTGGGGGAGTTCGGGCCCTGTCAGGCCGTCAAGAGCATCGACCGGATCTTGGACATCGAGCTGACCATCATGGTCCAGTCCTACTGGGACACCTTGATGAAGCAGAAGCTTCAGATCCCGGCGGCCCTCGCCACCGGCTTGGCTCATGAGGTGCGCAACCCCTTGAACGCCATCGGCCTCCAGATGACCCTCTTAGAGCGACGGCTCCGGTCCGCCGAGGTGGACGCAGATGTCTACGAACCCGTGCTGGAGGCCGTGCGGTCCGAGCTTCGTCGCATCCAGGGGCTGAACTCCGAGATCCTGGACTTCGCCAAGCCCATTGACATCAACCCCGCCCCGACGGATCTCGAACAGATGATCCGGGAGATCCACCAGTCTCACCTCCTGACCCTCGAGGCCGGTGGCGTGGAGATGACCCTACAATCCGAGGGCGACGTCGTCCTGGCCTGCGATCGAGACCGCCTCGTGCAGGTCTTGATCAACCTCCTGACCAACGCTGTGGAGGCCATGCCCGACGGGGGGACCCTCTCGGTCCGCCTCCAGGGCACAGACAGTGGTGCCACCATCGAGTTTCAGGACACCGGCGAGGGCATGCCTCCCGTGTTGAAGCACCAGATCTTCGACCTCTTCTACACCACCAAAGCCGCCGGGACCGGGATCGGGCTTCCCATCGCCCGAAAGATCGTCGAGGCCCACGGTGGCTCCATCGACGTGATCTCTCGCTCCGGCGAAGGCACGACCTTTACCGTTTATTTACCCCGACAACGATGAGGGAAGGATGGCTACCATGGCCGTACTAGACAGACAGACCAACGGCGCTCCCGCGCCTCGGGTCCTCGTCGTCGATGACGAACCCCACGCTCGTCGCGCCCTGGTCGAGCTCCTGGCCACCGACGGCTACGAAGTCCGGGAGGCCTCCGATGGTTTCAAGGCGCTCGGGATCCTCCGCGAGTGGTCCACAGACGTCCTCCTGACGGACTGGCGGATGCCCGTGATGGACGGCATCACCCTCTTGAAGAAGGCCCGTCAGGAGCAGCCCGGCCTGGCCGTGATCGTCATGACCGCCTTCGGCAGCGTCGAGAGCGCCGTGGAGGCCATGAAGGCCGGCGCCGACGACTACCTCACCAAACCCCTGAGTTTTGACGCCGTAGAGCTCGTCCTGGAGCGATCCATGGAGCGCCTGGCTCTTCGTCGGGAGCTCGAGAGCCTCCGGGCCGCCCGGGATACCTCTTCGCCGACCTTCATCGTCGGCAAGAGCCCCCCGGTTCTCGAGCTCTTGGCCATGGTCGACCAGGTCGCCGAATCTCGAGCTACCGTCTTGATCACCGGGGAATCCGGCACGGGCAAGGAGCTCGTGGCTCGACGCATCCACGAGATGAGCCCCCGGGCCCACCGGCCTTTCGTGCGCCTCCACTGCGCCGCTCTGGCCGAGAGCGTCCTCGAGAGCGAGCTCTTCGGCCACGAAAAGGGCGCCTTCACGGGCGCCACCAATCGCCGCGCCGGCCGCTTCGAAGAGGCCGACGGCGGCACCCTCTTCCTCGACGAGATCGGAGAGCTCTCCGGCAGCGTCCAGGTCAAGCTCCTTCGCTTCTTGCAGCAGCGGGAGTTCGAGCGGGTCGGCGGCAACCAGACCATCGAGGTCGACGTTCGGATCGTCGCCGCCACCAACCGGGATCTCCGGGCCGAGGTCGACGCCGGTCGGTTCCGAGAGGACCTCTTCTTCCGCCTCCACGTGATCAACCTCGACGTGCCCCCCCTGCGGGCTCGGCCCGGCGACGTACCCATCCTGGCCCGGAGCTTCGTGGCCCGGTTCGCCGAGGAGAACGACAAGTCCATCCGAGAGATCGAACCCGAGGCCATGGAGATCCTCGAGTCCTACGAGTGGCCCGGAAACGTCCGGGAGCTCGAGAACGTGATCCAGCGGGCCGTCGTCCTCGCCGGCGGCGACAGGATCGAGGCTCGTCACCTCCCACCCCATATCGTCGGCGATCGCACCGACGCGTCGGGCCTCGACGTCCGTATCCCAGGTGCTACATTGGCTGAGCTCGAGCGTCACGCGATCCTCAAGACCTACGAGGCCACCGGCGGAAGCTCCTCGGAAACCGCCGAGATCCTGGGCATCAGCGTCCGCAAGGTCCAGTATCGCCTCAAGGAGTATCGTGAGGAGGGGATGCTCGCCAGCGAGTAGACTCGTCCCTGCACCTGTACTACCGACCAGTTTCACCGATCTGTGCTAACGGATAGTTATGAAGACCCTGACCACCGACGTGGCGATCATCGGCGCCGGTACGGCCGGCCTGACCGCCTATCGCGCCGCCCGCCGCAGAGACGCCGACACCCTCCTGATCGAAGCCGGCCCCTACGGAACCACCTGCGCCCGGGAAGGGTGCATGCCCTCCAAGCTCCTGATCGCCGCCGCCGACGCCGCACACCACGTCGACACCGCCGACCAATTCGGGATCCGCGTCGACGAGCGAACCATCGACGGAAGGGCCGTCATGGACCGGGTCCGCCGGGAGCGGGACCGCTTCGTGGGCTTCGTCGTGGACTCCACGGAGTCCATCGACGAGGCCCACCGCCTTCGCGGCCACGCCCGGTTCTTGGGCCCCAACCTCCTGCAGGTCGGCGACGACCTCCAGGTCGAGGCCCGGGCCATCGTGATCGCCACGGGCTCCACCCCCTGGATCCCCCCGGAGCTGCAGCACCTGAAGGACCGCCTGATGACCAACTCCGAGATCTTCGAGATGGAGGATCTCCCCGAATCCATAGCCGTCTTCGGCCCCGGGGTGATCGGCCTCGAGCTCGGACAGGCCCTGCATCGCCTCGGGGTTCGGGTCACCTTCTTCTCTCCCTTCCAGGACCTGGGCAGCGCCAGGGACCCCGAGATCCAACGGGTCGCTCGCAAGGTCTTCGGCGAAGAGCTCGACCTCCAGCTCAACGTCCAGGACATCGACGTCCAGGAGGTCTCCCAGGGATTTCGCGTCCGATGGCAGACCGAGGACGGAGACCACCGAGAGGCCACCTTCGAAAAAGCCCTGGTCACCGCCGGTCGCCGCCCCAACCTGAAGCACCTCGACCTCGAAAAGTCCGGGCTCGCCCTCGACGACCGAGGCATCCCCATCCACGACACCCAGACCACACAATGTGGAGACTCGCCGATCTTCATCGCCGGCGACGCCTCCCACCGCCACGCCGTCCTCCACGAGGCTGCCGACGAGGGCCGGTTCGCCGGCGACAACGCCGCCCGATTCCCCGACGTCCGAGCCAACATCCGCCGGATCCCCCTGACCATCACCTTCACGGACCCCCAGATGGCCTCCGTCGGTCGCCCCTACGACGAGGTCGACTTCGACACCCACGTGGTCGGTGAGGTTAGCTACGACAACCAGGGCCGGGCCCGGGTGATGGGACAAAACAAAGGCCTCGTCCGGATCTACGGCTGCAAGGGCCGGGGCTGCCTGCGCGGCGCCGAGCTCTTCGGACCCCGGGTGGAGCACACCGCCCACCTCCTGGCCTGGGCGATCCAATGCCAGCTCACCGTGGAGCAGACCCTCCGGATGCCCTTCTACCACCCCGTCATCGAGGAGGGCATCCGCACGGGCCTCCGCGATGTGTCAAAGAACCTGAAGATCCAGCGCCCCCTCCAGGCCGGGGAGCTTCGCTACGGCCCGGGCACCTGAGGCGGACAATCTTCGAAACATCGCGGCGGAGCGGCCCCTTGGGGCCTGCGTAGCCCCGCTACTTATAGCCCCGGGGCTTGTCCCGGGGTGGACCGTGGGGGCCCTGAACTATGCTTGGTAATGATCCGTCGCCAACCCCGACGTTCCGATGTCCTTCGCCGCCAACCCCAACGTTCCGATGTCCTTCACCGCCAACCCCGACGTTCCGATGTCCTTCGCTCAGTCCGGTGCCCATTCGTCGTTCTCCCATCTCAGGCGAGGCCGACGCGGGGCGTCCATCTCACCTTCCGGTGGGATAATCCAGACTTGGTCGAAGTCCCACGGGCCGGCAAAAGACTCCTTGTCTTCAAAGTCTGCGGTTGGAAGACCGCCGGGAGGGGACCCGAGGCCAGGAGCGAGATCGGTGTCCCAGTACGTGTCGATCACATCGCCTTGGCGGTAGCCCTCCCCGACGAGCGGCTGCAGCGTGCACCCCTCGTCAACACAGCTGACGGAGCTCGCGGCGTAGGTGGTGCGAATCTCGGCGCCAAAAAGATCGTCATTCAGACTGACGCCGGTCACTCCTCCTGCGGTGCCCGAGGCGTCGACCGTAACTGCACTTGTCGTATAGCTTTGTTCGATCCTGCTGAACTCCGACACCCGACCGGCCAGGCCTCCTGCCACGAGCCGTCCGGAGACGTCACCGGAGCTGAAACACCACAGGATATCGAAGTCGGGATTGTCTCCTGGTCTTCCGAGTACACCTACCAGACCGCCGGAGACCCTAGCACCGCTCACGGTTCCTTCTGCCGAAGAGGACCGAATCTGTAGTTGACCTGCGGGGTTGAAGGAGTCGTCATCGCGCTGACTGACTCCTACGAGGCCGCCTGCCACAGTCTCGTCACAACCCTCGTCGCATACGATGGTCACAGCACCAGTCGCGTGGGACTCGACGATCCGTCTATCCGTCGTGCCGATGAGCCCCCCGGCGATCTGGCCGTCGCAGGTCACATCACCGGTGGCGTGGGAACGTTCGACGGCGCACCGCGACGATCCGATCAGTCCTCCACAGCGCTCCGAGGTAGCGACCACCTGGCTCGTCGAAGAGGAGTCGACGACAGAGATTTGCCCTTGAGCTGGGCGGCATTCTCCCAGCAGCCCCCCCACATGGGCTGCCCTCTCACTGGTCACCTCGCCGGAGCTCCAGGATCGCTCAAGGTTTGCTCTGGAGAATCCCACGAGACCGCCCAGGGAAGGGGACTCAACGCTCGCCACGTCGGTTCGGGAAACATCCGCTGTGGAGTGGCTGTCCGAGATGGTCACGTTCGACTCACCAACCAGTCCACCCGTGTGTCTGCCGCCGATCACCGTGCCCGACGTCGAGGAGTCTCCGATGGAGCCATTGGAGAAGCCTACCAGGCCTCCCACTCGACCTTCTTCGACGTTGATTTGTACCTCTGCTGTGCACCCCTCGATCACCCCACTGGATTGCCCGGCGAGGCCTCCGTAGCTGCCGTTTTCAATGGGGGAGTCGACCTCCAGAGAGAGGACTTCGAGGTGTAGATTTCGGACCTCGCCGCCCTCGACGATGGTGCTAAAGAAACCGACGGCCTCTTCACTGCTCGAGATTTCAATCCCCGAGATGCTAAGTTCATTGCCGTCAAGGATGGCGCCAAAGCCGGGTCCGATCGGCGTATGGGGCTCCTCAAGTTCAAGAGGACGAACCAGTACATAGTGCTGGCCCGCCTCGGCGTCGTTGAGGCGATAGAGGTCGTCGATGGTACAGATGCCATATGGCGAGCTCGAGCTCCCGTCACCAAAGTGAAAGTCTACGTCCGTGGAGTTGCATCTCATCTCAAAGGGAAGGCTCTCGACGTCCTCGAAGCCCGGTCCCCCCGCGGTCAGTCGGTAGCCGTCGTCGGGGGTGTAGATCAGAAGATCGGGAAACTCGACTCGCTGGACGCCTTCAGTGGTCAAGACAGTCCCTGTCACCTCGGTGCTCCCGTCGGCAAAGCTGTGTTGGTTGAGCGAGAGGGTCACCTCCTCTCCGACGAGATCCAGTGTCTGATCGACGACTCGCAGGCTTACGGAGAACTCGACCCCGACGGGGTTATGAGTATCGATCTGCGGATCGAATTCAAGCTGCCATAGCTCCTCTTCTCTAACATCCTCCTCAACATCCTCCGCAACATCCTCCGCAACATCGGGATCTGACTCGGCGTCTGCCTCAGCGTCTGCCTCAGCGTCTGCCTCAGCGTCTGGCTCGTCCTGGTTGACCCCGGAAGTGTCGGGCTCCTGGAACTCCAGATCGATGTCACCGAAGATCCCTGGACAGCCCAGGAGGAGGAGTGAAGACACGAAGAGTGAGAGGCGGATGAGTTTCATGAGGTGGGCCACAGAGTGGTGTTGGTCAGCGACACCCAGCGGCGTCGTCGGACCTCGATAGCGAGACGGCGGGCTCAGGCCAATTGCGACTCTGCTGTGACCTGTGGCCGCCTAGAGTAAGGAAGGGGTTCACTGGTTACAAGGCTCGGTCACCGACGACACCCCGCGTCACCACCACGGCCGCACCACAACGCGCCACCCCACATGGTCGGTGACCTCGCGGAGGCGA
>SKON01000053.1 GCA_007120035.1 Myxococcales bacterium
CGCGAACCCCGACGTTCCGGTGTTCTTCGCCGCGAACCCCGACGTTCCGGTGTTCTTCGCCGCGAACCCCGACGTTCCGGTGTTCTTCGCCGCGAACCCCGACGTTCCGGTGTTCTTCGCCCCCGAACCACCACCGGAGGGAGAGCCCGAGCGTCGCGATGATGGCATCGATGTGTCTGTCGTTCGATGGTTCGCGACCCTGACGCCGCTGGAGCGGATCCGGGCATTGGAGAAGCAAATCGCCGCCGTGGAGAAGCTACGCCGTGGATCCTTCCGGCCCTGACTTCGTGGTCGTCGGTGCCCTCTCTGCGGTCCTTCATGGAGCACCGGCGTCGTGGTTTGCGGCGGTGTAGATCGTGGCGTCGTGGTTTGCGGCGGTATAGATCGTGGCGTCGTGGTTTGCGGCGGGTCATTTCCAGGCATAGTTCAGGGCTCCCACGGTCCACCCCCGGCTAAAGCCAGGGGCTGGAGTGGGCAGGGCTCCGCTGGGGTCATGACCCCGCTCCGCCTGAGATGTTCTCCACATAGTCGACCATGTGACAACTAACCCGGTGCCAGGTTCGACGGTGCCGGAGTGAATCCGGGCCTGGTTCGGAACGACTCCGTTCTCCGAAACATCTCAGGCGGAGCGGGGTCATGACCCCAGCGGAGCCCTGCCCACCGCAGCCCCCGGTTTCAACCGGGGGTAGACCGTGGGAGCCCTGAACTATGCCTGGAAATAACCCGCCGCGAACCCCGACGTTCCGGTGTTCTTCGCTGCGAACCCCGACGTTCCGGTGTTCTTCGCCGCGAACCTCGACGTTCCGGTGTGCTTCGCCGCGAACCCCGACGTTCCGGTGTGCTTCGCTGCGAACCCCGACGTTCCGGTGTTCTTCGCCGCGAACCTCGACGTTCCGGTGTGCTTCGCCGCGAACCCCGACGTTCCGGTGTGCGTCGCCGTGGGTCCACTTACACGGCCGGCATGGGACGAGTCGGGGTGGTCTGGGTGGCGAGCTCGGCGATGTCCGTTTTGTTGTAGGCCCTGGCGAGGGTGGCGACGTCCTGGCCGAGTTGGTTGGTGATGGAGGGGTCGGCGCCGCCGTCGAGGAGGGTCTTGGCGATGTTGTAGTGGCCGAAGCGGGCGGCGTCGTGGAGGGCGGTGTCGCCGTTGTAGTCCTGGACGTTGACGTCGAGCTCGCAGTCGTTGACCAGGTAGTCGACGGCCTCCTCGTGGCCCCAGAAGGCGGCCTTGTGGAGGGCCGTGCGGCCCGAGATGGGCTCGGCGGCGTGGACGTCGGATTCGGCGGCGATGCGCTTCATGTACTCCACGCTGCCGTGCATGGCGAACTCGCGGAACTCGGCGCTCCGGGTGTCCGTCTCTTCCACGGCGGCGGGGACCTCGGCGGTGGGGTCGCACTCCTCGGGGCAGCCCAGGGACATGAGGCGGGCGTAGGCGTTGGCGAAGTCGTTGAAGAAGGCGTCCTGGTCGCGGGCGTAGAGCTCGGCGTAGGGGCGGAACTCGTCGTCCTCGATCAGGGCCATGTCGGTGGGCAACATCACCAACGTCTCGGTCTCCACGTCGGTGAACTGGAACTCGCCGTCCCACTCCCGGGGCTTCCACTGAAGCTCGACGAGGTTCTTGAAGTAGGAGTTGTCGAACTCCAGGCTGTTGTGGGTCCAGGGGCCGTCGTAGCCGCTGCGGACCTTATGGCAGCGCCCTACGGTGTGGCCGCCGCTGAGGGCGACGATGTCACGGTCGTCAAAGCCCATGCGGTAGAAGACGTCTCGGAGGTGGTCGGCGCCCTGGGAGGCGTCGGGGAGGCGGCCGTTCTCGGGGCATCGCGACCCGTCGGGGTCGTCGGTGCGGCCGAACCGGTGGGGCACCACGGGGCCGCCCATGAACTCGATAGCCAGGCTGCCCGCAAGGGTCCAGATGTCGGCCTCGGAGAGCTCGGGGTACTTCTCTTTGACCTCTCGGAGCATGTCCCGGACGATCAGGAGCCCCTCGTTTGCGTCGTCGGAGATCTCCGGCTCGAACCGCATGGTCGCGCCGTCGCTGCCCCCGGAGCCGTCGTTCTTGTCGTAGGTCCCGGAAGCATGCCAGGCCACCCGCATGGCGATGGGGCAGGCGAAAGCCTTCTTGTTGGCCAGGGCTTTGCGGATGTCGCTCTTGAGGGCTTCCATGTAGATCTTGGAGTGGGACATGAGGTCTCCGGGGCGTTGATGGGTATGAAGTGACCGGTTTGGTGTAGACGTAGGGGGGCGGGGGTGTCAACGGTTGCCGGCCCCCGGCCATCGCACCTCCCCTTCTCCTCTGCTATGGTTCCCCCCGGAGGTGACCATGGCGTTCGACTTTCAACAACCCAGACCCGTCGCCGGGGCGACCACCACGGGCCGAATCACCCGCTTTGATGGCGAGGCCCTTCGGGAAGCCGAGGACGTGCTGGCCACGGAAGAGCCCCTGGAGATCCGCCTGGGGTTTGAGATCCTGGGGCGGCCGGCGGAGCGGAGCGTCTGCGTGACCATGCGGACTCCCGGGGAGGACCGGGAGCTGGCCGTGGGGTTTCTCATCGGGGAGTCGGTGATCCGGGGCGCCGAGGAGATCGAGAGCATCGCGGCCATGGGGGACCCGAATATCCTGCGGGTGAAGCTTCGGCCCGAGGTCAGCGTCGACGTCGGCGCTGTGCAGCGAAACTTCTACACCACGTCGAGCTGTGGGGTCTGCGGGAAAGCCTCGCTGGAGGCGCTGACGATGAGCGGCGTGGAGCCCATCGCCACCGGAGACCTGACGGTGCCGGCGAGCCTCGTGGGGCGGCTCCCGGAGGCGTTGCGCGAAGCGCAGGAGATCTTTGGGGTCACCGGCGGGGTGCACGCGGCGGGGCTCTTCGACGGGGCGGGGAACCTCCTGGGGTTGCGGGAAGACGTGGGGCGGCATAACGCCATGGACAAGCTCGTGGGGGCCATGGAGCTCGGCGGCGAGGAGTGGTCTGCCGGGGAAGTGCTGGTGTTGAGCGGGCGAGCGAGCTTTGAGTTGTTGCAGAAGGCGATCGTGGCGGGGATCCCCGTGGTGGTGGCCGTGGGGGCGCCGTCGAGCCTGGCCCGGGAGCTGGCCGAAGCCTTCGGGGTGACCTTGATCGGGTTCGCCCGGCCGGGCAGGTTCAATATCTACGCTCACGCCGAGCGGATACGAGTGGAGGAAGGGTGAAAGAGTCGGATTCGAAGACGCCGATCGTGGTCAGCGATGACGAAGGCCTGGAGCTGACGTCGCCCTCGGAGGTGGCCGGGGGGCTGCCGGCGGTGATGGCCACCATGGCCCACGCGCGCAAGAAGATGGGGGTCTTTCGGGGGACGAAGACCCTCCTGCGGGTGAACAAGGAGGATGGGTTCGACTGCCCGGGGTGCGCCTGGCCGGACCCGGAGCATCGGGCGCCGGCGGAGTTCTGTGAGAACGGGGCCAAGGCCGTGGCCGACGAGGCCATGGTGGACACCATCGGGGCGGCCTTCTTCGAGGAGCACTCCATCGACGAGCTGCGGGGCAAGTCCGGGCGTTGGCTGAACGCCCAGGGCCGGCTCTCGGAGCCCCTGGTGCGGCGGCGCGGGAGCGACCGCTACGAAGCCATCTCATGGCAGGAGGCGTTCGAGCTCGTCGCCGAGCACCTTCAAGATCTGGACTCCCCGGACGAGGCGATCTTCTACACCTCGGGGCGGACGAGCAACGAGGCGGCTTTCCTGTACCAGCTCTTCGTGCGGGCCTTCGGGACGAACAACCTGCCGGACTGCTCGAATATGTGTCACGAGTCCAGCGGGGTGGGGCTCTCGGAGGTGATCGGGATCGGCAAGGGGACGGTGCTCCTGGAGGACTTCGAGCGGACCGACGCGATCTTTGTGATCGGGCAGAACCCGGGGACGAACCACCCCCGGATGATGACGGCTTTGCAGGCGGCGGCTCGCAAAGGGGCCCGAATCGTGAGCGTGAACCCCATGCGGGAGCCCGGGCTCCTGCGGTTCAAGCACCCCCAGGAGGTGGCGGGTGTACTGGGGAAGGGCACGGAGCTCACGGAGCTCTACCTGCAGGTGCGGGTGAACGGCGACGTGGCGCTCTTGAAGGGCATCATGAAGGAGATGCTCGAGGAGGAGGACCGCCGGCCCGGGGAGATCTTCGATCGGGGGTTCATCGAGGAGAACACCGAGGGGTTTGAGGCGTTCGTCGAGGACCTGCGGGCCGTGGAGTGGGAGGAGATCCTGGAGTGCAGCGGGATCGACCGGGCTTCGATCCGGGCCGCCGCCGAGATCGCCATGGAGGCGGAGCGCCTGATCTGCTGCTGGGCCATGGGGCTGACGCAGCACAAGAATGGGGTCGCGAACATCCAGGAGGTGGTGAACTTCCTGCTGCTCCGGGGGCAGATCGGTCGGCCCGGGGCCGGGGCCTGCCCCGTGCGGGGCCACTCCAACGTGCAGGGGGATCGGACCATGGGGATCTGGGAGGCCCCGAAGCCGGAGTTTTTGGAGCGCCTCGACGAGGTCTTCGGCATGGAGTGCCCCCGAGAGCACGGCCTGAACACGGTGCAGGCCATCAAGGCGATGCGGTCCGGGGAGGCGAAGGTCTTCGTCGCCATGGGCGGGAACTTCCTGTCGGCGTCGCCGGACACGAACCTCACCGCCGAGGCGCTCGAGAAGTGCCGCCTCACGGTGCAGATCTCGACGAAGCTGAACCGGTCTCATCTCTTCACGGGGGAGCAGGCGTTGATCCTCCCCTGTCTGGCGCGGACCGAGTCGGACGTGCAGGCAGCAGGCCAGCAGTTCGTGACCGTGGAGAACTCCATGGGGATCGTGCATCGCTCCAAGGGTGCTTTGCCTCCGGCCTCGGACGAGCTCTTGAGCGAGCCCGCCATCGTCGCCGGGCTCGCCAGGGCCACACTCGGCGACTCGCCGAGGATCGACTGGGAGGGGTTGGTCGGCGACTACGACAGGATCCGGGACCAGATCGAGGCGGTGATCCCCGGCTTCGAGGACTACAACCGGCGAGTGAGAGAGCCTCGGGGGTTCGCGCTGCCGAACCCGCCACGGGAGGGGCGGTTCCCCACAGAGAGCGGCAAGGCCAAGTTCACGGTGCACACCATCCCCCGACACGACCTGAGCGATGGGGAGTACCTGATGATGACGATCCGGAGTCACGACCAGTTCAACACCACGGTGTACACCAACGACGACCGCTACCGCGGGATCAAGCAAGCTCGCCGCGTCGTGATGCTCAACCCCCGGGACATGGAAGAGGCGGGGCTGAAGACGGGCGACGTCGTAGACCTCATCAGCGAGTACGACGGGCAAGAGCGGGTGGCCCCGGCGTTCAAGGTCGTCCCCTACGAGATCCCTCGCCGAAGCGCCGGGACCTACTTCCCGGAGGCCAACGTGTTGATACCGGTCGACGAGTACGCCCACCGGAGCTTTACGCCCGTGTCGAAGTCGATCGTGATCCGGCTGCGGGTGTAGGTGTTGAGAACATCACCGCGAGGGGTGGCGCCTGTAGGTCAGAACCAGGAGCGGGAGGATGGTGAGCAAGGCCAGGGGAACCGGGCTCGTGTTCGTGGTGGAGCAGCCTCCCGATTCCGAGGAGTCAGAGCTGGAGTCAGAAGCACTTTCTTCGATGGGACCGCAGTGGAGGTCGATGGTGATGGACTCGGTGGCGAGGATCTCATCGCGGCCGGCATGCCGGGCCTGGATCTCCACGGTTCGAAGGCCCTCTTCGGCCTGGTAGACGCTGTCATCTACGTCGCAGAGGGTGAAGACGCGGTCCTGGTGGCGGCCCATCCAGGTGTACCCGGGACGTATCTGGTCTCCCAGTGTGGAGGTGGGCTCCCATATCTCTCCGTCGACGTAGGTTTCGTAGACCAGCGCCTCATCCCAGGGGAGAGCTTCGTCGTCGAGGTGGAGCGTCAGGTCATAATAGGCCGCCTCGGCCGTCATGTCACAGCCAGCCGACTCGCTGACCTGAAGTTCTCCCAACTGACGGGGGCTCACTTCGAGGGTACCCAGGGAAGACGGAAAGGGCGCTTCCTGGGCAGTGGTGAACTCAATCGAGGTGATGCTCTCGTCGCAACTCTCGGGGGCCGACAGCTGATACGGGGTATCCGGGTCAAGGGGGTAGAGGAACGTGACATCTGCGCCTTGAGCCGCCTGGAACGAAACGTCGGCGATAACAAACTCACCGCTGTCCAGGTTCACCAGAGAGTAGCGTTCGTCAATCATCGACGTGATCCCGTACTCACCTCGGATGGTAGCGCCGGTGGCGTTGGCGGGCACGACGGCGTCCTCCAAGGAGATCGCGATACGCGGGCAAGGGACACTGCAGGCGTGGGCGGAGGAGAGCTCCACGAGCGGGCCGGTGAGGAGGATGGAACCTACGACACACATTCCGAAAAGTGTTTGCTGGGGAACGTTCATGGGTTGACCCTGAGGTTGAGTGGTAAGAGGGCGCCTACTTCTGTAGCGGACTGGAGACGCGGCCCATCACGAGAATGGACTCCGTTGGGTGGTCGTAGATCATGAAGAGGAAGGGCTCGTCGTAAGTGAGGACTGCATGCGGCGACCGTCCGGCACCGCTAACGTGGTTGTATGGAGGGTCGAGCTCAAGGGTGAGCCGCTCTGGATCGTTGATCCCCTCGCGGTCGAAATGAATGCGGGTAGTGAGGGGGACGAGGTAGGGGAGGCGGAGGTACTCACCGAGTTGGGATGTCTCCTGGATATCGAAGAGGGGAAACCAGTGCACATATTGAAAGGAACGGACGGCGGGTTTCAGCGAACCGAGTGCTTCCTGGAGGGTCTGATGGGACAGGTGATCCTCAACGTCGGACACTGATTGGTTGGCCGTGTCATTCGTGTCGGGATACATGAGGGAGATGCTCTCTCCAGTGTGGAAGAGGAGAAGCGATAGATCGTCGCCGAGGAACTCCAGCTCGGACAGAACCATCTCTTCGGAGAGCAGCATGGCGTCGCTGTTTGCTCTCAGAAGCTCCTGATAGTCGGGGTTTGATGGCCGACGTAGGGGGCCGATATATGACTCAAGCTGTCCTCTAAAGAGCATGGCTGCGGAGCTCTCTGGTGACGAGTCCAGGTAATCGACAGTGTGGAGAAATGAGGCACCCCAGCGGTCGTTTTGAGCAATCCAGGCACAGGAGTCGTTTGGGGGGTCACAGAGCTGGGAGAAAAACTCCACGCCCAGGGCTTGCCAAAGTCGTTCGGGATCATTCTCGTCGAAGGTATAAGGAACGTGCCAATCGACGAAGTACTTGTTCGAAGGCGTAGGCATCCGGGAGAGCAGGTCCTGGCGGTATTCCTCCATGGCGCTGTGGAGGGACTCAGGGTCCGGGAAGTCGAGCAGGTCGGCGATCGCCTGGCCGTCTGCGCCCCCGAGCTCGACGGCCAACTCGGCGAGCGCGATCCGGGTCAGAGCCGGGGAGAAGAGGATATCCTGGTCTGCGCTGCGCTGGCAGGCGAGGTGTCGGTAGACGTGGAAGTCGAAGTCCTCGGGACTCCAGGTGTCAGGATCAAAGGGCGGGCAGTCGTGGTTGGGATTGAGCACGGGCTCCGTGGGACCCTGGACCTCCTCGGCCTCCTCCGGCTCCTCCCTGGGGGCCGGCGCCGGCGGCTCCGGGAGCCCCTCAGGCAGGGGCTGGGAGGTGGGCTCCTCTTCGACAGCCCACTCGCCGCGGTCCGGATCGAGGGTGGTGCAGGAGGCGATCAGGACGGCAATGATGAGGGTGGATGTGGGATAGCGTCTCATCAGGGCCCCCGGTGACAGCGACTCGTGTTCCTGATCGGCATTGTAGCGAAGAGAGCCAATGAATCCGAGTCCGGGGGCCTCGGGCCGGATTGGGCCGACTTGACGGGAGGGGGTCACCTGCCGACGAGGCGAAAACCTGGGCCAGAGGCCGCAGGGCTCCGGAGAAGATCTACCTCGAGGGGTCGAGGAGCGGTGAAGCTCACCGCGTTCAAGCCCGGGTGGGCGACCGGAGTCTGCGCCGGCGTCGAAATCGTTCGTGATTCGGTGGCGGCCTGGGCCTGGTTGGGTTTAGGGCGCCGCGATCAGCCCCGCGTCCTGGGCCAGCGTGCGCCACTCCACGTAGAGTTCGTCGAGGCGCTCCTGGTGGGTGATGCGTTGATCAACGAGCGCCTGGCGGCGGTCTTCGGCGACCGCCAGGCTTCAAGGCAGGCAGCGCTTAATTGACCTTAATCGGTGGCCCCCCGTGCCGACACCTTACTCCGCGACCACGTCGATCGTCGCGGTTCGCACGACCCCGGTTCCCACAAGGGTCGCGGTGAGCAGCCCGTCGGTCGCGGTGTCGGGGGCGATGAAATCGAAGCTGGCGGTCAACTGGTCCTGAGCCACCGTGACCGACGCCGGGAGCAACCCGCCGGTGGTCTCCGTCAGCGTGAACTCAGCTCCTCCCAACGGGGCGGGAATCTCCAGGGTGATGGTGAAGGTCTGGGTCCCTCCACCGGCGATCTCCACGGCGTCGGGGTCGAGGGCGAAGTCCCCGGAGAGCTCCGAGTCACCCAACACCTGAACATCGGCCGTGGAGGTCTGCCCGCCCAGGCTTGCGCTCACGGTGTAGGTGCCCGTCTCCGTGGCGGTCACGGGAATCTGCGCCGTCGTTTCTCCGGCAGGGACCACCAGGTCCATCGCGCTCAACCCGGCGCCACAACACAGACGCCACCCACGCACTCCAGCCCCGTGTTGCACGTGTCATTGCCGTAGCACTCGCCACCCTCCTCGCCCTGGGCGGGGCCGCCCCCGCAGCCGATGCACAAAGCCAACGCGAGAACAAAGCAGATTAGGAGCGAAGTACGAAGACCGCTGCGGTTCATTTTGCCTCCATGGTGTTCAAGATCCACCTCCACCGTAGACAAGAGCGAGGTGAGCCTGTCAAGCACGGTGGTGGGCGGCGCGATCGAGGTGGTCGGTGCTCCGTGCGGACCTCGTCATGCGGGCTCGACGGATCGACACAGGATCCCTATCATTGAGGTATGAGTCGAATCGATCGATCCACATGGCAGACCAGCATCTCCCGGCTCGACGACAAGTCCGGGGCCGATGACTTTTGGTTGCAGATGACCCCGAACGAACGGGTCGCGTTCGCCTGGACCCTCTCAGAGGAGATGTGGGCCCTGGCGCATCCGGAACAGGCGAATGAACCAGGACTTTCAAGATCTATTGCGCGCGTTGTGCGAAGCAAACGCTAGGTTCTTAGTCGTCGGCGCCTACGCCCTCGCCGTCCACGGTACTCCCCGTGCCACCGGCGACATTGACGTGTGGGTCGAGCCCACAACGGAGAACGCCCAGCGTGTCTATCGCGGTCTGCAGGTCTTTGGGGCTCCGCTGGATGCTCTCCGCCTTGAGGATCTTTGTACGCCGGGGATCGTATTCCAGATGGGTCTGCCGCCTCGTCGGATCGATATTCTGACTGAAATCAGCGGTGTAGAGTTTGAAGACGCATGGCCCAATCGTACGGAAGCTCAGTTTGGTGAGGTCACCGCGCCAGTCATCGGCGCACGAGATTTTATTGAGAACAAGCGTCAGACGGGGCGCCCGAAAGATCTCATCGATGCGCGCGAACTGAGCGAACTTCTCGACAGGTCCAGCTCGGATTGAGCCCTCACGTGGGCGCCTGGATGTCCGCGGGCCAAGGCCCGCTGCGGGCTGCGGGCCAACCGATCAATCAACGTGGATCACTCCCAACCTTGAGGCTCGAAGAGAGCGGTTTGTCGCTCACAGAACTAGAAATATGACGGACAAGAGATGTTGTCGGTCATCGGTGGGCGACAAAGAGCGTTGTCGCTCATGAAATGAGAAATGTGGGTGACAGGCGTCTAGTCTCGGGCCACGGTCCCGATGGCGCACTGCAGGTAGTCGGCCTCGGGGAAGCCCGCCGGGACGGGGTGGTCGACGTCGGCGCCGTAGCAGCCGGAGAGGATGAGGGGGGTGTCGGCGGTGCGGGCGGCCTGGGCGATGATGTCGAGGAACCGGGGTCGGTCGATGTGGCTGCTGCAGCTTGCGAGGACCACGGTGCTCTTGTCGGGGGCGATGGAGAGGACCGTGGCGAAGAGGTGGCGGTAGCTCTCGGTGGCGGCGGGGAGGTCCTGACGGCGGTGGGCGAAGCTCGGGGGGTCGCAGATCAGGACCTCGAAGGGGGGGCTGCGGGGGTTGAAGGCGGCCAGGAAGTCGAAGACGTCGGCCCGGTCGAAGCCGTGGGCGGCGGCGGGCAGGTGGTTGCGCTCGAAGTTACGGCGGGCGGCGTCGAGGGCCGGGCCGGCGATGTCCACCGTGGTGGTCCGGGCGGCCCCCTGATCGGCCGCGAAGACCGAGAACCCGCCGGTATAACCGAAGAGATTCAGGACCCGTCGGCCCCCGCAGATGCTCGCCACGCGGCGGCGGTTCGCCCGCTGGTCGAGGAAGAACCCCGTCTTCTGGCCCTGGATGGGGTCGACCTCGAAGCGCAAGCCTCCCTCGAGGAAGGTCAGGGTGTTCGTGGGCTCGTCGCCCCACCACTCGGCCCGGGGGAGGCTGGACTGATGGGACCGGCGGATGGCCCAGTGGTCGATGTTCAAGAGCTTGCCGATGACGCGGCGGGCCGGCTTCAGCCATCGCTCGGCGGCGTCGCCGTCGGGGCGCAGCACCGCCGTCTTGTCGTAGATGTCGCAGACCAGCCCGGGGACTCGATCGCCCTCGCCATGGAGGAGGCGAAACCCCGTGGTGTCGGTGTTGGGGAAGGGTCGGCGCTTCAGGGCGGCCTTGACGCGGCGCTGGAGGAGGCCGTCGTCGACGGGGACCTCGGGGTTCAGCGTCCAGAGCCGGACCCGGAGCGGGGAGCCCGGGTCGAAGACCCCGCGGCCCAAGAAGTCGCCCCCTGTGTCGAGGACGTCGACGATGTCTCCCGTGCCCGCGTCAGGGGTGGAGATGGCGTCGGCGAAGATCCAGGGGTTGCCCGAGCGGAGGCTCTCCTCGATGGGTTGAGTGAGCTTCGCCGTCGGGTAAGAGCGCATGAGATGGCGCGCTGGTTCTGGTGGGGTGGGAAAAGCGGGGTAGACGGGACTCGAACCCGCGACCTCCGGCGTGACAGGCCGGCATTCTAACCAACTGAACTACTACCCCTTACACAAGGGATGCCGCTTTTGATGCCCCGACGGGTGGGTCGGGAGCGGGGTAGACGGGACTCGAACCCGCGACCTCCGGCGTGACAGGCCGGCATTCTAACCAACTGAACTACTACCCCGTAAGTGCGTCGCCCTCGGAGAACTCCGCGAGAGCGACGTGATGGGCGCAACAGGGATTGAACCTGTGACCTACGGCTTGTAAGGCCGCCGCTCTCCCACTGAGCTATGCGCCCGAGAGCGCTCGCTGCCGGGGATTTCTCCCCAGGCGAAGCGAAGAAGGAAGGTAAATGAGGTGGGGGTGTGCGTCAAGGAAAAACAGAGGACAGAGGTCGGAGGTCGGAGGTCGGAGGTCGGAGGTCGGAGGGGAGATGGGTGGGTCAGGATCGATCAGGTGGGCCCTGTGGGGTGATCGATTTTGGATCAGGTCATGTGTTGTGGAGCAGCCGGGGCTGGTGGCCAGGGGCCGGTGGGATTGCCGAATGTTCAGGCGTGGTGTGGGTTTGCGAGAAATGAGTGAGATTTCTGGGAGGTTGGTATCGCTCTTGCTGAAGGAGAGGGCAGGACCATCACTGACAAAGGAGAGCGCCATGTTGAGAGTGACCTGCTGGGGAACGAGGGGAAGTACGCCGGTGTCGGGGCCGCAGTTCATGCGGCACGGGGGGGCGACGACCTGTCTGGAGATCGAGCTCGTGGGGGCTGACGGGGAGACCCCGCGGCGGGTGGTGATGGACTGCGGGACCGGGCTGTCGGCGATGGGTCGGCGGCGGCCCGTGCGGGAGGCCCTGGTGTTGCAGACCCACATGCATCAGGACCATATCCAGGGGTTTCCCCTCTTCGGGCCCCTCTTCGATGAGCTGGCGAGGTTTCGGTTTTTGGCGGCGCGGCGAGATGGGCAGGGGTTGGAGGAGGTGCTGGGGGCGCATATGGCGCGGCCGCTCTTTCCGGTGCCCTTGCAGGCGCTGCCGGCGTCCTTGACCTTCGAGGAGATCCCGAAGGCCGGGGAGCGGTCCTTCGGGGAGGCCCGGGTGCGGTGGATCGAGGTGGACCATCCTTCGGGGAGCACGGCGTTTCGGGTAGACTACGGGGGGCGGAGCGTGGTGTTCTCGGGAGACGTGGAGATCGGTGATGACGACGACGGGCTGGTGGAGCTTTCGCGAGGTGCGGACTTGTTGATTATGGACGCCCAGTACCTGCCGCAGGAGTACCCGTCGCGGCGCGGCTTCGGACACTCCACGCCGGAGACCGCGGTGGAGACGGCGATGAAGGCCGGCGTCGGAAGGCTCCTCTTGACCCACCACGATCCCGGTCACGATGACGTCACCCTGGAGATGAAGGCCATGATCGCGAAGCAGGCTGTAGCGCGGCGTGGTGGCTGCCTGGTGGTGGAGAACGCTCGGGACGGCCTGGAGGTGTTGGCCGGGGCGCCCCTTGTGTCCTTTGACGGGATGGAGGTCCGGGTGTGAAGGAGCTCCCCGACGATACGCTGCTCCTGGCGATGGGGGACTGGCTGACCCGGGAGATCCGGGCTTCGGAGCTCCTGGGCCACGTGATCGACGTGATGGCGTCGCTTTTGGAGGCCGAGCGGGGGACGCTCTTCTTGTTGGATCGAGGCGCCGAGGAGCTCGTGAGCGTGGCAGCTCACCTGCCGGAGATGGGGGAGATCCGGGTGCCCCTGTCGCAAGGGGTGGCGGGGCACGTGGCCCGGACCGGGAACTTCGTGAACGTGCCGTACTGCGAGGAGGACCAGCGGTTCTGGGCGAAGGTGGACGAGACCACGGGGTTTCAGACCCGAACCATGCTGGCGGGGCCGCTCTACGGATCCGTGGGGGACACGGAGCTGATCGGGGTCGTGCAGATCCTGAACAAGCGAGAGGGGATCTTCGATGAGCGCGATCAGGAGCGGTTTCGGCGGCTGGCGGGGCAGGCGGCGGCGATCCTGGAGCAGACGACCCTGAACTCCAGGGCTGTGGGAGCCGGGATCAACGGGGTGATCGGGTGCAGTCCGGCCATGCAGGAGGTGATCGAGGACGTGAAGACCGTGGCGCCCACGGACGCCACGGTGTTGTTGCGGGGAGAGTCGGGCACGGGCAAAGGGCTCTTCGCAAAGGCGATCCACGAGAACTCGTCGCGCCGTGATGGGCCGATGGTGACCGTGGACTGCACGACCCTGCCCGAGGGGCTGATGGAGAGCGAGCTCTTCGGGCACGAACGGGGGGCTTTTACAGGGGCCTATCAGAAGAAGATCGGCAAGGTGGAGGCCGCCGACGGGGGGACGCTCTTCCTCGACGAGATCGGCGACTTGCCGGCGGAGCTGCAGGGGAAGCTCCTGACCTTGTTGCAGGATCAGAGCTACAGCCCTGTGGGGGCCACGGGGCGGCGGCGGGCGGATCTGCGGATCCTGGCGGCCACGAACCGGCCGCTGGAGGAGCTGGTGCGGGACGGGAAGTTTCGCGAGGACCTCTACTACCGTTTGAAGGTGGTGGAGCTCGTGCTTCCGCCGTTGCGGGAGCGGTCCCGGGAGGACGTGCGGTTGTTGGTGGATCACTTCGTCGCCCGAGCGGCCCGGCGGCATGGGCGGCTCGGGACGGAGGTGCGGGATGACGCCATGGCGCTGCTCCTGGAGTACGAGTGGCCCGGGAACGTGCGGGAGCTCTCGAACTGCCTGGAGTCGGCGGTGATCTTCAGCGACGGCCTGATCTCGCCGTCGAAGCTATCGCTGCCGCGGGCCGACGCGACGACGAAGGTGCGGTCCTTGAGGCATCGCGGCGGAGGTGGGGGGTGGGAGGACGAGCCGAGCCTGGCGGAGCTGGAGCGGCGGTACATCGCTTATTTGTTGGAGCGTCACGAGGGGAATCGGTCGGCCTGCGCGCGGGTGCTGGGGGTGGGGCGGAACACGCTCTTGCGGAAGATTCGGGAGTACGGCCTGGAGTAATCAGCGGAGTAAGCGGGGAGGCTACTCGGTGATGCGGTACTCGACGAGCTCTTCGACGACGTTGACCATCTGGGTCCCCCCTTCGCGGCCTCGGATCTCCCTAAATACCTCGCCGCGGCCGGGGGCGAAGTACCGCACGAGCTCGGCGCCGCGGAGGAAGCGGTCCGTGGCGGCCAGGGAGCCGACACCCTCGATGGCGACCGTGCCGGGGAAGGTGCCGGCGACGGCCTCGACGGTCTCCCAGTCGTCGCGGACCGAGAAGTTCCCCCAGGTGGCTCCCGTCACAGCAGGGAGGCGCAGGATGGGCACCTGGTTCTCGAAGTAGGTCAAGAGCCAGGCCAGGTCGTCGATGTTGTTGCGGCATGGCCCGCTGCAGACGTAGATCCGCCGGGCCGTCAGGACCCACCACTCCCGGTTTCGGGTGTAGTCCTGGTCGTCGTAGGACCGGAGGAGCTCCACAAGGCGGACCGGGCCGTGTTGGGAGACCTGGCGGACCTCGACGCTCACCTCGGAGGCGGCGATGGCGCCGTCGGCGACCTCGGAGAGGTCGATGTCCAGGGGGTCGTCGTCGACCCGGCCGGTCTCGGCGTCGTACCGGCGATAGCGCCAGAAGTTGCCCACCTGCAAGGGGTAGGGGTACTCCCGGGTCCGCAAGAGCTCGGGCCGCAGGTGAAGGCCGACGTCGAGGAAGGTACGGAATCGGCGATCCCCCTCGACCTCGGAGGCGACCTGGTACCAGAGGCCCCCTTCCTCCCCAGGGACTCGGAACACCCGGGAGATTCGGAGCTCGAACCGGAGGTCCTCCTCGCGATGGCGGAGGAAGACCCGGCTTCCCCAGAACTGAACGGCGTCCTCGTCGTCGCGGGCGACGCCGCCGTCGACAGTTCGCCCCCGGCCGAGCTCGATCCCGTCGTACTCGAGGATCGCCCCCAGGCCGCCGGGGACGGCGTCGGTGCTCTCCGATGCGGCGAAGAGGCGCCAGAGATCCAGGGAGGCGCCGATCTGGTTGTCCACGAACTCCTCGGCCTCCTCGAGGCGCACCCCGACCAGGCCGGTGTAGGCTTCGGGGCGGACGAAGACGTGCTCCCACAACAGGTTGTCCCGCTCGATCAGGGCCTCGGTGATGGCTCGCCCCAGGATGTCGGGATCCTTGAGGATCGGGAGCTGCCGGGGCTCGCCATCGTCGGATTCGCTGTGGTCGTGGCGCTCCACGATCTCCCGCATCAGGCGGTCTTCGCGGACGGCGGCGCCCTCGGGGGTGAGCCCGGGGACTTCGGTGTAGACCAGGGGTTGCAGGGGGCGGTGGCGGATCTCTTCTTCCTCGGCGGAGCACCCGGCGACCGAGGCGACCAGGGCTGCGATGACCCACAGCGCCTTAGAGGAAGAAGTCATTCGCCTCGACCGGGTCGTAGTAGTAGATCTTGCCGTCGTAGACACGGTAGATGGGCAACCGCCGCAGGGCGCTGGATCGGTTTCCGCGCATCAAGCGATCCACGGACATGAAGGAGCCCATCAACATGCCGTGCTTTCGGACGGACCGAAAGGCGTAGACCGAGCAGGTCGGTCGGTGTTCGCAGCGGGGCCCGTCCATCTCGGTCAACCCCCGGACGTAGAACCGGAACCCCAGGTCGAAGATGCCGGCCCCGGACTGGAGGCCTCGGGGCCCCCCGGCGTCGTCTTCCCATCCGTCGGCCGGCGGGGTGGCACCTCGCTCCAGCCGCTCCCAGGGGGCCTGGGGCTCGGGCCAGTCTTCGGCAAGTGGTCGGGCGGTGTCGACGGAGGCGCACCCGGCCAGGGTGATGAGGATTGCCCCGAGGAATGATGTCAGGCCTTTGCGCATGGTCGCCCTCCTGTGGAACGGGTCTCACCTTGAGATTTCGGGGCGTGGCTGTCAACCCGGGTGCGATTCGATGGTTTGGAGGAGTTCGGGGCGTCGGGGTTGGCGGCGGTTCGTTTCCGAGCATAGTTCAGGACCCCCACGGTCCACCCCGGGACAGGCCCCGGGGCTATAGGTAGCGGGGCTCCGCAGGGGCCAAGGCCCCGCTCCGCCTGAGATGTTTCGGAGAACGGAGTCGTTCCAAACGAGGCCCCGATCTCTCTCCCGCTCCGTCGAACTCCGCACCGGGTTGGTTCTCAAGTGGTCGACTATGTGGAGAACATCTCAGGCGGAGCGGGGTCATGACCCCAGCGGAGCCCAGCCCACCGCAGCCCCCGGTTTTAACCGGGGGTGGACCGTGGGAATTCTGTACTATGCTCGGAAACGAACCGCCGCGAACCCCGGCGGTCCGATGTCCTCCCCTGCCAACCCCGGCGGTCCGATGTCCCCGCCGCGAACCCCGACGTCCTTCCCGCTCAGCCCAGGAGCTCCTCGATCGTCAGGCTACACCCCCGGAGCTCGGCGTCGGGGGCCCGGCCGAGGAGCTCGAGGCCGCCGTCGGGGTGGAGGACGCCGCGGTCCGAGGTCTGGATGGCGGCGACGCTGTCGACGTTGGTCAGGTCGAAGAAGGCCACCAGGCCCTGGCGGCCCCGGTCGGCGAAGGGCTTGAGGGTCAGGGGGTCGACGATGAAGATCCGAAGCCACGGTGGGGCGTAGAGGCGGTGGGTGGCCTGGTCGCCGCGGACGAGCTCGTCGGTGTAGGTCTGGCTGGAGAGCTCGGTCATGCTGTACTCGCTGACGCACCGGCTCCGGGGGACGCCGAGGCGATCCGTGAAGGCTCGGTAGAGCTCCTGGCGAGTGATCTCGTGGGCCCGGCCCTTGAAGCCGCCGGTCTCGAGGACGGCGCTGCCCGGGGGGAGCGCGAAGGTGTCGTCCGTGGTCTGGAAGAGGGCGGCGTAGGCGAAGGCTGTGCCGAGGAGCATCACCGGGGTCTCGGTGTCGGTGCAGCGCTGCAGCCCGGCGTTCAGGCCGTCGGTGTCGAGCTCCCAGGCTCCGTCGGGGCCGAGGTGTACGAAGAACCGGCTCTCGTCGTCTCCCAATCTTCCCATGAGTTCGCCGAACATGAAGCAGAGGCTGCTGTCGGGGAGCTCCTCTGGTGAGGGCGCGAGGAAGAAGAGCCGGCTCGGGGTGCCGATGAACCGCTCGAAGGTGGGGTGCAGGGAGGCCCGGTAGACGTCGAGGGTCTGAAAGTGGTGCTCCCCGCGGGCCGTGCCCGTGGTGCCGCTGGTGCGGAAGGTGTGGGTCACCTCGTCGCCGGCGAAGAGCCGGGTCTCTTTGAAGGCGTCCGTGGGGACCGCCGGGATCTCCGCCAGAGATTCGACGTAGTCCGGGTGGGCGCCTCGGGCGATGCAGAGGCGTCGGTAGGCCGGGAGTCGTTGAAACTGGTGGCGGAAGACCTGAAAGCCCAGGGCCGTGACCTCCGGGAGGTAGACCCGGGGTTGGGAGAGGAGCTCCATGACCTGGTTGTGTAGCTCGTCGTTCATGGGCGGAGCCTAGCACCGTCGGTCGGGGAGATGGAAGAGGGGAGAAAAGCCGGGTAAGATCAGGGAAGTACCCGGGAGGCTTTGCGAACGGCGTTACAATTGTTACAAGGGGTCCGAGGAGGATCGCAGATGGGCCTGGTCGGACGAAAAGTCAGGGTCTCTCTGGGGGGAAAGACGATTGTTCACAACGTGGACTTCAAGGCGACCCGTGGAGAGCTGGTGGGGATCCTGGGGCCGTCGGGGTGCGGGAAGACGACCCTCTTGATGGCGTTGAGCGGGTTTCGTCCGCCGACGGAGGGAAAGGTCCTCTTCGATGGTACAGACCTGTTGAAGAACTTCGAGGAGCTGAAGCGGGAGATCGGGTTTGTGCCCCAGGACGACGTGGTGCCCCTGGCGCTGCGGGTGGAGCGGGCCCTGGGATACACCGCGGAGCTGCGGTTGCAGGGGTTCGAGCCCGAGGAGCGGCAGGGCCGAGTGGACGGGGTGATCCGGACCCTCGGCCTGGAGGGGGTGCGCAAGCAGCGGGTGCGAAACCTCTCTGGGGGGCAGCGCAAGCGGGTGAGCGTGGGGATGGAGCTGATCAGCCGGCCGAGCCTGATCTTCGCCGACGAGCCCACCAGTGGCCTGGACCCGGCGCTCGAGCGGGGGCTCACCGAGACCTTTCGGGAGCTGGCGAGCCAGGATCGGGTGGTGGTGGTGACCACTCATATCATGTCGTCTTTGGATCTGCTGGACCGGGTCTGTGTGTTGACAGCGGGGCGGCTGGCGTTCTTGGGGGCCCCGGGGAAGATGAAGGAGTTCTTCGAGGTCGACGACTTCATCGAGATCTACGGGAAGCTTCAGTCCGGGTCGCCGGAGTCCTGGGCGTCGCGGTTTCGCAAGAGCTCGGTCGGACAGGAGGCGCTGTCGTGAAGCTCTTCGATAAATTTCAGGCCGGGGTGCTCACCGATCGGTACCTGGAGACCGTGCTGGCCGACTGGCGGTACACGGGGCTGATGTTGGTGCAGGCGCCGCTTTTGGCGGCCCTGGCGGTGATGGTCTTTTTGAACATCGATCGAGCCAACGAGGGGCTGTATTTTTTGATGGTGCTCTCCATCTTCTGGATCGGGTGCATGAACGCCTGCCGGGAGATCGTCAAGGAGCGGGCGCTCTTCTTACGGGAGCGGATGTTCAACCTCGACGTGGGGGCCTACCTCTTCAGCAAGGTGCGGGTGCTGGGGCTGATGGGGGCCGTGCAGGTGGGGCTCTACGCGGCGGTGGTGATGCGGTGGATCGACGTGCGGGTCGCCGTGGGGTGGCTGGTGATCGGCCTGCTCTTTACGATGATCTGCGGGACCTGTCTGGGGTTGTTGATCTCGAGCCTGGTCAAGCGCAGCGACTACGCCGTGGGGATCGTGCCCCTGGTGATCATTCCCCAGATCATCTTCAGCGAGTTCATGATCCCCAGCGAGCAGTTCCAGGGGGTGAGCCGGGTGATCTTCACGGCCATGCCGGCCCGGTGGTCTTTTGAGGCGATGGTGGAGTTCGCCCAGACGGCGCCCGATGTGTTTCGGGCTGTGGGGCATCTCTTGCCGATGCTGGGGTATTCGGTGTTGTTTCTGGCGATCGCCTATCCCGTGCTGAGGATGCAGAGGCTCTGATGCGAGCTCAGAAGTTGCGGATCAGGGCGTGGAGAAAGCGAAGCTTCGGGTTGGCCGTGTTGTTGGCGCTTCTGGTGGTGGCGCCTCTCGGGTACTGCGTGTTCGAGGCCGGGGAGGCCGGGGCCGTGGGGATGTGTATGGACGGCCATGTGCTGCGGATCCCCGAGGTGTTGGCTCTGGGGTCGCTCTTCTGCGTCTTCTTCGGGGTGGTGTTGGGGCTCCGAGAGCGGACGCTGGTGCGAGACGAGGAGGCGTTGCAGCGGCGGGTGGAGCAGGCGGCTCGGAGGGCGGCGCACCACACGCCGGCGTTGGACGCGGCGGCCATGCGGGGGACCCGGAGGAAGGCGCCGGAGGTGATCGAGGTCGAGGAGGACCTGGGGATCGGGGTGGAGCCGGCGGGGGTCGTCGAGGAGGAGGAGTCGGTGATGAGCTTCGTGCAGGAGCGCGAGGCTCGACAGGCAGAGTCGCGGCGGGGTGAGCAGGAGCCGCGACCCGAGCTGGCCGGGGTGTATTGCCCGCCCGGGATGGAGGGGGCTCCCGTGCTCTACGTGGACGGCGCGGTCACCCCATCGGTGGTGCCCAACCCCGAGGATCGGATCGACTCGCCAGACCTCCCCCATACGGAGCTCGAGGATGCGCTGCGCCAGGCCTTCGATCTGGTGATGAGTCGCGGGGAGCCGGTGATGATCCGGGTGATGCCCGGGGTGTATCAGGCCCGGCTGGAGATCCCCGATCGGGTGGTGGTGGTGAACCACCGGTTGCCGGCGGAGGCGACCATCGATCAGCGGCGGACCTGGCTGGAGGAGCAGGACCACGTGGACCACCCCGATCGTGTGACCTTGTTGGCGCCGAGCCACTCCCGGGTGGGGGTGCAGATGTTGCCCGGGCAGAAGCAGGGGCTCTTCGGTTGCTACCTGGTGGCCCGAAAAGGGGTGGGGCAGACGGGGCTAAAGGTGACCCGGAGCGTGGCTACGGCGGTGGTGCATTGCGCGATAGAGGGGTTCTCCCGTGGGGGCGCGCTGGTGGAGTCCAGCGGGGAGCCGCTGGCCGGCCGGGAGGTGCAGTTTGTGGGGTGCATCTTCCGGGGGAACGCCAACCGGGAGGCCGGCGGAGGGCTCCTGGTGCGGGAGAGCGCCGTGACCGTGGAGGCTTCGGAGTTCGATAGCAACCGGGCCCCCGACGGCGGCGCGATCGCCGTGGAGGGGGAGGAGAAGCCCCTGCGGCTGAAGCGGTGCCTCCTGCAGCGGAATCGGGCGCTCGTCGACGAGGAGCCCGAGGCCGTGCAGGACCTGGACTTTTTGCAGTGGCAGAAGCTCCACGGCCTCGGCGGGGGGCTGGTGGTGCGGGGCGGGATGGCGAAGGCTGTGGACTGCATTTTCGATGGGAACGACGCCGCCGTGGCGGGAGGGGCTGTGGCCGCCGTGGGGGGGAAGGTGGTCCTTCAGGGGACGAGCACGGATCGGGCGATGATCAGTGAGAATCGGGCCGACGCCGGCGGCGGGGTCTTCGCCGTGGGGTGGTCCGACGAGCCCGGGATGGTCCGTCTTACGGGTGTGGCGGTGCTGGGCAACGTGGCGAAGACCCTCGGGGGTGGCGTCGGCGCCGTGGGTCGGGCCACGGTGCGGCTGGAGGAGGCCGTGGTGGAGCAGAACCACGCCGCCGGTGGCGCCCACGGTCTGGGCGGTGGGGTGGCGGTCTGGCGAGGGGCGACGCTGCAGGGCCGGGAGCTCGTGGTGTCTTCCAACCGGGCCGACAGCTCCGGCGGCGGGGTGGCCGTCCTCAACGCGTCGGTGAGCCTCGTGGAGGGGACCACCCTGAACCGCAACGTGGCCACCGGCGGGTCCGGCGGCGGCCTCCTGGTGTTGACCATGGAGGACCACCACCTGGAGCGGTTGGTCAACCAGGAGGGGTTCGAGATGCCCCTGAAGTGCAAGATCGACGGGGTCCGGATCACCCAGAACCAGGCCAACGGCGCCGGCGGCGGCCTCCGCGCCGGCAACCGGGGCCGGGCTCCCACCTTCCCCATCGCCCTGGCGATCCGGCGGCCCGATTGGGTCGTGGACAATTCCTCCGAGGAGAAGGCTGAGGACTTCGCTCAGATCTGCATTCGATGGGCTGGTGAGGTCGTACGGGACGACAACACTCGAGGCCGGATCAAAGAGATCTTGCGGTGACTGGCGGTCAGTGGTCGGCCTGGAGGGCCTCGGCCTGGAAGTAGGCGATCACCGGTTCGATGACCTCGTCGGCGTTGCCGGCGAGGATGTCGTCGAGGCGGTGGGTGGTGAAGCCGATGCGGTGGTCCGTGACGCGGGACTGGGGGAAGTTGTAGGTGCGGATCCGTTCGGAGCGGTCGCCGGAGCCGACCTGGCCGCGGCGTTCGGCCTCGATCTCTTTGCGCTGGGCCTCTCGTTCCTGTTCGAGGAGGCGAGCCTTGAGGACCTTCATGGCCTTGGCGCGGTTCTTGTGTTGGCTCTTCTCGTCCTGGCAGGTGACGACGAGGCCCGTGGGGAGGTGGGTGATGCGGATGGCGCTGTCCGTGGTGTTGACGGACTGGCCGCCGGGGCCGCTGGACCGGTAGGTGTCGATCTTGAGGTCATGGTCTTTCACGTCGAGCTCTACGTCGTCGGCCTCGGGGAGGACGGCGACGGTGACCGCCGAGGTGTGGATGCGGCCCTGGCTCTCGGTGTCGGGGATCCGCTGGACCCGGTGGGTGCCGGCCTCGAACTTCAGGCGGCTGTAGACCCGGTCGCCTTCGATGAGGGCGATGACCTCGCGGTAGCCGCCGCGGTCGGTCTCGTTGGCGCTGACGACCTCCACGCGCCACCCCCGGCCCTCGGCGTAGCGGGCGTACATCCGGAAGAGGTCGGCGGCGAAGAGGGCGGCCTCGTCGCCGCCGGTGCCGGCCCGGATCTCGAGGAAGGTGTTCTTGTCGTCCAGGGGATCTTTGGGGAGGAGGAGCTTCTTCAGCGAAGTCTCCACCTCGTCGAGCTCGGTCTGGAGCCGAGGGATCTCCTCGCGGGCCATCTCCTGGATGGCGTCGTCGTCGTCCTCGAGGAGGACGCGGTTTTCGGCGATCTCCTCCCGGAGCTCCTGGTACCGGGAGAAGGCGGCGACGACCTCGCGCAGGTGGGCGTGCTCGATGGAGAGATCCCGGAGGCGGTCCGGATCGGAGGCCACCTCGGGATCGGAGAGCTCGCTTGTGACCTGCTCGAAGCGAGCCTGCACTTCTTCGAGCTTCTCGAACATTAGCCGCTCATGGAGTTGAGGAAGTCCTCGTTGCTGTCGGTCTTACCGAGCTTGTCGAGGAGGAACTCCATGGAGTCGACCACGTTCAGGGGGTGGAGGAGCTGGCGGAGGATCCAGACCCGGTTGAGCTGGCTCTCGTCGATGAGGAGCTCCTCTTTCCGGGTGCCCGAGCGGTTGATGTCCAGGCAGGGGAAGATCCGCTTCTCCATGAGCTTGCGGTCCAGGTGGAGCTCGCTGTTACCGGTGCCCTTGAACTCCTCGAAGATCACCTCGTCCATGCGGCTGCCCGTGTCGACGAGGGCCGTGGCGATGATGGTGAGGCTGCCGCCTTCCTCGATGTTCCGGGCGGCCCCGAAGAACCGCTTGGGCTTGTGGAGGGCGTTGGAGTCCACACCACCGCTCAAGATCTTGCCCGACGGGGGGACCACGGTGTTGTAGGCCCGGGCCAGACGGGTGATGGAGTCCAGGAGGATCACGACGTCTCGCTTGTGCTCCACGAGGCGCTTGGCCTTCTCGATGACCATCTCGGCGACCTGGACGTGTCGTTGGGCGGGCTCGTCGAAGGTGGAGGAGACGACCTCCCCGTTGACGGAGCGCTGCATGTCGGTGACCTCCTCGGGGCGCTCGTCGATGAGGAGGACGATCAGGGCGACCTCGGGGTGGTTGGTGCCGATGGAGTTGGCCAGGTCCTGCAAGAGGACGGTCTTACCGGTCCGGGGCGGGGCGACGATCAGCGCCCTCTGGCCCTTTCCGATGGGGGTCAA
Source organism: Myxococcales bacterium (assembly GCA_007120035.1). Classification (GTDB taxonomy): domain Bacteria; phylum Myxococcota_A; class Bradymonadia; order Bradymonadales; family Bradymonadaceae; genus SKON01. The sequence continues at coordinate 23,133 of SKON01000053.1, forward strand.
GAGGTCGACGATCCGCATGGAGAATGCCTCTTTGGCGGTCTCCATGGAGAGCTTCTTCATCGGGTAGAGGGGCGTGAGGTTGTCGAAGAGGATCTTGTCTCGGGCCGCCTCGGGGTCCTGGAAGTTGACCTGTTCGACCTTCAGGAGGGCGAAGTACCGCTCGCTGTCTTTCGGGGGGCGGATCTGGCCGCTGACGGTGTCGCCGGTGCGGAGGTTGAACCGCCGGATCTGGCTGGGAGAGACATAGATATCGTCGGGGCCGGGGAGGTAGTTGTAGTCCGGGGCCCGCAAGAACCCAAAGCCGTCGGGGAGGATCTCCAACACGCCCTCGCCGAAGATCGAGCCGTCCTGGTCGGATTGGGCCTGGAGGATGGCGAAGATCAGCTCCTGCTTGCGCATGTTGCTGGCGTTATCGATGCCGGCGTCCTTGGCCATCTTGGTCAGGGCGGCGATCTTCTTTTCTTTGAGTTCTTTGAGGTTCATCGGTGAGGCTCCTTCGACGGTCGATCAGGTAGGAAGTCGATCGAGGTGAGTGTCGTGGTGGGGGGTTCGTGGGGGAAATCAGGGGGATGATGAGGACCTGGCGAGAGGCCAGGCCCGAGGCTCCGCGGGGGAGCGCGACCGGAGAAGACCGTGTCTGGCAGGTTCAACAGGAGTTGTGCCGGGATTATTCACGTCAGGTCGGGGATAGTGATAAGCACGGGGAGGAGAGTTGTCAATGGTGTGGTGTTTTATGGGAGGAATCGGCGGCGCGGGACATCGTGGTGTCGGGGTTGGCGGCGGTATTGATCGTGGCGTCGGTAAGGATCGTGGTGTCGGGGTTGGCGGCGGTATTGATCGTGGCGTCGGGGTTGGCGTCGGTAAGGATCGTGGTGTCGGGGCTGGCGGTGGTATTGATCGTGGCGTCGGGGTTGGCGGCGGGTCATTTCCGAGCATAGTTCAGGGCCCCCACGGTCCACCCCCGACTAAAGCCGGGAGCTGGATGTAGTGGGGCTACGCAGGCCCCAAAGGGGCCGCTCCGCCGAGAAATATCGAAGATTCTCGGCGAATCGGGACAGGGCCGTCGTGGCGATTTCGAAGCCACGGGGTTGTCCATTGAATCGGCGCCCCGCCAACGGTCTGTCGAGGTGTTTCAATGCCCCCCGGCGGAGCGGCCCCTTTGGGGCCTGCGTAGCCCCACTACGTCCAGCTCCCGGCTTTAGTCGGGGGTGGACCGTGGGAATCCTGAACTATGCTCGGAAATGACCCGCCGCCAACCCCGACGATTCGATTTACCGCCGCCAACCCCGACGATTCGAATTACTCCGCCGCCAACCCCGACGATTCGATTTACCGCCGCCAACCCCGACGATTCGAATTACTCCGCCGCCAACCCCGACGATTCGATTTACCGCCGCCAACCCCGACACCACGATCAATACCGCCGCCAACCCCGACGCTACGAACAATGCCGTCGCTAACCCCGACGTACCGGAACCCTTCGCCGCCAACCCCGACGCTCACGCCTTGCGCCGAACGTAGATCGTCTTATGCAGCTCGGCGACGACGTCGCCGTGGCGGTCGCGGACCTCGGCGGTGAACTCCGGTTCGGTCTTGCCGTCGGCGTCGGCGGCCCGGCGGATCTCCTGGAGGCGGTCTTCGGGGAGGATGAAGATGGCGTGTACCGTGCCGCGGCCGGGTTTGCGGAACCGAATGGAGGCGGCCTTGTCCCAGACGATGTAGTCGGGGCCGAGGTTCTTGACGAGCATGAGCATGTAGAAGGGGTCGCACATGGAGTAGAGGGAGCCGCCGAAGTGGGTGCCCACGTAGTTGCGGTTGTACCACCGCAGGGGCATCTCGACCCGGATGTGGCGGTAGTCGTCGCCGACCTCGGTGAGGCGGACGCCGGCGCCGAGGTAGGGCGGGTAGAGGTTGAGGACCTTGTCGAGGTGGTCCTTCAGCGTGGCACCGATGAGGCGCCGGATGGGGCGGAGCATGGGGTGTCCGTGGCGAGGAGATCAGTACCAGCGGACCGTGATGGCGCCGAGGAAGGTGTCGAAGTCCACGTTCTGGTAGAGGTGGCGGGTGTAGGAGAGGCGGAAGCCGGCGGCGATGGTGCCGTTGAGGAAGTACTCCACGCCGGCGTTTCCGCGGACGGCGACGCCCATCTCCTGGTAGCGCTGGATCTCGACGCCCCGGTCGGCGGCCTGGGAGACGCCGTAGGCCAGGCCGAGGGCGCCGCCGGCGTAGATGCCGTGGACCAGGAAGACGTCGGCGTTGGCCATCAGGGCGGAGTGGTGGTGGCGCAGGGTGTCCTGGTTGACCCGGGCGGAGTGGAACCAGTGGTTGAGCTCGCCGCTGAGGACGACCCGGTCGTTGACGCCGCCGCCGATGGCGCCGTGGGCGTGGAGGCCGACGGCCCGGCCGTCGAGCCCGGTGGTCAGGCCCTCGCCGACGTAGGCCGTGGCGGGGCCGCCGCCGACGCCGACGCCGACGAAGAGCTGCTGGCGGCTCTTGTAGCCGTTGATGGCGGCCGCCGTGGAGGAGACGAGGAAGACGGCGGCGAAGGCCGTGATGGCGAGGAGGTGGAGGAGTCGGGGGCGCATGGGGACCTCGGTGGTAGGGTTAAAGGGTTAGCGGAGACGGGAGAAGTTGAAGAGCTGGAATCGGTTGGAGTGGATCAGCACGTCCTGGCGGTCCTGGGCGCCGCCGACGGTGACGGAGAGCTCCATGGGGCCCGGGGTGTACCGGGTTCGGATCAGGTGGATGTCTGCGGGGAGGCTCGTCCAGCCCCGGGTGTCGGGGGTGTCGGCGGCGGCGAGGGTGCCCTCGACGGCCAGGGCGAGGAGCCAGCCGAGGACGCCGGCGACGGCCCGGTCGGCGCCCTGGCTGCGGGCCGCCGAGGAGGTGACGACCCGGGTCGCTTCGCCGGCGACGGCCCGGACGACGGCCCGGGAGATGGCGGCGGCCAGGGCGGTGCCGGCCACCAGGACCCAGGCGGCTTCGGCCTGGTCGCTCAGGGAGATCACCGCGCCGGAGTGGCCGTCTTGGCCGGCGGTGAACTGGACTCGCCGGCGCGACGGCAGGCCCCGGCGGGTGAGCTCGGGCATGTTCACCCAGGTGACGATCCCTCGGCGGTAGAGGTGGAGGGCCTGGCGATGGTTGGCAGGCGTCAGGTAGAGGGCGTGATAGGGCGACCGAGAGGAGTAGGTCAGGGCCTGGGTCATGGGGATGCGGCGGGCCTGCCGGTAAGGGATCAGGCCGGTCTGGACGACGAGGAGGGTGTCGCCTCCGAGCTGATGGCGAGCCTGGTAGGTGTGGCGATCCGGGCGGGGGTGGGCCCGGGCCTGCTCGAAGATCGGGGCGGCCCGATCCTGGAGGTCTCCGAGGTCGGCGCCGGCGTAGCCCGTCAGGGCCAGAAGATCCAGGAGGCGGTCCGGGCCGGGCTCGGGCCACACGCCGTAGAGGTGGGCCCGGGTGTAGTAGCGGGCGGCCTCGTCGTACTCCCGAGACGCTTCGAAGGCGGCGCCGGCCAGGTAGTTCCCCAGGCCCAACAGGTCGGGGAGGACCCCTCGGAGCTCCTCGTCGATGAAGAACCCCTGGAGGATGTCGAACCGGCGGGCCTCGACGCGGGCGCTCTCCAGGCGGTCTAAGGCCAGGAAGTTGATCATGTTCAGGACGTGGACCAGGAGTCGCTCGTGGGGTGGAGCCCGGTAGGTGCCGACGTCGTCGCTGTAGAAGAAGCGGAGCACCGATTCGGCGGTGCCGCTGCTAAGGTCGACCCACTCCAGGCGGTCCTCGGCGGCGATCAGATCCAGGGAGGATTGGTCGTATTCGCCGAGGGCCTGCAGGAGGGCTGCTCGCTCCAATAAGAGGAGGGCGCGGTCGCCGTTGAGGCGGTCCGGTTGGAGGCGACTGTCGTCGACGCCGAGCTCCTCGTTGATCACCGTGATGGCGGTCTCGTGCTCTCCGGAGAGGACCGAGCGCTGGGCGTCGCGGACCCGGTCGGTGTAGGAGGCGCACCCCACCAGCGCTGGCAGGAGCACCAGGAGGAGGAGGAGCCGGATCGCCGAGGGTGGACCTGCCATGGTTAGCGGATCAATCCCTTGGTGAGCTTCGATTCGTTCTGGAAGTGGATCTGCCCGGTCTCGACCTCGATGACCTGGATGAACATGAAGTATTGGACTCGGCGTTGGTCGCCGACCCGCTCGGCCACGTCGTAGACCTTGCCTGTGACGAAGAATTGGGCCCCCAGTTGGCGGCCGTAGGTGGCCAGGCGGTGGGGGTCGTAGGCGTCGGACTGCTGGCGGCGGACCTCGTCGAGGAGCTCGGGCTGGTTCTCGTAGCTGACGACGCTTGCGTTGGTGCGGTTGACCAGGTCGGTCTCGAACTTCGAGAGCAGGGCGTTGAGCTGGGGTCCGATGTGCTCGCTGGTCTCGTTGCGCATGGGGAAGACGGCGACCACCGGCGACGCGTTGCGGTCCCATCGGCGGACCACGGAGCTGGTCAGGAGGGCGTCGATGTTCTCCTGGTAGAGGCGCTCTAAGTCGACGCGGTCCAGGCGCAGGCTCATGGTGTGTTCGTCGAGGCGGGGCTCGTCGGTGTCTCGGACGTACTTGGGGCGTCCGCAGGCCGTGACGATCAGGGAGGCGACGACGAGGAAGATCAGGAGGGCGGTCAGGCGTGGGAGGAATTTCACGGTCGGGCTCCCAGGGTTCGAGGGGATCAACAGGGACGGCAGTATTTCGCAGCCCGGGGAATGTTGCAAAGGCTGATCGGGGATTGAACGTCGGAGAGGGGGAATTCATTCAACGACGGCGCCGCCCGGCCCTCCTCCGCACCACCGCACCGCACCACCCACCGCTCACAAATACATCTCCCGAAGATCAGCGATCACCTCGGGCATCGCCTCCCTGCGGGTGGTAGCCAGGTCGAGGAACTCGACGATGAACTTCATCGCTTGCCGGGGGTTCTCCACGAACCCGGAGTGGAGGAGGCCGGCGACGACCTTGGCCAGGGCCTGCTCGACGGCGTCGGGGATCTCCGCGTCCTGGCGGGCCTGGCGGTAGTGGTCGGTGACCCGGCCGACGAGCTGGCGGTAGGTGTCCATCTCGAGCCGGCCGATCTCGGTGATGACCTCGTCGGGGATCGCACGCTGGAGGGCCTCGATGCCCTCGGCGTTGGGGGTCATGGCGAAGATCGTGTAGAGCCCGCTCTCGTCGTGATACCGCGGCGGCAGGTCCTGCAGGATGCCCATACCGCCCAGGTCGAGCTCCTCCCGGGAGAAGGGGACCATCCCGTCGTCGCCCACGGACGCGTAGGCCAGAGCCTTGAAGAGGTTTCGGGCGTACTCTCGGTTCGCCGACGATAAGAGGGAGTAGAACTCGGCCTCGTCGACGAGGACGACTAAGCCCTCGTAGCCCGCGGTGGTGCAGAGCCGGGACAGGCCGCTCAAGAGGTAGCCGTAGATCCGGGCCCAGGGACGGTAGTCCTTCATGCTGTAGATCCGGCCCTGTCGGCCCACCAGGCCCCGGAGCTCGTCGTCGATCTCGGTGTTGGAGATCGTCGGGTGGCCCTCGAGCCAGTGGAAGAGCAGGGTCAGGGCTTCCTCGCGCTCGTCGTCGTCGATCTCGTCTGCGATCAGCCGGCGGCCCGGGTTCTTCTGGGCGTGGGCGATGGCCCGGTAGTACCGCAGGGCCGGGGTCAGGTAGAGGTGGGCCCCGTCGTCGAGCTCCTCTCGGGCCCGGCCACTGGAGGTCACCTGGAAGGCGTCGAGGGTGTCCTCATCCTGGCAGGCTCGCTCCAGGAGCGGGCGCAGGCCCAGAGCGGTCTGCCCCGCCAGGTCGGGGTACTCCAGGGAGCGCACCAGCTCGCGGTAGACCCGCTTGGGGTGGCTCGGGGCGGTCTCCTCGGGGTTGAGCATCACCCGGGCGGTCACGAACCCCTGGTTCAAGGCCCCCTCGCGGATCAGCTCCAGAAGGTGGGTCTTTCCGGCGCCGTAGTCGCCTAAGAACGCCCGCACGGCGCCGCCCTCCTCCCGGACCCGCTTCAGGTCCTCGGCGACGAGCTCGAGCTCCATCTCTCGGCCCACGGTGTAGGCGCTGAGGTCCGTGTCGGGGACCACCCCGAGACGCATGGCCTCCAGTGTCTGGCGCATCGCTTCTCCTCGCGACGAAGGTTAGAAGTCGGCGAATTCCTCTTCCGCCTCGGCGGCGAAGAGGGCGTCGTGGCCCTCCAGCACGAGGTCGATGGCCTGATCCAGGTCGAGGCCGGCCTCTCCGTCGATGTACTGGAGCTGCAAGAAGTCGACGAAGGTCTTCACGAAGAGCCGCCTGTGGTTCACCTCAAACTGGGTGTTCACGCAGGCCGCGGCGAGCACTTCGGCGTTGCGGCTCTGGAGCTCGGGGTCCAGGTCGGCTCCTCGGGCGGCGTTGAAGACCTCCAGGATCCGCTCCCCGATCCGGGTCAGGAGATCTTTGGCTGAGAGGTCGAGCTGCTCCAGATCGATGAGCACCGCCTGGGGGCTGCGCACGCTCAAGGGCACCGGCGTCTTCAGCCGCTGGTAGAGCGCCGGGTAGTCGGGGACGATGGTCCGCATGAACTCCGGCGGCACGGCGTACATGAAGAGGGTGTTCGGGAGCTGGTGGCGGCCGCAGAGGTCGATCACCTGCCGGAGGTTGTCGCCGATCACCTGGCTTCGCTTGGCGCTGACGCTCAAGTTCCGGTCCACCTCGTCGAAGAGGAGCACCGTGCCGGCGAACCCCAGTCCCGTGATCATCTGGGTCAGGCTCCGGAGCATCAAGAACCCGTTGGCCCGGCTCATCTGCTCGTAGACCCCGTAGTCTCGGACCTCTCCCCGGGGCACGGGCTCTCCCCGCAGCCAGGCTTCGAGCCGCTCTTCTCTCTCGTAGTCCTCCTGCAGCCAGGCCAGGCAGAACTCGACCACGGCCTTGCGATAGGAGACGCTCTCGCAGGGGGTGCGCCCCACGGTTCGGCGAAGCCATCGCTCCACTTCTTTCTGGGCGGCCCGGCCCGTGCGGGGCTCCCCGGCTTCCTTGAGATCTTCTGTGGCCCGGGCCACGGCCTCCTCCACGACCTGTCGCAAGAGGTCGGTCAGGCCGTACCTCGGCGCGCCGGCCTTGCCGCTCCCCGTGCCCAGGCGACGAGCCACCGAGGAGTAGACCTTCAGGGTGTCGTCGTAGGGGCACTCCGTCGGGGAGAGCTCGACGACGGCGACGGCGAATCCGTATCGGAAGGCCATGTCCCGGACGCAGTACAGAAAGTGAGTCTTGCCCCCGCCGAAGTATCCCTGGACGAGCTTGAAGCTCGCCCCCCCCTGCAGTTGGTTCTGGAAATACTCCTCTTCCAGGACGTCCAGGTAGCTCTCGTTGCCCACGTTGATCAGCTCCACCCCGTACTCCGGGGGCTGGCCGCTCTCGCCGAGGCGTTGCAGGATATGAGAGGCCGTTCGCGAGTCCAGGGCTGCGGTCATGGTGTTCCCTTGTGCAGGTGTTCAAACCGGAGAGAACCGTAATACTGACCGCCGGTCGCTCCGATGGGGATGAAGAGTACGTCCCGCTTGTTTCGCGTCGAGCCGCCCGTGGCGGCGCCCAGGTCCAACCGCAGGCCTCGGTGCTCCAGGAGGCCCTCCCGGCGCTGCTTCGCGAGCTGCCAGGCCAGGATCCACCGGGGGATCTCGTCCAGGGCGCCCGGGCCTTTCTTGCGGAGGTCCTTCGTCTCGGCCCGCAAGAGCGCCAGGGGGGTCAACACGTCGACGAGATCCACCCGGGCGCCAGGCTCGCCGCCGTCTCTGGCCAGAGTCATCCGGTAGGCCCGGTGGAGCACGTCGAAGAAGGCTTCGGGCTCCAGCACCTCCGCCTTCGCCTTTCGCAGCGCTGCCCGCCGGGCCTCGAGGATCTCTGTGGCGTCGATAGAGATCTCTCGGATCTCCTCATGGCCAAAGAGGAGCCGGGCGCCGCCGCCGTCGAAGTCGATCTCCACCGTAAAGGGCTTGATGTAGACCACCAGGGGCGCTTCGCTGAGCCGCTCCACCTCGAGGTCGTCCTGGCTGGCCAGGAGATCGAGCTTGGTGAGAAACCGCATCCGAGCCTTCACGCCGAGCTTCTGCATCTGGTCGCCCAGACGCTCCACCAGCGACTCTCGGAGCTCGTCGAGGTCGGCCACGTCCAGGGGCCGGTCTTCCAGCCCCTGGTGGAGCTCCAACCAGGCTTCGTAGGCCCGGGGGTCGGGCTCGGAGCCGTCGACGGCCTGCAGGAGCTTCTTGGCCCGGTTCAGCTTTCGAAGGCGGCCCCGGATCTCCCGCAGGAGCTCCGACGCGTCCCGCCCCACCGTGGGCGGTGCTTCGGTGGTCTCGTCTCCGGTGGTCTCGTCAGCCATGGTTCTTCCTTCGAGGTCGCTCAGAGGTTGCCCAGGATACCGGCCAGGAGCTTGGCCTCGATGTCCTCGTCGGAGAACCCGAAGTACCGTCCGATCTGGTGGACCAGGTCTTCTTCGGTGCTGTCCACGCCGTCGGAGTAGGCCACCACGGCGATCATCTTCAGGGCTTCCCGGCGCTTGTCGTCGCCCTCGATCAGGTCGGCCCGGTCGGCGATGAAGGTGGCGATGCCGTCGTCGTCGTCGATGATGGCCTCCAGCTCGGCCCGGGTCCGAAAGGCGCGGTCTTCGACGAGATCGGCGAAGTCCTCAGCGGAACCGAAGGGGAACTTTTCCGACTCTTCGCTCACGCTCTCCAGCTCCTCGTCGGTGATCTCGCCATCGATCATCACCGTCAGCAAGAGGAGGTCGAAGATCGCCTGGCTCTCCTCCAGGCTGAGGTCCCGAAGGGGGCTCTGGTCGTGGTAGTGGTCGAGCAAGGATCGCAGTTGGGCCATTGGGATTCTCCGTGTGTGGGGTGGGGTGTGCGGCGTTTCACACCCCATTGGGTAATACTGATTCCCCGGGGAATCAACTCCCCCCTGAGTATTGTCGGCCCATCGCGGCGGGTTGTGCGAAGAAAGTAGCTCAGTCGGGGCGTTGAGGCCCCGAGTGTGACCGATCAATCCACGTCGTCGATGATCGTCCAGTCGTGCTCCATGACGAGCCGTCTTCGCCCGTCGCTGGCGGCCGGCGAAGATCGCAGTGTCTTGGCGCCAAGGGTAAGACCCGGCCGTAGAAATTGATTAGACCAGTACTGCAGGACGAGGTGGTAGTTTTCCGAAGAGAGCCCGGAGTAGCTGAAGATCTCCTCGGCGTTTTCAACACTGGATACGTCCCAGATGCTGAGGTCGCGGTCAAAACTGGTCGCGTAGTAAAGGAGATAGCCCATGTCGGTGACGTTCGAGACGTCCCAGGAAGTGACGTCCTGATTAAAACGTCGAGCGAAGTAGAAGAGTTTGGACATGATCGTGACGCTCGACGTGTCCCAGCCACTGAGATCGCCATCAAAGTTTGTGGCGCCGGCGAAGGTCGCACTCATGGTGCGTACCTTCGACGTGTCCCAGGTGCTGATGTCGCCGTTGAAGCTCTTGGCGTCACGAAAGGTGCCAATGAGGGCGGTGACATTTGATACGTCCCAGTCGGTGAGATCCTGATCGAAGCTCTCGGCGCCGTCAAAAAAGAGAAAGAGGCTACTGAGCCCCGAGATGTCCCAGCCACTGATGTCCCGATTGAACGAGCGGGCCCCCTGGAAGAGGGCCTTCGCGTTTTGGAGGCTCGAGGTATCCCAATCGCCGATATCCTGGTCAAAGCTGGTCGCCTCCTGGAATGTGCCGAGCATGAAGGACACCTGCGAGGTGTCCCAGCTCCCGATGGGATGGTCGAAGCTCTCAGCGCCCGAGAAGAGATAGTCCATCGACGTGACGCTCGAAGTATCCCAGCGGTCCAGCGGGGCGTCGAACAAGCGGGCACCCGCGAAGAGGTGGTCCATTTGGGTTACATGGGCGACGTCCCAGGCATTGATGTTGGGGACATCTCGGAGCGTCATGCAGGCGGCAAACATCCCGCTCAGGTCTGTGGTCCCAGTGAGATCGGGGACGTCCGTAGCGGTCACAACCAGGTTGGTCGCCCCGGCGAAGTAGAAGCCTCGATTACCCAGTCGGAGGGGGCCCCACTGACCGATCTCAAGGAGCTTCTCCTGAGTGCCCATGGGCGTGATCTCTGTCCGACGTGAGAGATGGGGGCGATGGGTCTGTGGAAACGTCCATCCTTCGATCTCCCCCTCGATGACAACCGTGTAGGTCCCGTGTTCGTCGTATGTATGGGAGACCTCCGGCTGATCCCATTCCGTGATGTGGTCTGTGGTTCCATCGCCCCAGTGGACGATGAAGTCGTAGGAGCCCTCCTCGATCAGAGGCAATTGAATCTCGCGGCTTTGCGCTCCCGGGTCCGCCGCGGTGGGGATCCGGGTATGCCAGAGAGAGACGAATGAGTTCTCTGGAATTGTTTCCCGAACCAGCCGAGGCACCTCGCCGGTCTCGAAGAAGTCTTCCAGGTCGCCTGTTCCCCAGTCCAGTGAGAGTTGTGGAACCGGAAAGAGACAGAGGGTGAGACCCTGACCGCCTGTCGACTTCCATAGCGCGTCTAGCGCCTTCATGATCCGCCCCCAGTCGACGTCATTGTCGGCCACGAGGGCCGCCTTGTTCACGTCGTGGTAGGCATCAAAGAGCTCCATGGCTCTCGCGAAGAGTGCTTCCGCGGAGTCTACTTCGCGGGGCTGGAGGTCGCCATGCCTCTTGGGCCAGACGTATCGTTCGCCCTGGCCGGGGACGAAATCGATACCATACCAGTCAGAAGCCCAATGAGATATCTACTCCTCGTCGCGTCTCTGCTCATCGTCGGCTGCGCGACGCTCCCATCGGCCTCGTCCAGTGACGACGCGCCTGCTGGCGTTCGGTTTACCATCGCCGGTGATTTCCCTGTCATCGATTCGCCTCTCCCCTGGCCTGAGAGCACGTTCACCCATTTCGTCGTGCGCGGCGATCGAGTGGAGATCTTCCATTGGGATCGTGAAGAGTTTGCCGACGACGCCTCAGCAAGCGGCGAGCCGGCCGGGACCGTCTATCTCGGTGAGAGAGAAAATCGCCCCCTGAACTACCATCGGGAGTACGGTGTGTTTGGCATCGACGCATACTTTCGAGACCGTGAGTTCACCCCGGCAGACGACGAGGTGGCGATCCTCACGATCGTCGAGGAACAACCCGTAGCGACCGTTGACCGAGTCTTCCGGAGTGTTCAGCAGTCCGGCTTCCAGAATATCTCTTTGGGCGTCCGAGGCCCCAACGGATACCTGGGCACGATCCCGTTGCTCAAGCGAGCCCTCTCGCTCAACACACAACACTCGCCCTGCGAGTGGGACGACAGGGCCGCCTTTCTCCTCCATGTGACCGAGTCCGTCTTCAAGATCGACGGCACCAGTGACGGCTCGCAGCTGCGCTTCGTCGAGGCTCGGAAGAAGAATGTCCACAAGCGGGATGCCGACGATCCGGTGGCGTGCCAGCGAACCTCATCCCTGTGTAATGCGTTCTGCATCCATTGGGTAATACTGATTCCCTGGGGAATCAACTCCCCCCTGAGTATTGTCGGCCCATCGCGGCGGGTTGTGCGAAGAAAGTCGCGACCGCCCGCGCCTTCGTCCGACTAGTAGACGGGGACGTCGTACTCGTCGTAGTCCCACTCCGGCACCGCAGGCCGGTCTCGAGGTCCAGGACGCGGGTCGTGGGTGGGCGGGATCTCCGAGGCCGGCCCGCGCTCTCGTTGGGAGCGCCGGATCGCCCGGGGGTTGACGACGACGCTCACCGAGAACTGATCGACGATCCCAAAGGAACCGTCGAAGAGAGGCGTGATGATCGTCTCTCCCTGAAAGTGAAGGCCTGGCATGATCTGGTGGTCTGCGCCGGCGATCAGGCCCAGAAGCATTCGGTCTTCTTCCCAGCGGGAGTTGAACCCCTGTGGTGAGATGATGTTCGCCTGCACGCCACCATAATACTCGCGTCCCGGCTTGGCCGCCGTCATCAGCCGGGGGGTGATGATCCGATGACCTCCACCGTCGAGGTTATGCATCAGGTCCACCTGGGCGCCGACGATCGCCTCTTCACCCAGGTAGACCCGGGCGCTCCCCCCGGCGTGGTAGCTGTAGATGCTCGTCGCCACGTGACCGCTGACGTCGCCCACCCCGAAGACCCCCACCGTCACCGCCGCCCCGCCCCGAGGGAGGAAGAAGAGCGACCCGGGCACATCCAAAAAGCTGGACATCACCACGTCCCCCCCGTCGAGCTGGGTGGCCGGTTCCACCCGGGTATGGGCACAGCCGGTCAGGATCATCGCCCCCAGGGACACCATCACCAACCCCAGGATCTTGCTCTTCATCTCGAGCTCCGTCGGTACGGGAAGCATTCCCAACAACACCGAGTACGACGGAAGGGGTGGCGAGGTTTATTCTTGCGCTCCATTCGAGGCGTTGTCGCATGAGTCCGGGCGTTGCCCCATGAGCAGGCGCCCTTATACATTGGTCCCGATGAACACACTCCACCGAGGGACCCATGATCTGGCGGTTGGCCTGGCGAAACCTGTGGCGGCATCGAACGCGGACCTTCATCGTGATCACCGCCGTGGTGTTCACCTTCGCGCTCTTGCTGACCTTCTTGGGGGTGCAGGACGACCTGGAGCAGTCCTTCGACGACACGGCGGTGAAGACCGCCGGGGGCCACGTCTTCGTCCACGGGGAGAACTACTGGGAGACCCTGGACATCGACCGGGTGATTCCCCAGGCTGAGGCCGTCCTGGCCCGGGCCTCCGAGGTCCCCGGGGTCCGAGAGGTGATCCCCCGGATCGTGGTCCACGGGTTGGCCGAGACCGCCGATGAGAGCGTCGCCGTGCAGGTGACCGGGGTGGTCCCGGAGAGGGAGGCCGAGGTCCGAGACCTCCGAGAAGACCTCGTGGAGGGGAGCTTCCCCGAGGTCGACGACCTCGAGGGGATCGTCCTGGGGGTCGGCGTCGCACAGCGGCTCGGCGTGGGGCTCGGGGACCGGGTGGTGGTCACGGCGGCCACCGCCGACGGTGAGGTCGGCCGGGCCCTCTTTCGTGGTTGATGGCCCTCTTCATCGGCTTCTACGCCGAGATGGCCCGCGCGACGACCTCCGTGGAGATCGGCCAGCTCCAGATCCGGTCCACGGAGTTCGTCGAGCGAGAGAGCGTCCACCACTACTTCCGGTCTACCCCGGAGATGGAGGAGACCCTCCTGGCCGCCCCGGGGGTGACCGCCTTCGCCCCCAGGGTCCTCGTCAGCGGGCTCGTGGGCCATGAGGAGCAGTCCCGGATCACCCGTATCATGGGCGTCGACCCCGGGCGCGAGGCCCAGGTGACCGTGCTCCACGAGGCGGTGGTCCACGGCCGGTGGCTCTCCGAGGAGGCCCTCGACGATGATCAGCCCCGGGAGATCCTGCTCGGGGCCATGGTCGCCAGGGCCCTCGGCGTGGACGTCGGCGACGAGCTGGTCGTCCTGCTCCAGGCCGTCGACGGCTCCCTGGGCAATGAACTCTTGGAGGTCACGGGCATCCTGGAGACGGGCAACGTGGTCCTCGACCGCCACACGGTCCTGATGCACCTCGACGACCTCCGATTCATCGCCGCCATGGACGATGAGGTCCACGAGATCCTCCTGGCGGCCTCCCTCGACGACGCCCCCCGGATCGCCGCCGGCCTCCGCCAGGAGTTCGCCGGCCAGGACCTGGTGGTCCGCCCCTGGCAGGAGATCGCCACCGAGCTCTACATGATGATCGAGCTCGCCGAGTCCGTCACCTGGGTCCTGCTGCTCATCATCTTTCTGATCGCCGCCCTGGGCACCTTCAACACCTTGCGGATGAGCACTCTGGAGCGGCGCAAGGAGTTCGGCGTGATGATGGCCGTCGGCATGACCCGCCGCCGGGTCGTGGGCCTGGTCGTCGGCGAGGGCTTGATCATCGGCCTGATGGGCGCGGCCCTGGGCGGCCTCATCGGCGCCGCCTTCGCCTACGGCACCGGCCACTACGGCCTGAGCCTCGCCGCCCTCACCGGCGGCGACACCCTGACCCTGATGGGCGTGGCCTTCACGGACCGAATCCACTTCGATGTTCGCCGCGACGCCCTGGTGATCCCCGTGGTCGGCATCGTTGTCGTCACCACCCTCTGCGCCCTCTGGCCGGCCTTTCGGGCCGCCGGCGAGGAGCCCCGGGACGCCATCGCTGGGCGTTGAGGCCTTCACCCGGCCGGCAGCCGTTCAGTCGAGTTGCCATTGAAAGATGGGGCGAGTGTGTCCATCCGGGGCGGTCCCGATCACCCAGATGCTCTCAAAGTTCCAGGGAAACGCCGCCTCGTCGGCGAAGACCGTGGTGTCTCGGGGGGTGCCGGGGGAGTCCTCGTTCGCAGTGGTGACTCCCGTGGTGATGCGGTCGAAGTAGGAGTCCAGGACGTCACCGGAGTCCTCGTAGACTTGTCCAACCAGGCCTTCTTCGTTGCCCGAGGTGGAAGGCATGTGCCCTGCGGCGTAGGAGTTGTAGATATCACTGCCGGACGCGGGGTTGTCGACTCGGCGCATGTTCCCCCCCGACGAGCCCGCCGACTCTGAGCCCCCCCTCCACCTGGCTGGTTGAGTAGGTGTCGTGGAGTTGACCATAGCTGTGGCCGACGAGGCCGCCGACCAAGTCATTGCCTGTTACTTCACCGGCTGAGTAGGATCGAGAGATGCTGGCGTCGTAGGTGTTTTGGCCCACCAAACCTCCGACGCTTTCGTATCCTGAGACCCGTCCCGTGGCAAAGGAGTTGGTGACTTCCCCTTCGTTGTTGTCACCGACGAGGCCGCCGATTCTATTGAATGACGTCCAACCAATAGACTGGCCGGTCTGATCGTTGAAGGAGACCGTCGCCGAGGAGTGGGAGCGATGGATCTCGCCGGCGTTGGTGCCCGCCAGTCCCCCGATGGAGCGTTGGGAGCCGGTGACGCCACCGGAGCTGCACGAGTCGGTGATCGCGCCTTCGTTGCGGCCGACGAGGCCGCCGACGCTCCGCCTCCCGTCGACCGTGCCGTGGGCGCAGGAGTCGCGCACCGCCCCGTAGTTGGTGCCTGCGAGCGCGCCGGTGCGCCGAAAGCCCTGGATGTGGGCGTCCTGAAGGGTGACGTTTCGGACCGTAGTGCCGGCTCCGATCACCCCAAAGAGCCCAAAGCCCTCGTCGGAATCGGCGTCGATCGTCAGGTGGGAGATGGTGAAGCCCAAGCCCTCGAAGCTCCCATCAAATCCTCCATTGAATGGATTGGCCTCGTCGCCGATGGGCTGAAAGTTCTCGATCTCCGAGAGGTCCAGGTCGGCGAGCAGGACAAAGTGCCTGCTGAGGTATCGCTGATGAGCTCCAGTTGTTCCACCGAGCAGATCCGCCAGGGGTCGTCGGCGTGGCCCTCTCCGCCACCAAACTCGGCGCTCTCGGGATCACAGGTGGGAAGGAAGACGATGGGGTCGCCAGATACCGAGACGGGGTGCGTGATGGAGAGCTCTTTTGCGCCGGGCTGCACGGAGACGAGGCCGCAGGTCGCGACGCCGGTCTCATCGGTCGAGCCACAGTCCAAGAGGTCGTTTCCCTCTCCGGAGGCGGTGAAGCTCGGGGTGACGCCGGCGATGGGGTCTCCGAGTGAGTCGAAGAGCTCGATGGTGATCGTCGCGACGGACTCACCGTCAGCGGGGAGACCGGACTCGCCGGTGATCGACGAGAGCTCTGCCGACGCCTGATTGGGGGTCTGGTTCTGGGAGCCCGAAAACTGGAGATCATCGAGATCTTCGAAGAGTCCCGAGCAGCCCGTCGAGGCCGCGGTCACAACAATCAGCGCAAAAATCAACGCAACGATAGATCCGCGAAGAGTGGACAACATGGACTTGCCTCCCAACAACGTAGAATGGGGCTATTGAACGGAGGTTACCAGTTTGTCCGGCGAACGCAAACGGTGCTTTCTTCGGTAGGGGCGCGGGCTCCCGGGGGGAGGCTTCGTTGCCTCCCGAAGTGACCCGTGGCCTGCGCTGGACAGTCTCACTCGCTGCCGATGTGCTTCTTCACGTTCAGGGCCTTCCACTGCAGGCCCGGGTTTGATGTGATGCGCTGCTGTAGATCGGCGTCCGCGGTCAGTAGCGAAGCCTCGATCTCGCCCTCGCCGTTAAGACGGTCCAGGAACGCCAGCTCGTGGTCAGCCAGCGGGAGCACCGCAGAGAGAAGCGACCGGGTTTCTTCGATGAGGTCGCTCGTCCAGCGCTGGACGTCGAGAGGTGCTGGACGAATGTCCTGGCGCAACATCGGCAGGAGCTGGCGCTTTACGTCATCCACAGTCGTCGTCACGGCGTCGGTCGAGATCTCTCTCCAGTCGACGCGGTTGATCCCGCCGTAGACGACGAAGCCCAGTCGGAGCTTGTCCATGTCGAAGGTATCCTCGGCGAGTAACTGCCTCGCGTCGAAGAGGTCGCGACTGGCGTTGCGGGCGAGTAGTGCCGCGAGCTTTCCTGCCGCGAGTTCGTGGTCGTCAAGGACCTGAATCTTGGCTCGGTTCCCCAGGAACTCTCCAGACTCCCGCGGTGACGGGTTCCACAGGGGGATACGGAGCAAGTAGTTGACGTCGACCTCGAGGATGGCCGGCCGGCCGAGCGCTGACGTGTAGGACATCCGCCACTTGCCTCCGGCATGCTCGCGCGGCGCCCGCTTCACCGTGAGCCCGAGCCGCGAGGCGACTTGCTGAAGCGCGGTGTCGAGCTTCGGACGCTCGGCGGTCATCGTCTCCCGGTCCGCCGCGCCGACATAGTTGACGTCGATGTCGACCGAGAGCCGTGGGACATCGAACACGAAGAGGTTTAACGCCGTGCCTCCCTTCAACGCCACGCGGGGCCCCATAAACGGGTGCGCGGCCATCATGTTGAGCAGGCGCACGAGCATCCACACTTTTTCGAGGGAGTCGACTGGGAACCCGCTGTCCGCAGCAGCGCGCTGGAGCTGATTTCGGGTGAGCATCAGGCTACCTCACCCCACTGTTGCTGAAGTACGCGCTCGGGCACAATCAGGTTCCATGGGTGTACGAGACGCCCCGGCTCTCTCGAAGGGTCGAGGTAGCGGGGGTCTTTCGGGGCCTGTGCCTGGAGACGCTCGAGGTGTGCGTCCTCGACGAAGAGTCGCTCCCGGTGCTGGTCGAGGAAGAGTCCGACTCGTGCGACGGTCGTCGCCGTATCGAGCCGTAGCGCGTATGCGATCAGCGCGTCGAGGTCGAAGAACTCGACCATCTCCAGCGACCGCCAGATCTCCTCCCAGCTGCCACCGAGCGTGGGCGTGTGGAGTATGTCGACCATCGCTCGCTCACAGGTACAGACCCGGACCTGTCCGCCACCGCTGAGTCGGCTCTCGATGCCGCCGCCCATGTCCTCGAGTTCGGCGACAACCGATGGTGGCCGCACCGGGATGTACTCCACCGGGCCGAAGTGGAAGCCCCGCGTGTAGCTGCGGGTCAGAAACGTGACCTGGCTCCACATCGAGTAGGTGCGCCCATGGAACTGGAGCGCCGCGTGGTGGCTGACCGCGGCGTCCTCCACCGCCTTCGTCGCGATGAGGTAGGGGTCAACGGTCTCCGCGGCGCCACCGGGTGGCACCGAGACGTAGAGCCCACGCCGCACCCGGGCGATCCGGCCGCTTTGCAGGTGTTTGCGAAGCAGGCTGTCCACGGTGCGCGGGCTCCCCCATTCACGACTCTGCCCGTACTCCTCGTGTGTGAACACGGGGTGACTCTGGAAAAACTCTTCCGATGACACTGGATACACCTTGTGGAAATACGCACTCTAGGTGCGATTAATTGCTAGCTTGATCCATTATAAGTGTCTGGCTGAAAATGTCCACATTTTGCAAAAAAACGCACTTTTTGTGCGTTTTTCTGTTGGTTTGAGCAAGTCTGCGCGGAAGCCTGTTGGCCACCGGCCCGCCGGCCATGTATCCTCTTCTCTCACCCCAGGTTTATGACGAGGAAGAGATGGGCCTATCGCCACGTCAGAGAGAGCTCCAACAAGCCGCCGCCCGTGAGCAAGCCGCCGAAGAGGCGGAGCGCGAGCAGCGCCGCGCCGAGGCGGGGCCCTTCTGGGCGGCCACCATCGCCATCGCCGTGGTCTGCGCCCTGCTCGGCCTGGCCACAGGCTACCTCTACATGGAGCGCTTCGGCCACTCCGAGGACTACGTGGTCCCCGCCATCTTCGTCGGCCTCTTCGTCGGTGCCTTTGGCCTGGCCTTCGGGCTGATCGGCCGCGTCTTCATCATGGCAAAGCTCGACGCCCAGGGACGGCGCACCGGCCAGGCCAAGGCGGTGATCGTCGACCACTCCTCCACCACCCGGTCCTCGGACTCCGGGGCGACCATGAGAGCTCTGGTCCTGAAGGTGGACTTCGAGGTCGGCGGCCAACCCCACATGGGGCTGGTCATGCCATCTACTACGTTTACCACGGGATCCCTGGACGGCCCCAAGCGACGCTACCCGAAGGGCGCCACCATCGACATCGTCTACAACCCCGACGACCCCTCGGACCACGGGATCTACTCCAAAGGCTGGCGAGCCCGATTCAGCTACTTCCTGGCCAGCGCCTTCTACGGCCTGGGCGTAGCTTGCCTGGCCCTGCTCGTGGTGGTCTGAGACGCTCGTTCTGGCCCGAACGCTGGAGCCCTGCGGCCTCTGGCCCAGGTGTACTCTGACCGGCGTAACCACGCAGAGGATCGCGGTAGTCACCCAGTCGAGGCGTCTTCGACGACCACCGGGGTGGTGTCGTCGTCGTCTTCTCCGCAACCGAAGGCGACGCAGGAGAGATAGATCGCAGCGAGCCACGAGTAGGGAAAACGGTGATGGGTCGTGGGCATTCTAGTACCTCGAAGCCAGATCGATGTGTCATACGAAAGCGCCGGGTAGCTCTTGTGGTGGTGGTATTCCAGATCGTGACGTCAACGCGATGGAAAGAGGGGCTCTCCGGGTTCGTACGTCACGTCGTCGCGGTGAACACACCACCCCAAGGAATCCAACTCCATCGCCTCCCTCAGGTCGCCGGTTCGTTCAATGAGGTCCCCGGTCCGGCAGTAATACTCCCCCAGGAACTGCAGGCCGTCAGCAGCCCAGAGCGTCCTGGCGGGGAGGCTCCCAGCGACGCTTCCGTCCATCCAGTACAAAGGGGCTTCGGCCGGGAGGTCGTATGTCCCCCACTGGCGTGGGTACGCCAGATTGGTCGCGAACCCACAGATTCCATGGGGCCAGAGGATCTCTTGTTCGCTGGGCTCTTGGCCCGGATCCTTCGATACCACGAGACGAGCGCAGGGTCGGGTAAGCTCGACGAGATCGGGAGCGGGCCGGTCCACCCAGGTGCCGTTGGGACCCCGCGCTGGTGAGGTAGTTACGGGGCGACCATTCAGTTGCAGGAGCCCACCATGGGGCACACCGTAGACGCCCGGAAGAATCGAGAACTCCATGGATGGCTCAAAGCTCAACCCAACGGCGGTCTCCGGCAAGTCGACCGAAAACACCAGGTCCAGGTGGCGGACCTCGTACCTCCCCTCCACCTCCTCGTCCGGTCTGAGCGCGAGCCCAGGCACGAGCTCCCCACCGGTCCCGTCAGGGAAGTCGAGGGCTACGACCTCTCTCAGAACGGGAACGAAGGCATCGGGGGAGACGAAGAAGTGCAACCCCGGCCCCGCGAGATCGAAGTGAGCGCAGACGTCGCGTTGATCCGTACTCCGGACCTCCACCCAGGCGTCGTGGACCGCGACGACCTCCACCACGATCTTTCCACCGAAAGTCGGCGAGTCCGCCCGTGGGGTCACGGAGAAGTATTCGCCGGCCTCGTCGGCGACGACGAAGAACTTCGTGTCCAGGTGCACCAGCCCGATGGTCTCGGGCTCGAACGCCTCGGTGATGCTTGGTGGGTCGGGCTGCGAGGGTGGGGTGGCGCAGGCTGCGAGGAGGCAGAGGGTTGGAAGTATGGTTCTATTCGAAGGCACAGTGCTCGTTATCAAAGGAAGTCTAGCTTGTGACGATGAGACTGTGTGGAGCCTCAGCCGGTTCAAGAGGACTGTAGGGCGAGGAATCCCCGCGTTAGCGGGGGAACTTTAGAGCCGGCCGAA
>SKON01000186.1 GCA_007120035.1 Myxococcales bacterium
ATGGCACCTCCCCTCGGGCCAAGGCCGCGAGGCTGGGCGAGTCGGGCTGCGCCCGAGGGTCCTCGCGGGCCTTGGCCCGCTGCGGATGGGAGAGGGTCGCAACACCGGGGCGGTTCGGTGGAGCTGCCGGGTTAGTTGCTGGGAAGGCTCAGCTCGTGCGAACCAGGAGGAGCGCCGGCTGCCGGAGCACTTTGCCCAGAAAGATCTCCAGGGGCACGAGGGTCCTCTTCGTCTTCAGCGCCGAGAGGCCCACGGCCCACTGGCAGATCGACCGATCCAGGTCGGTCTGGTCCCACACGGTCTCGCCGGGGCGGTCGGTGTAGACCCGTCGCGTTCGGAGGGTTCCCAGGGCTATCACGTCGTGTTCCCGTTGGATCTGGGGACGGGCGATGGCGAAGCAGAGGAGGTCCCGGAGGGTCGCCGGAGTCCAGCCCTTGTCGGCCAGGAGTTCGAAGGTCGCCTGGTTCAGGGCGTGCTCTTCGTGGGAGTAGGGCACCAGGGCGAAGGTCCCGTCGTAGTCCGGCTCGTCGACGATGTCGCCGGCGGCGATCGCCTCGGCGAGGAAGAAGTGAACGTCGTCGAAGGCGGCCTCCTCGACGAGCCCCGAGAGGCTGGTGTCGCTACGGAGCTCAAGGGAGAATTCTTCGATTGGATCCGCGAGGTTAGGGGCCTGGTCGGTCATGGTTCCTCCGGGAGCGTAGCGGTGCGTTCGGGGTACGCGCGACACTATTGCCACGGGGGTGGGGTTCTGTCAAAGGGGTTGCGCTGGGGATGGGGGAGGTGCCACACCGCCCACGGTCTTCGTTTCCCACCGAACCGCCCCGGTGTTGCGACCCTCTCCCATCCGCAGCGGGCCTTGGCCCGCGAGGACCATCGGGCGCAGCCCGACTCGCCCAGCCTCGTGGCCTTGGCCCGAGGGGAGGTGCCATACCGCCCACGGTCTTCGTTTCGAGCTCACAACGCCCAGGGCCACACCTCGTCGATCCTCTCGTTCCCCCTGGCGAGCATCATCAGCCGGTCCACCCCCAACGCTACCCCTGACGACGGCGGCAACCCCCACTCCATCGCCGCCAAGAGCTCCTCGGCCATAGGCAACTCGGGCTTCCCGAGGGCCGCCCTGGCCCGATTGTCCGCCTCGAACCGGGCCCGCTGCTCGTCGGGATCCGTCAACTCCCCAAACCCGTTGGCCAGCTCCACACCGTCAACGTAGAGCTCAAAGCGCTCCGCCACCCTCGGGTCGCCGGGCTTTCGCCGTGCCAGCGCCGCCAGCGCCGTGGGCCACTCCGTCACGAAGACCGTACCCAGCCCGGCGACGAAGGGATCCAGCCGCTCCACCATCAACGCAAAGAAGAGCTCCTCCCACACCTCGGCCCTCAGATGCCGCTCGCCAAGCAACCCGCGGCTCTCCACGGCGTCCCGCAGGGCCTCCAGCTCCAGCGCCTCCATCAGATCGAAACCGCAGGCTTCGTCGACCACCTCGGCCATGGTCATCCGCCGAATCGGAGCCCCCACAACCCGAGCCGAGTCCTCGCCGAGCACCTCGCAGACCAGCTCCTCCACGTCCTCGATGATCCGCTCCACAGCCTCCCAGGGCCGATACCACTCCAGGAGCGTAAACTCCGGGTTGTGCAGCGCCGACCGCTCCCCGTTCCGCCACACCCTGGCGAGCTGAAAGACCGGGCCCGCCCCGGCCGCCAACAACCGCTTCATCGCGAACTCGGGAGACGTATGGAGAAACCCGGGCTCCACTCCCCGGAGCGGCGACTCCACCTGGAATCGGGCCTCCACGGG
Source organism: Myxococcales bacterium (assembly GCA_007120035.1). Lineage (GTDB taxonomy): Bacteria > Myxococcota_A > Bradymonadia > Bradymonadales > Bradymonadaceae > SKON01. Next base: position 1,792 of record SKON01000186.1, read on the forward strand.
TTCCAGGTAGGGATCGGTCCCCGGAGAGCTCACCCAGTAGGGGGTCTCCACTTCGGAGAACTCCCGACGTTGAAAGAAACTCCGCAACTCCGCCAGGAACTGCCCACGCTCCACCAATACCCCCGGATCGACCACCGGCGTCGCAGCCCCCGCGGCGGGCCGAAACAGGGACTCCACCGCCTCCACCCGAAAGCCCTCTGGACCCATAACCCCCTGCAATCGAATCAGTTCCCCCTCCACAAACACACCAAACCCCTCCAACCCCACGAGCGCCAACGCCCCCCGGGCGTCACCGAGCGACCAGTCCCCGTCCCTCCCGACGAGCCTCCCACCGGTCTCCACTTCCACCCCTCGAGGCACCCGATGAAGGGAATAATACTGCCGATTTCCAGACATTACGCTCCCGTAGGGCTTGCAGACCACGACCTCAGCGGTTAGGTTGTCGCGCCAAGGAATGTTGTCGAATCACTGCACTGGCTTGGCGGTGCCCCACCGTGGGGAACCGCTCGTTAACGATTACTTTGATGGGAGTTACGATCCATGGCCACAGAGTTCAAGAACCTGGTGGAAATTCTGGAGCACAGCGTCGAGAAGTTTGCCGACGAACCCCTCTTCGGCACCAAGAAAGACGGCCAATATCGCTGGTCGACCTACCGACAGTTCGGCGAAATGGTCGACAACTTCCGCGGCGCCCTCCACACCATGGGCGTGGAGCCCGGCAGCGGCGACACCATCGCCGTGATCGCCAACAACCGCGTAGAGTGGGCCGTCGGCGCCTACGCCGTCTACAGCCTGGGCGCCAAGTACTGCCCCATGTACGAAGCCCAGCTCGCCAAGGATTGGAACTACATCCTCACCGACAGCGGCGCCAAGATCGTCCTCGTGGCCAACCAGGAGATCTACGACCAGGTCAAGCCCTTCATCGACGAGATCGACACCCTGGAGCGGGTGATCTACTTCGACGGCCCCGCCGACCACGAAGACGCCTTCCAGACCCTCTTGGACCATGGCGCCGCCAACCCCGTCGACCGCTACCACCCCGACCCCGAGGAGCTCTGCGGCTTCATCTACACCTCGGGCACCACGGGCAACCCCAAGGGCGTCCTCCTGAGCCACGGCAACATTGCGAGCAACATCAACGGCATCCAGAGCCTCCTGGACATCGGCCCCAGCGACGTGAGCCTCTCCTTCTTACCCTGGGCCCACAGCTTCGGCCAGACCGTCGAGCTCCACGGCCTCTTCTCCATGGGCGCCTCCATGGGGATCGCCGAGAACGTGACGACCATCATCGAGAACCTCAGCGAGGTTCGCCCCACCCTCCTCTTCAGCGTCCCCCGGATCTTCAACCGGATCTACGACGGGGTCCACAAGAAGATGGAGGAGGCCGGCGGCCTGTCGAAGTTCCTCTTCTTCAAAGGCCTTGCCAACGCCGAGCAGCTCCGCAAGGAGACCGAGGGCGGTGGCCGCCCCGGCGGCATGACCCAGTTCATGAACAACTTCTACGATAAGCTGGTCTTCTCCAAGGTCCGGGACCGCTTCGGCGGACGCCTGCGGTACGCCTTCAGCGGTGGCGCTGCTCTCAGCCCCGAGGTGGCCCAGTTCATCGACAACCTCAACATCACCGTCTACGAAGGCTACGGCCTCACCGAGACCTCGCCGATCGCCACCTGCAACTACCCGGGCAACCGCCGGATCGGCAGCGTCGGCAAGCCTCTCCCCGGCGTCGAGATCGAGATCCGCGATGTCGAAGGATACCCGGAAGGTACCGGCGAGATCTGCGTCCGCGGCCCCAATATCATGCAGGGCTACCACAACCTGCCGGAGAAGACCGCCGAGGTCCTCGACGACGACGGCACCTTCCACACCGGCGACCTCGGCCGCGTCGACGAAGACGGCTTCCTCTGGATTCTGGGCCGCGTCAAAGAGCAGTACAAGCTGGAGAACGGCAAGTACGTCGTCCCCGGTCCCATCGAGGAGCAGCTCAAGCTCTCTCCCTACATCAACCAGGTGATGATCGAGGGCACCAACAAGCCCTACAACGGCGCCCTGATCGTCGTCGACCTCGAGAACCTCGAGCCCTGGGCCAAGCGGAACGGCGTCCCCGCCGACGAGCTCCTGACCCACTCCAAGGTTCAGAAGCTCTACGAAGAGGAGATCGCCCGGGTCGGCGCCACCCTCAAGGGCTACGAGCGCCCCAAGAAGTTCGCCCTCATCGACGAGGAGTGGACCCCCGAGAACGACATGCTCACCCCCACCCTGAAGCTGAAGCGCCGCATCGTCATGGAGAAGTACGGCGATCTGGTGGAGAGCATCTTCAATGGCGACTCCGCCGCGGCCTGACCCGCGCCTGAACCATCGCGCCTGAGCGCTGTCGCACCAGCAAAACCCCGGGCCTCGGCCCGGGGTTTTGCTATGAAGAGTATCGCTACAAGCGAACCCGCAAGCTCCGCAGCTCTTCCAGAGCCTCTCGCTCCTCCTCGGTGAGGTCCGCCTCCCCGAAGATCGCCACCGTGGTCTCCGCCTTCCCGCAGATCTCCAGGACCCTCAAGAGCCGCCGCCGCTCCTCCCGGGCCTCATCGCTCACCACAGCTCGAGACGACGACCGCCCCGGATCGAAGCCCCCCTCCTCATCGATCACCACCATGGCGTCCACATCGCCCACGGTGAAGGTCTCGATCAGGTCCGACAGCCCCTGCGCCGACGGCGGGAGCCTCAGATGCACCAGGGTGGTCACCTCAGCCTCCTTCGTCGACACCAGGTGCCGCGTCAAGAGCCCAAGAATCTCCGGAACCCCTCGCCGCAACCCACGCCCATCATCCACCCCATAGGCACGCTCGTCGGGCAGCTCCAGCTCCACCGTCACCAACGCCTCCCCTTGCTCCCGAAGCCACGGCGCCAGGGCGATCAAGAACTGCACCGCCGCCAGAGAATCCCGACCAGAGCCCTGACCGTGGTATGTGATCTCCAGCGTCTGCGTGGGCGCTCTTGTCGTCATCACGCCGCCCTCCGCCATATCACTCAAAAGCCCCACCCGGAGCTCCGGCTCCACCGCCTCCTCGACGCGACGCGCCAACCCCGCGAATCCGGCGCCCGACTCGTCGAAGACCAGGACCAACCCGCCGGCCGGGACCGGCGCCAGCACGTCCAACGCATGAACCCCCGTCGCCACAGGCCCCAGCTCTCCGCGCAGATCCGCCCACCGGGGCGCCTCCGGCCACAGGGGCACGACCCCCTCCCCGACCCCAATCGTCGAGGCGTCGATCACGAGCCTCCCGTCGGCGGGGATCTCGAACCCCGCGGGCTCATCGAGGACCTCGATCGCCACCCCGGACCGCACCCATGTCGGCACCTCGGGCAACCACGCCTCCACCCTGCGGCGGCCCAGTAACCTCCGTACCACGGCGAAGACCACCTCCCCGGAGTCGGACTCCATCCGCACCGCGGCGCCGACCTCGGGCACGGGATCGCCGACGACCAGGCTCAATC
>SKON01000247.1 GCA_007120035.1 Myxococcales bacterium
CTCCTCCTCGGACCCGCAGATCCACCCCCCGAGCCTCTACTCGCCCCACCACAAGCCGCCGGGCCTCCCAGCTCCCCCGCACGTCGGGATACACGTCCACCTGACCCACCGAGAGATCACCTCGCACACCCCGATCGAGCCCCACCTCCACATCGTGCAGCCGCACTCCCGTCCACCCCACCCCCGACATCGCCCCCACCCTCAGGTCCATCCCCGACGCCGCGGCCGCCTCCGCCATCGGCGGCCCCACCATCGCCCGCAACGCCGCCGGCGTCCTCAGACCCCACCACGCCAACCCCACCACAGCCGCCATCAACAGCACAGACCACGCCACGCCACGCCGGACCCTTCCTCTCCCCGCTCTCACCTCTTGTCCTTCGCTCCCTCCACTCATACCCCTCTATATACGCGATCTCCATGGGGAAGGTCCACTTTTTCCCTCCTCACGTAAAAGATTGTAATCTATCCCCCCCTCTGGGAGACTTTTCCTATCGGCCTCCTTTCGGTGGGGTTCCCCTTTTCTCTTCTTTCTTTTGGAGCAGTACCATGTCTTATTCAAGAGCCGTCTTCCGAGCCACCTACTCCGGCAAAACCCACGCCCAGATCGAAGCCCAACGAGACACGATCTTCCAACGCCTCAAGGACGAAGGGATCAACGGACGGTTCATTCTAGGGGAACAAGATTATTGGATGGAGATCGGCGGCGACTCCACCGACGTCGACGTCGAACTCAACACCCAGGTACACGACTCCTTCTGGGCCACCACCAATGTCGTTTCCAACGACAAAGTCGGCTCTCCACCGTTCAGCGCTCTCTACGGCTACTTCGAGTGCGAAGACCCCCTCTGCGGTTAACCGATCACCCTGATTCAAACGGCTTCAGGCGCTTCCATCAGCACCTGAAGCCGACCCCTCAACCCCGGCGCTTCCCCATCGTCGAGCTCCCTCAACGCCGCCACGAGGCATAGCTCCAGGTCGGGCTCCACGTTCCCGGTCTTCTCACAATACGCCTCGAGCCAATCGACGAGCTCCTCCGCCACCCCCCACTCTCCACGAGACACCACGTCGGGCAGTTGCGCCCCCTTCGCGAACATCTGGTAGTACCTGTGGTGCCGAATTCTGATCTCCTCCAGGAGCCGCTCTCCCATTCGCCTGCCTTCTCCCAGGTTCCCCACCTCGATCATCACGAGCGCCTGATTGATCCGAGGCACCAGACCTCGACCGGGATCGATCAACCGGTAGATCTCCTCAGATCGCTGATAATCCCTCAGCGCCTCCTCCCACAGCCCCTCGCTTCGCAACCACTCGGCCCGTAGATTCAGACTCTTCGCCAGTCCGATCGGCGTCCGGTGGCGCTCGCAGGCATCGATCAACGCCTCGATCTCCTCCTCCGTCACTCGCCCTTCTTGAACCTGACCAGCCAACACCGCATATCGAAACTTCAGCGCACCCACGGACTCTTCGAACTCCTCCTCCTCCATCAACGCCAACCCTCGCCGGCCCCATCGTCGAGCCTCGTCGTGACGCCCTCGTCGCCTGAGGAACACCGAAAGTGCCGCGCAGCATTGAAGCATCATTTCCCACACCTCGGGGCCTTCCACACTCTTCAACGCCTCCCAGGCCTGGAGATACCGCGCCACCGCCTCATCGTCCTCCATGGTCCTCACGAGTTCATGCGCAGACACTACCGCAGCTCTGCCCTCCCACTCTCGGTCCCCCAACTCTTCCGCAATCCGGAGGCTCTCCTCGAGCTCCGCTAACGACGCCTCGTACTCCCCCAACAACGCGAACCCGTGCCCCTTCCACCACCGCAGCTTCATCAAGAGCGACCGCTCCTCCTCTCGCCCCTCCACGGCTCTCACCCCCCGGGACGCCACATAGAGCAGCGCCTGATACTCACCGCGCTCCTTGCGCTCTTCACAGGCCCGCAACAGATGGTCAGCTCCCCGCCCGGGCTCGTCGGCCTCCAACCACAACAACCCGATCTCCTCCGCTACCCCGCCTCCCCTCTCCAACACCTCCCCACACATCCGGGCCAACCACCGGGCGCGCCCACTGCGGCGAGCGCTCTCGATGAGCGACTCCCGCATCGGGGTATTAGCAAATCGCAGACCCTCCGGCGTCTCGTAGATGTACTTCCGCTCCAAGAGCTGGTCCACCAGCTCCCTCGATAGCCTCTCTCCCATCTCTTCTTCCAAGGCCTCCCAGGTCTCCCGGGCCAGCCCCCCTCCCAACAACACCCCCGCTTCTAATAACGGGCGCTGTCCCTCACGCCCTGCCAAGAGCCGCTCCACCACTCCGTCCCAAAGCTCCGTGACCGACTGTGGGACCTCCGGCGTCTTCCCATCACGGCCTGTGAACCCCCGGGGCGTCGCCACCAACTCCCCGGCCTCCGCCCACTTCTTCACCAGCTCCAGCGCGTGAAGAGGATTCCCCCAGGACCGTTGGATCAGCTCAAAGGCCAGCGTGGGCTCCAAAAAGAGCGCCTCTTCCAACACTGCTCGCATCGCGATCCCGTCCAACGGCTGAAGGTCCACCACCTCCAACCGCCCCCTCGCCCTCACCTCTACCAGAGCCTCCTCAACGGTCTCCCCTCCTCCCATCACCAAATCATCACGGGCCGTCATCACTACCAACACTTTCAGGTCGGGCTCTTCCTCCAAAAGCAACCGCACGAACTCCACCGCCGGGGCTCCCCTGTGGACATCGTTCAGCCACAGCACCACCGGCCCCTCCCCGGTCATCCGTCGGAAGAGATTCAAGAGCGCCCGATACCGCTGCTCCGGCCCTGCAAACTTCACTCGTGGACCGGGATGATCCATCGGCAGGGGTCGCAAGATCTCCGCCAGGGCCTCCCACTCCAGTCTCCACGTCGCCCCCCACTTCTTCAGCTTCTTCCTAAAATACTCCTCCACCTCCCCGTGGCTCATCCCCATCACCCGAAAATGCCTCGCCAACCCCTGGGCAAACGCATCCTCGATCTCCCTGGTCTCCCCGTAGCTCACCCGAACCACCGACCCCAGTCCCAGCTCCAACACCCGATCGCAGAGCCATTCCGCCAACCGATCCTTGCCCACCCCGGCTCCCCCCTGGATCAGACAGGCCCGCACCCCCCTCCCTTCACTGACCTCCCGCAGGCTCTCCCACAACTTCCTCCGCTCCGCCTCTCGCCCCTGAAGCGGTATCTTTCTCACCCCCACCAACCCCATTCCTGCCCCCACCAGCCGAGGCGCCGGCCTCACCACCAGCCCCCGATCCCATCGCGCGGGCACCGCCAACGCCCTCTCCACGGTCTCCATGGCCGGCTCGCCGGTCTCGAAGTGGGGCCGCAACACATCCACCGGCACCAGAGGAATCAACGTCTTCGTCGCTTCTCCGTCCTCCTCTTCTCCCCGGGCCATCTCCTCGATCACCAGCCACGCCTGGCTGATCTCTTCCTCTCGCCACCCCGTCAGATCCCGCAGCGCCTTCGCCGCCATCGCCGCCGTCCGGTACCGCTCTTCCGGGTCCTTGCTCAGCAGCCGCCCCAACCACTCTTCCACCTCCCCCGGCACATCGTCTCGTTCCAACTTCGGCAGCGGCTGATCCAGGTGCGCCTGCGCGATCTGCACCAGGTTCGTCCCCCGAAACGGCGCCTCTCCGTTCAGCAACTCAAACCCCAGACACCCCAACCCATAAAGATCCGTCTCCGGCCCATAGGCCCGCCAATGCCCCATCAACTGCTCCGGCGACATATACGACACCGTCCCCGCCGTCTTCTGCCACCCCGAGACCTCCTGGGACCTCCACAACGCATAGGCCAGCCCGAAGTCGCTCAGCCGAATCCCCGGAAGGCTCCTCACCGCGTGGGTCAGAAGTACATTCTCCGGCTTGATATCTCGATGGATCAGCCCCTGGGCGTGGCTGTGTGCCAGCCCGTCCAACAATCCCACCAGCAGCACCTTCACGCACTCCCACGGCAAGGCCTGCCCCTTCAACCTCCCCAGCGAACCGAACCGGGCCAGCTCCATCACACAGTAGGGGCTCCCCTTCTGTAGATGCCCCAACGACTGGTCTTCGGCCGCCTCGTCCATCTCTCCGTAGTCCAACACCCGGGCGATGAATGGGTGATCCATCGCCGCCATGCTCCGCACCTCGTGCCGAAAGGCTCTCCGAAACCCATCGGAGTTCGCCTCGTCGGTCCGGATCACCTTCACCGCCACTTCCGTCTGCTGTTCGTGATGCCGCCCCCGCCACACCTCTCCCATCGCACCGGTCCCGATCCGCTCCAGGAGCCGAAAGGGACCCACGATCAGCTCCTCGTCGGGGTCCAGATCCCCCAGGAAATATCGTGAGTCACTCATGGATATTGCATCGAAGACGTCGGTTCGCTCGCGGTTCAATCCCCGAGACTACCCACCTCCGCCGCTTCACCCAAGCCCCAAATTGTATTCCTCTGTGACCCTTCCGGCCAGGACACTACCGACCTCGATCCATCCGATCCTCGATCCGCATCACCAGGTACTCCTTCAAAAACCCCGGATCCTCCAAAAGCGGACACCCCACGATCTCCACCGCCACCATCGGCCCCATCTCGGCGTCCATCCGCGGCGGCGGATCCCTACGAGGCCACACCACGTTCCGGCTCCCCACCTCCTGCACCCGATCCTCCGGGCCCCACAACCCCACCAGCTCCACCTCTCGACGCCCCTCCCCGTACAACGACGACAAGTCGATCGCCGCCAGACAGGCCCGCTCCGACACGTTGATCAGCCCGTGGGACCGCCGGGTCTCGATCACGTACTCCTCGATCACCTCCCCGGACTCCCCCAGGATCTCCACCTCGCTGCGACCCCCGATCAACTGCACGATCTGCGCGTTCTGGGCATGCACCACCTCCGGCGGCCGCCCGTCCACGCTCACATACCGCTCCTCATCGGTCAGGTTCAGCACATAGAGCTCCCCCTCCCCGTACATGATCAGCCGATGCCCCAGAAACCCGATCCCCACCAGATGTCCCACAGCCCCCAACAACCCCACCACCAACACCACCCCCAGCAGGCCCACCCCGACCTTCACCGCCGTGCTGACCCCCGCATCGATGTCACCCTCTTCCGGCAGACCGTCCATCTACTTCCCCGCCCACATCAGTCTCCCAAGAATCGATCACAGGCCCGAAAGTGCAAATAGTGCTCATCCCCCGTCCACCTTCCCCCCAACACCGCCCCGATGGCGATGATCACAAACAC
>SKON01000066.1 GCA_007120035.1 Myxococcales bacterium
ACCGTGACACTGGTGGCCAGTCCCGAGCTACAACGCTACCTCACGTTTCTGCCCCAAAACTCCGGATCGTCGGCACTAGATGCGGAGGTGAGCTGATCCGTATCAAGTGGGTGGAAGGGGGTCTACTCCACGGGCCATCTGCCCACGCACGGGTTCGCGGGGAGGCTTCGCTGAGCGCCCGTCGGGCGGGTTGCGCTCGCCAGTGAATGCCGTAAGGTTGGCGAGGACCAAGAACAAGGAGAGGAGATGATCGAGCTTGTTGACCATATCGGGATCGCCGTGGAGTCTATCGAGGAGGCGGCGCCGCTGTACCGGGACGTCCTGGGGCTGACCTTCGAGGGAGAGGAGGTAGTGCAGGCCCAGGGGGTGAAGGTGGCCTTCTTTCGGGCCGGAGAGACCCTGATCGAGCTTTTGGAGCCGATTAACGACACGGGACCGGTGGCGAAGTTTTTGGAGCGCAATGGGCCGGGGCTTCATCACCTGGCGCTGCGGTGCCCCGATATCAAGGCCGGTCGAGACCGATGTGAGGCGGCGGGGCTGAGGCTTCTAAGCGACCGTCCTCTGGACGGGGCCCACGGAAAATTGATCTCCTTTTTGCATCCCAAAGATACGGGGCGAGCCTTGATAGAGTTGACGCAGCGGGTGGACAAGTCCGCTGGGGAGTGAGACAACGGAGGGGAGCCTGAAATAGTTTGCTCTGGGCGATACGTTGAACCATCCGAGTGGATCGCCGCTTGCGTGGACGGTCGCCATCCTTTGAAAGCCCAAAAGACCAGCCAATCGTCTTTCAGACGTCGGAGAAAAGCCTAGATGAGCGCGAAAGAGAACATCCTTCATAAGATCGGTCGCCACCACGACATCGATGAATACCGCCACCTGCACTGGGAAGGGAGCTTTGAGGAGTACCTGGACCTGGTGCGCGAGGATCCGCGGGTGACCCGCAACGCCTACCAGCGGATGTTCGATATGGTGATGTCCTACGGGACCGAAGAGTATATCGACAATAAGAAGAAGATCGTCCGGTACAACTTCTTCAAGGACGAGATCGGCGGCGGCGCCGACGCCGTCTACGGCCTGGACATTCCGCTGATGCGGCTGGTGAACGTCTTCAAGGCCGCCGCCAATGAGTACGGCACGGAGAAGCGGATCATCTTGCTCCACGGCCCCGTGGGGAGTTCGAAGTCCACGATCGTTCGGCTCCTGAAGAAGGGGCTGGAGGAGTACACCCGGACCGACGACGGGCGGCTCTACACGTTTTCGTGGGTGATGCCCGAGGACCTGCAGCACCTCACCGGTGGTCAGGAGGTGCTCCACGACCCGATGAACGAAGAGCCCCTGAAGCTTTTGCCCGCCGAGTGGCGGCAGCAGGCCATCGAGGACCTGGGGATCAGCGACGAGGCATTCACCGTGCGGGTCCGGGGCGACTTGAACCCGGCGAGCCGGTATATCTTCCGGGAGCTGATGCGCCACTACGAGGGCGATTGGACCCGGGTGATGGAGCACGTGCAGGTGCGGCGGCTCCTCTTCAGCGAGAAAGACCGGGTGGGGATCGGGACCTTCCAGCCCAAGGACGAGAAGAACCAGGACTCCACGGAGCTGACGGGAGACATCAACTACCGCAAGATCGCCATCTACGGGTCTGACTCGGACCCCCGGGCGTTCAACTTCGACGGGGAGTTCTGCGTCGCCAACCGGGGCGTGATCGAGTTCGTGGAGATCCTCAAGCTCGACGTGGCCTTCCTCTACGACCTCCTGGGGGCCACCCAGGAGCGGAAGATCAAGCCCAAGAAGTTCGCCCAGACCGACATCGACGAGGTGATCATCGGTCACACCAACGAGCCGGAGTACCGCAAGCTCCTGGGCAACGAGTACATGGAGGCCCTGCGTGACCGGACGGTGAAGATCGACATCCCGTACATCACGAAGTACGCCGAGGAGATCCGGATCTACAAAAAGGACTTCAACAACGAGCGGGTCAAAGGCAAGCACATCGCCCCGCACACCATCGAGATGGCGTCCATGTGGGCCGTGCTCACCCGGCTGGAAGATCCGAAGAAGCACGATCTGACCTTGTTGCAGAAGCTCAAGCTCTACGACGGGAAGACCCTGACCGGGTACACCCAGGACAACGTCAAGGAGCTGCGCAAGGAGACGATCCGGGAGGGCCTCACCGGCGTGAGCCCCCGGTACATCCAGGACAAGCTCTCCAACGCTCTGGTCTCGGATAAGACGGAGAGCAGCATCAACCCCTTCCTGGTGCTCAACGAGCTCGACGGGGGCCTGAAGAACCACAGCCTGATCAGCTCCGAGGAGGAGCGCAACCGGTATCGGGAGCTTTTGGCTGTGGTGAAGCAGGAGTACGAGGACATCGTGAAGAACGAGGTCCAGCGGGCGATCAGCGCCGATGAGGAGGCGATCAGCAAGCTCTGCGCCAATTACATCGACAACCTGAAGGCCTACACCCAGAAGGAGAAGGTCCGTAACAAGTACACCGGGCAGTACGAAGAGCCCGATGAGCGCCTGATGCGGTCCATCGAGGAGAAGATCGACATCCCGGAAAGCCGCAAGGACGACTTCCGGCGAGAGATCATGAACTACATCGGGGCCCTGGCCATCGAGGGCAAGCAGTTTACGTTCAACACGAACGAGCGGCTGCGCAAAGCCCTGGAGCTGAAGCTCTTCGAGGACCAGAAGGACTCGATCAAGCTCGCCAGCGTGGTCTCCAACGTGGTGGACCGGGAGACCCAGGAGAAGATCGACATCGTCAAGCAGCGCCTGATCCGGGACTACGGGTACAACGAGGAGTCCGCCACGGACGTGCTGAACTTCGTGGCCAGCATCTTCGCCCGGGGCGATTCGAAGCAGCAATGATCACCCCTGGCCGGAGGACGGATAGGTATGTCGGACCTCAATAAGATCAAGCAGGACCACCGGCGGTTTAAGCAAATCGTCCGGGGGAAGATCAAAAACAACCTGCGCAAATACATGAGCCAGGGGGAGCTCACGGGTCGGCAGGGCAAGGACGTCGTGAAGGTGCCCTTGCCCCGGATCGACATCCCCCGGTTCCGGTTCAGCCAGAAGCAGCAAGGGGGCGTGGGCCAGGGCGACGGGGAGGTCGGCGACAGCCTCGGCCAGGGGGAGGAGTCCCCCGGTGAGAAGGGCCAGGCCGGCAGCCAGGAGGGAGAGCACGGCATTGAGGTCGACGTCTCCCTCGAAGAGCTCGCCGAGATCATGGGCGAGGAGCTGGAGCTCCCGAATATCGAGCCCAAGGGGGTCAAGCGGCTGGAGACGGTGCGGGAGAAATACTCCGGCATCCGTCGGACCGGGCCGGAGAGCCTGCGCCACTTCAAGCGGACCTACAAGTCGGCCCTGAAGCGGATGATCTCCATGGGGACCTATGATCCGGACAACCCGATCATCATCCCCAGCAAAGACGACATGCGGTACCGGTCGTGGAAGGAGACCTCCCTGCCGGAGTCCAACGCCCTGATCGTGTACATGATGGACGTGTCGGGCTCCATGGGCGACGAGCAGAAGGAGATCGTTCGGATCGAGTCCTTCTGGATCGATACGTGGCTCCGCAGCCAGTACAAGGGGTTGGAGAGTCGGTTCATCATCCACGACGCCACGGCCCGAGAGGTGGATCGAGACACCTTCTTCCGGACCCGGGAGTCCGGGGGGACCATGATCTCCAGCGCGTACAAGCTGGCAGACCAGATCCTGAGCGAGGAGTACTCCGTCGAAGAGTGGAACGTGTATCTGTTTCACTTCTCCGACGGTGACAACTGGTCCGTGGACGACACCGGGGACTGCATGGCGCTCTTGCGGGACTCCCTGCTGCCCCGGTCGAACCTCTTTTGCTACGGCCAGGTGGAGTCGCCCTACGGGTCGGGGCAGTTCATCAAAGACATCACGGAACACTTCGGGACTCACGAGCGAGTGACCACCTCGGAGATCAAGAACCGGGACGCCATCTACGATTCGATCAAAGAGTTCCTGGGTAAAGGACTCTGAGAAAGAGAGCTCAATGAAACAAGTACCCCTTCATCTTCGGGAGTTGATTTCGCAGATCCGCGAGGTCGCCATCGACTACGGTCTGGACTTCTTCGAGACCATCTTCGAGATGGTGGACTACCAGCAGATGAACGAGATCGCCGCCTACGGCGGGTTCCCCACCCGGTACCCCCACTGGCGGTTCGGGATGGAGTACGAGCAGCTCTCCAAGAGCTACGAGTACGGCCTCTCCAAGATCTACGAGATGGTGATCAACAACGACCCCTCCTATGCGTATCTGCTGGAGGGGAACAACCTGGTGGACCAGAAGACCGTGATCGCCCACGTGTACGCCCACGTGGATTTCTTCAAGCATAACTACTACTTCTCGAAGACGAACCGTCGGATGGTCGACGAGATGGCCAACCACGGGGCCCGGATCCGGCGGTATGTAGACCGCCAGGGGATCGAGGCCGTGGAGAGCTTTATCGATACCTGCCTGTGTATCGACAACCTGATCGATTACTACAGCCCGTTCATCGAGCGGAAAGGGGAGGAGCTCGACGTCGAGGAGATGAAGACTCGGGAGGTGCCGAAGTTCCAGGCCAAGGGGTACATGGAGGACTTCATCAACCCCAAGGAGTTCATCGAGGAGCAGAAGCGGAAGATGGCCGAGGAGGCTGAGCAGGCCCGGATGTTCCCCCGGCGGCCCGAGCGGGACGTGATGCGGTTCTTGCTGGACCACGCGCCCCTGGATAGCTGGGAGGCGGACATCCTGGCGATCATCCGGGAAGAAGCCTACTACTTCGCGCCCCAGGGGCAGACAAAGATCATGAACGAGGGGTGGGCGTCGTACTGGCACTCCAAGATCTTGACCACCAAGGTGCTCGACGACTCGGAGATCATCGACTTCGCCGACATCAACAGCCGGGTGATGTCCACGGCGCCGGGACAGCTCAACCCCTACAAGTTGGGGGTGGCGCTGTTCCGGGACATCGAGGACCGGTGGAATAAGGGCAAGTTCGGCAAGGAGTGGGAGGAGGTCGACGATCTGGACCGAAAGGAGTCCTGGGATAAGCAGCTGGGCCTGGGCAAGGAGCAGATCTTCAAGGTGAGGAAGCTCTACAACGACGTGACCTTTATCGACGAGTTCTTGACCGAGGAGTTCGCCTCCCAGAGCAATATGTTCACCTACGGGTACAACCG
>SKON01000112.1 GCA_007120035.1 Myxococcales bacterium
CCTCGTGATCGAGAGGATCTGGAGAGTCGTCGACAAGGTCCCACTCGGTACTGGCGTCGTGGGTTGCGCAGGCGGCAACGAGTGTGAGCAAAATCAGTAGGTGGAAGGATTTCATCCTGGCTCCTCGATGCACTTCAGGCCGAAGCCGACGATGAACCCATCCGCATCCCGCTGGTAGGCAATGCCGTGAGCGACTTCTCCAATGGGACATCGGATGGATTGTTCACACGCAGCCGGTGCGTCGACGTGGCGGCATTGGGGTAGGTCAACCGGATGTGACCACCCGATTAGTTGGCCCAAGGAAAAGCAAAAGTCACCGAGCCGATATGCGCAGGAGGGCGTGTCCTCGGGATAGAGTTCCACGGTGAATCCCTCGGGAGGCGTCTCATCAGGATCATAGGGATTGGTTGATAGCTTGCATTCCAGCGATTGGATGGATGCGAGGACACGTTGTACGCCGTTTGCGTGGGTCCGGGTGTGGAAGTTGACTCCTCGTAGGAAGTAGTTCGGTGGACAAGTCTTCATAGACAGGGGGCGAAGGGAGCTTGCACCGTTGTGATGGCGAACCTCGCCGACAGTGGCCAAGATCTCCGCGAGGGTACCGAAGCGTCTACGAAAGTGGGCCGTGTCGTCTTGAGTGTTGCGGTAAGAGGTTCCGGCTGTCCGCAAAAAAGGCCAGTTGACTATGAATGGTTCAGACGACCATGGAGTACAAACCATACGCAGGTATCCAACCACGGACTGGTCATCAGGTTCCTGAAGTCCGGGATCAAACCGTAGGGAGCCGATGAAACCAACGCCTATACCTGCACCTACACGCTCCGTGCCGTCCTTTGTAAAAGGTTCGTGGGAGGCACCACAGTTCGTGAGCAACCAGTCTCCAAGTCCGTATGCGCTATCTTCCGCGTTCGCTTGATGAGCATCTGCCTCATCACTCGGCAGATCGGCGGGCCAATAGTAGATGACCGGGTTTTCAATGGGCGCGAACGCTGGACTCCCGAGAAGAGAGCCTGAATAACTGAGACATCGTCGGGAATCATCATAGAGGCTGCATCTCGGTTCACCATCGGTTGGCGGCTGCTCCGGGGACGGGTTGTCGGGATCCTCTTCTTCGTCCGTAGCATCGTCGTGGCGAGACCATCGCTCGACGGCATCGCTGGCGGCCGTGACGGCGAGAAGGTAGTCGGTGTTGTCGCCTTCGGGATACCACCATTCTGTAATCACCTCCACGCGTGGCTCTCCGGTGATAGCGACTACTGTCGCGTGAGGGTAGATTCGGGTGGAGCTTTCTCGGATCGTGTCTCCCGACACGAACCGAAGGGGGTGAAAGAGAGCTCCACCGCTGGATCCACGAAACGCATCGAGAGAAACCTCGAATTCATCTCCATAGAGAAATTCTTGGGGCGAGTCGTCGACACAAAATGAAAGCTCGTAGGTGCCCGGATCCGACATCCTGATACCTTTGACCACACCGCTGGTGTCCGGTTGGCCGTCGATGATGTAAGGGAATGGGTTGGACGCTATTCCGACCGCGTAGGGAATGCCGAGATTATTATGTTGGCCGAGATCACCAGGGTAGAAGTTGTTGTGTATCGCCCACAGTGGCGTTGACTCCATGTCGGGAAGAAGTGCGCCACCGTGGTCGCTCGCATCTGGGCAGTCCCCGTTTTCATCGGGTTCCGTGGGGCAGTGAGAGAGGCTTCGGTACGGGCGGTAGTCGAAGAACACCCCTGGCGCTCTTCCTGGAAAGGACCCAGAAGCCAAGTAACGCCAGCCTTCCTGCTGCGAGGAAAACGGTAGGTCTCGCGACGTAGCCCGGAGCACTGCGACATCCAACTGACCGTCGGTGTGTATCGCTGGGAACTCGTCGCGCTCCACCTCGAAATTCCACGGGCCTCGCAGGTAACGCCGGGCTTCCACTTGACCCGGGCCGGTGAGTTCGATTCCAAGTTGAGCGAGCCGATTGATCAGCAATGGATTCTCGTCCTGATAGTCATACTTGGTAGGATAGGGGTATGCCCGGTCGAAGAGATAGTGTGACAAGTGAATGTCGTCACCGTCTGAGACGACCTTGCCTGACATGATTCCGTCTTGGTCTACGCGGGCCTCGAAGAAGACCTGGAGTTGTTCAGCGGGGGCACTGACGTGATGGGCAGTGGTCAGCCGGGTGCTGGATGTGAGATGGCCTGAGGCTCGACCATCCCTCATTATCTGGCACCCATCACCTGCGACACCGTGGTAGACGTAGTGAATTCGGGCAGCGCCCCTGAGTGCCAGTGCGGATTGGAAGAGATAGGCCTGACGCTGAGGGTCGGTTGCAAAGTTCGCATGTTGCCACTGTCCGTGTATCTGTTCCACGTCACGGAACTCGCTGAGGACCAGTGGTTGTTCTGAGGGGGAGGTTTCGGGTGCTTCACCGGGACTTGAATCACATCCTACGAATATAGCTACTACGGCCAATACCAGATAGAATTTGGCACGAGTTGTGCTTCTCTCTCACTTTTCCCCCTGTAAAACACGAATGAAATGGGAAGTAGGGCTTCTTCGAGACTCTAGAGAGTTCGAAAGGAATGTTCAAGGCGTTGTTTCCAGATCGGCGTGATCGGTTTCCGTCGGTAGGGGGCGCTGTTCCGCAGCGGGACAGGCCCTGCTGCGGCTAGTGGGCCAACCCTTCCTCATGGATCATCGCGGCGAGTTCGGCTTCCATCTCGCGCATAACCAAGGCGGTGCGCCACCGCAATGTCCTTTATGCCGTGCCCTGCCGGCCCGGACCTTTACCGCGACGGCGCAGGGGCTTATATCAAGTCCCTGGCGCCGGTGGCCGCCTGGTACTCGGCCGAGGCGGCTGGAGGATCATCCGGTCCCGTGCCGTCGGCGTCAACCCCCGCGTTCCCGGAGCGCTCTCGCAATGGATCCCATCGTCATCGCCATCCTGACCCTCTTCGTCCTGGCAACGGGAGGCACGGCTACGGCCGCCGTGCGCCGTCGCAAGCGGACCCTCGCTAGGTTGGGGCTGCAGCAGGACATGCGGGCGGCGCGGCGGCTCGAAGACCATCGGCTGAGCCTCTTCGACGTGTTCTGGGATCTGGGAGCCAGCGACTTCGCCCTGGAGCTGATGGCCCATCACGATCTCTTGCCCACCCAGCGAGAGGCGGTCCACGGGAGCTGGTCGCGCTTGTCGACGCTGGTGGAGCAGCACGGTTCCTACGAAGCCTTTCTGGAAGACTCCCTGGAGGCGATTCAGGAGTTCTTCATTAAACACAAGCAGGCCGGGCACCGGCGACGGCTGCCGGGGTTGACCGAGGCCAGCGCCAAGACGATCCCCGTGCCCCGGATCACCGCCGAGGACGCCCCCACGGCGGAGCCCGTGCCCGAGGGGCCGTCGGCCCGGGAGGTCCGGGAGCGGCGAGCCCTGAGGATGGGGCGCCAGGATCCGGGCAACGGCATGATGGCCGCCGGCACCTACGAGGAGATCAACCTGGACCGGGTGGGCAACCTCTCGGCCACAGATCTGCTGATGGGCGTCGTCGACGGGAGCCTCGGAGATCGCCTGGAGGCCTGGTGGAAGCAGCGCCGGCTGCGCCAGCACCGCCAGCGCCTCGATGAAGCCCTGGAGCGGCTCTACGACTTCTACGCCGACGTCGCTCGCCGGACCCCAGCGTTCTACGAACCCCTCTACGACGCTCACCTGAGGTGGCAAGACGAGGCGACCCGGCTTCGCCAGGAGCGCCACCGCCGGCCCTGGAAAAACGAGACCTGGGCACTCGCCGCCGACGTCCTCTACGACGACGGCATCGCCCTCTCCGAGAGGCTCTCCCAGCGGGCCTACGAGTCGACCTACCGAGCCATCGAGGCGATCCACGACTACGCCCGCCGCGGCGACCGGGCCATGGCCGGCTACCTGGTCTTCCTGAACCGCCACGCCTTCTTCGCCGGCCGCCACCAGGCCTACGTAGAGCACTGCCGGGAGGTGGAGTTCGCCACAGCCCGGCTCAGCGAGGAGATCCTCCGGCTGCGGGACCAGGGCTCTCTCTAACCAGGGAACCCGACCCCCGACCTCCGGCCTCCGACGTCCGTAAACGAGCTCCTCCGGGCACGGGACAAGAAATCCGACCTCCGACCTCTGACCTCCGACCTCTGTAAGCGAGGTTGCGGCTCGGGGCGGGTTGGACTACACCTCCGGAGAGGAGTCCTCTGGTTTTTCATACACCCCCGAGAGCGACATGTCCGAGTTTCGCCCGTCTGAGATCGAGCCCAAGTGGCAGCAATACTGGGAAGAGAACAAGACCTTCAAGACCGGCGACGGCGAGGGCAAAGAGACCTTTTATGTGCTCGATATGTTCCCCTATCCGTCGGGGGCCGGGCTCCACGTCGGTCATGTGGAGGGGTATACGGCCACGGATATCATCGCCCGGTTCAAGAAGGCCCGGGGCTTCGAGGTGCTCCACCCCATGGGTTGGGACGCCTTCGGGCTCCCTGCCGAGCAGTACGCCCTGAAGACGGGCACTCACCCGGCGGTGACGACGAATAAGAATATCGAGACCTTCACGAGCCAGCTCAAGGCGTTGGGCTTCGGGTACGATTGGGATCGGGAGATCGCCACCACGGATCCGGAGTACTACAAGTGGACCCAGTGGATCTTCCTGAAGCTCCTGGAGCGGGACCTGGCCTACATCGCCGAGGTGCCCGTGAACTGGTGCCCGGCGCTGGGGACCGTGCTGGCCAACGAGGAGGTGATCGAGGGTCGCAGCGAGCGGGGCGGCCACCCGGTGGTGCGAAAGCCCATGCGCCAGTGGATGCTGAAGATCACGGAGTACGCCGACCGACTCCTGGAAGATCTGGAGCTGATCGACTGGCCGGAGCACCTCAAGGAGATGCAGCGGAACTGGATCGGGCGCAGCGTCGGCGCCGAGGTGGACTTCGCCGTGGATCCCGAGTCCGCCGGCGGCCTGGATGCCAAGATCCGGGTGTTCACCACCCGGCCGGATACCCTCTTCGGGGCGACCTACATGGTGCTGGCGCCGGAGCATCCCCTGGTGGATGAGGTGGTCTCCGACGACCAGCGAGCCGCTGTGGAGGCCTACCGAGAGGCGGCGGCTACCAAGAGCGAGCTGCAGCGAACGGAGCTCCAGAAGGAGAAGACCGGGGTGTTCACCGGGGCGTTTGCGATCAACCCCGTCAATGGCGAGCGGGTCCCGATCTGGATCGCTGACTACGTGCTCTACGGGTACGGCACGGGGGCCATCATGGCGGTCCCGGGCCACGACGATCGGGACTGGGAGTTCGCGAACACCTTTGATTTGCCCATCGTGGAGGTGATCTCCGGTGGAGACATTACCGAGGCCGCCCACACCGGCGACGGGACGCTGGTGAACTCCGAGATTTTGGACGGACTCTCCGTGGCGGAGGCGAAGAAGAAGATCGTGGAGTGGCTCGAAGAGCGGGGCCTGGGCAAGAAGACGGTCAGCTACAAGCTGCGGGACTGGCTCTTCTCCCGGCAGCGGTACTGGGGCGAGCCGTTCCCGGTGGTCCATCGGGAGGACGGGGCCGTGGTGCCTCTGCCGGAGGAGCAGTTGCCCCTGACTCTGCCCGAGGTGGAGCGGTACGAGCCGAGCGGCACCGGGGAGTCGCCTCTGGCGACGATCACGGAGTGGGTGGAGACCACCTGCCCCGAGACGGGGGCGCCGGCCCGGCGAGAGACGAACACCATGCCCCAGTGGGCGGGTTCGTGCTGGTACTACCTGCGGTTTATCGATCCCGAGAACGAAGACGCCCCGGTGGACCTGGAGAAGGAGCGGCGATGGATGCCCGTGGACCTCTACGTCGGTGGCGCGGAGCACGCCGTGCTCCACCTCCTCTACGCTCGGTTCTGGCATAAGGTCCTCTACGACGCCGGGGTGGTGACCACGAAAGAGCCCTTCCAGCGGGTCGTCAACCAGGGGATGATCCTGGGCGTGACCTATCAGTACTTCCGAACCCCCGAGGGCGACCCGGTCTGCTTCCGGGACGTCGGGGACCGCCAGGATCTCTCGCCGGCGACGGTGACCGCCGATCAGGTGGTGTGGAAGGGGGAGAAGCCCTACCACGGGGAGTACGAGTTTGAGCTCGAAGAGATCGTAGAGAAGATGTCCAAGTCTCGGGGCAACGTGATCAACCCCGACGACGTGATCCAGGAGTACGGCGCCGACAGCCTCCGGCTCTACGAGATGTTCATGGGGCCTCTGGAGCAGACCAAGCCCTGGGATCCCCGTGGGGTGAGCGGAGTCCACCGGTTCTTGTCCAGGGTGTGGCGGCTGGTGGTCACCGACGAGGGGGTGGGGGTCACCGATGGTGAGGTCACCGACGAGGTGAACCGGCAGCTTCACCGGACGATCCAGAAGGTCACGGACGACACCGAAGAGCTGCGGTTCAACACGGCCATCGCGGCGATGATGGAGTACGTCAACTTCCTGTACAAAGAAGACGACGTGCCCCGGGGTGCCGTGGAACCCCTGGTGCTTATGCTCGCCCCGTACGCGCCGCACACCGCCGAGGAGCTCTGGGAGCGCCTCGGCCAGAGCGGGAGCGTCGCCGACGAACCCTGGCCGACCTATGACGAGAAGTGGCTGAAGGACGAGACCTACGAGTTGGCCGTGCAGGTGATGGGCAAGCTCCGGGGCACCGTGGTGGTGCCCGAGGACGCCGCCCAGGAGCAGGCCGTTCAGATCGCCCGGGCAAACCCCGACGTGGAGCGGCACCTCACGGGCAAGACCATCCGGAAGGTGATCTTCGTACCCGGTCGGATCCTGAACTTCGTGGCGAACTGAAAGGAGGATTTGATGACGCGATGCGTCAACGTTGGTGCGGTGATGGGGGGCCTTTGCCCCCGGTTGAGTCCTGTGCTAACTCTCAGCCTACGAGATGAGTGAACTTCGAGTATGACCCTGTGGGAGGTGGACGTGGAACACACAGAGCACGAGAAGGCAAGGCCCGTAGCGGAGGCGAAGACCAACGGAAACGGCGCGACCCAGGGCCAAAAATACAACGGGCTCAGCAAGGATGAGCTCGTCGATATGTACCGGCTGATCTACACCTCTCGGAAGCTCGACGACGCCGAGATCAACCTGAAGCGGCAGCAGAAGATCTACTTCCAGATCTCCGGGGCCGGCCACGAGGCCGTGCTGGTGGCCGCCGGGAAGGTCCTGCGGCCCGGTTACGATTGGTTCTATCCCTACTACCGAGATCGGGCTTTGTGCGTGACCCTGGGCATGACCCCGACGGAGGTCTTGGCCGAGGCGGTGGGCTCCTCGGAGGATCCCAACTCCGGGGGCCGTCAGATGCCGGCCCACTGGGGGCATAAAGATCTGAATATCGTCAGCCAGTCGTCGTGCACGGGGACCCAGATGCTCCAGGCCGCCGGGGCTGCCGAAGTAGGTCGGATCATGGCTGCCGTGGAGGAGCTGAAGGACCGCGGTGGGTACCATAACGACGAGGTGGTCTACGTCTCTATCGGCGACGGCGCCACCAGCGAGGGGGAGTTCTGGGAGGCCGTGAATACGGCGGCGAACTTCAAGCTCCCCGTGCTCTTCATGGTCGAGGACAACGGGTACGCCATCAGCGTCCCTGTGAACGTACAGACCGCCGGGGGCTCGATCTCCAAGGCGTGCAGTGGGTTTGAGAACCTGTTCATCACCGAGTTTGACGGCTGCGACCCCCTGGAGAGCTACGGCAAGCTACAGGAGGCCGTGGATTACATCCGGGCTGGCAACGGGCCGGCGTTGGCCCATGCCCACGTGATCCGGCCCTACAGCCACTCCATGTCGGACAACGAGAAGGATTATAAGCCCGAGGAGGAGCGGCAGGCCGAGGCCGAGCGGGATCCCATCGAGACCTTCGCCGCCTTCCTCGTCGACGAGGGGGTCCTCACCGAGGAGGAGGTCAAGGAGCTGCGAGCACAGGTGGAGACGAACGTCAGAAACGCCGTCGACGAGGCTCTGGCGCTCCCGACGCCGGCGCCGGAGACGGCCCTGGACTTCGTGTACAGCCCCGACGTGGACCCCACGTCGTCGGAGTTTTCGTCGGATCCGGTCTATCCCGAGGACGCCTCGGAGACGACCATGGTGGACCTGATCAACATGTGCCTGCGCTCCGAGATGCGCCGGGACCCGGCGATCGTGGTCTTCGGGGAGGACGTGGCGGACGTCACCAAGGAGGAGCTCCTCGGTGAGGTCAAGGGCAAGGGCGGGGTCTTCAAGGTGACCCATGGCCTCCAGCAGGAGTTCGGCGGCGCCCGGGTGTTCAATAGCCCGCTGGCGGAGGCCAACATCATCGGCCGAGCCATCGGAATGGCCACCCGGGGGCTGAAGCCCGTGGTGGAGATCCAGTTTTTCGACTATATCTGGCCCGCCTATATGCAGCTCAAAAATGAGCTCTCCAATATTCGGTGGCGGTCCAACAACAACTTCAAGGCCCCCGTGGTGGTTCGGGTGCCCATCGGAGGGTACCTGAAAGGTGGCGCCCCCTACCATAGTCAGTCCGGCGCGACCCTCTTTACCCACATCCCGGGTCTGCGAGTGGTGATGCCCGCCACGGCGGAGGACGCCAACGGGCTCTTGCGCACGGCGATTCGGTGCGACGATCCCGTGATGTTCCTGGAGCATAAGCACCTCTATCGCCAGACCTACAACAAGGGTCGAAACCCCGGCGATGACTACATGATCCCCTTCGGCAAGGCGAAGGTCGTCCAGGAGGGCACGGATCTGACGATCATCACGTACGGCGCGCTCGTGGAGCGGAGCCGTCGGGCGGCTCTGAAGAACCCCGACGTGAGCGTGGAGATCCTGGATCTGCGGACTCTGAGCCCCTACGACTGGGACGCCATCAGCGCTTCGATCAAGAAGACGAACAAGGTGATCCTCGCCTACGAGGACAACATCAGTTGGGGCTACGGCACGGAGATCGCGACCCGGATCGCCGACGAGCTCTTCGAGTACCTCGATGGGCCCATCCGACGGGTGGCCGCGCTCGATAGCTTCGTGGCCTATCACCCGGACCTGGAGGACCGGATCTTGCCTCAGATCGACGATATCGCCGAGTCGATCGAGTGGTTGGCGAAGTACTGACGGGCCCGTCGCGAACCGCGAAAGGTGGTCGTGGAAGCCCCCGGAGCCCTGCGGCCTCCGGACCAGGTGTACTCCCACTGTTCAGCTGGCTGCTCCGACCTGGAGGTCTACGAGAGCTCCTGGTCGAGGCCGTCCGAACGGAGTCTTGATGACGAGATGAGGCGGCGCAGCCTACTCCCGGAAGAGATAGAGCGCGCCCTGGTGCCAGAAGGCCCCGCCGATCTCTAGCGGGTCTGGGGCGCCGTCGTAGCCGAAGAAGTCGAGCTGATTAAACTGGGAGACCTGCATGAACTCCCAGCAGTGGCCGACGTCCATGAAGTGGACGTTATGAGAGGTCATCACGGCCATGTACGGGGTGATCTCTGTGGCCGGGGTTTCACAGAAGCTGGAGGGGTTGCCCTGAGCCCACTCTCGAGCGTTGTCGAGGTCCAGCCAGGACGCCCGGATCTGGTCTGGGAAGGGGGCCAGGTTCTCCTCCCACTCGTGGAGATCGCCGTCGAGGTCGGGGGTGGTGAAGGAGTGGGAAGTGGCGTCGTAGGAGAGGACCCAGACCCGCATGTCATCGCCGTTGTCGTCGAGTGCCAGCAGTGTGATGCTCTCGGGACCGTCGGGGTCACCGCCGGCGTGGCCGGAGGGGACGGAGTAGGCGCCGCGAAGGTCGGCCCCTACCAGGGTTGGTGAGACCTCGTCGAAGGAGCCGCCGCTCTCGAGAGCGTGGTTCGATGGGGTGAAGCGGTGGAAGCCGTCGTCGGTGAAGAGCAGGGCTACGTCCTGGGCCTCGACGTCCAGGGCGGCGCGGATGCCGCCGATGGCGGTGTCGAATTGATACCCCTCCCAGGAGGACGCGCCGGCTTCTAACACCCAGAAGTCACACTCCGTCTCTCCCTCGCCACACACCTCGGGGACGCACTCCAGCCCCTCGGGCCGGAACCCGGCGTCGCACACGCAGGAGGCGTGGTCGTCTTCGGCCACACACGTGCCGTGGCCCGAACAGGTTTCGCCAGCGCAGGGGTCTTGCTGGGCGGGGACGCAGGCAAGGCCCTCGGCGGTGTACCCCTGGTCACAGGTGCAGACCGGCGCTCCGTCGACGGAGGAGCAGGTGCCGTGGCCGGAGCAGGTCTCGCCATCGCAGGGATCCTCACCGTTGTTCTGATTGCCAGGGTCCTGATTTCCCGGGTCCTCATTCACGTCATTCTGGTTGGGGTGGTGATGCACCGGGTCGGTGCCGCAACCTGAGATCCCGAAAAGAAGGGCTACGAGAAGGAGTGGGAGTCGGTACATGGGGTCTCCGAGGGTAGTGTTCCGCGAGGTCGAGTCGGGGAATCATCGTTGGCCTAATCGTACCACAGCGACGGATCGTGATCTCGGGGTTTTACCTGAGGAGTTCTGAGGATTTCTACGGCGAATTGAAGAGACTCCCGACTTGTGGTGAAGTGTACAAGTGTTTTCTCTTTCCCGAGTTAGGTGAAGGTCATGGTAAAGAAGCCTCAAGTGGGTTCGTCGGGTCTCGCGCTCTTGGCTGGTCTCTTGGCGGTGCTATTGTTGGCCGCCTGCGGCTCCGATGAGTGCAGCGTCGACAGCGAATGCGCCGACGGGCAGCGATGCATCGACGGCGGCGGGGTCTTCTTCAGCGGCAAGGTCTGCCACGGAGAGTCCCAGAGTTACAACGTCGGCGAGCCCGATGTGGGGGTTCCTGAGGACGCCGGAGGCGACGCCAATCAAGATCCGAACCAAGATCCGAATCAGGATCCGAACCAGGATCCGAACCAGGGCCCGAACGGCAACCCCTGTGAGGGCGTGGATTGTGGAAATGGGTCGTGCTACTCGACGGACGGCGTCTCCCACACCTGCGACTGTCACATGGGCTTTGAACTCGATAACGGCGTCTGTGTGGCCGTCACGCCCCCGGATCCCTGCGAAGGGGTGACCTGCTCGGGCCACGGAACCTGCACGGTGTCGGGTTCGTCGGCGCAATGCAACTGCGACTCTGGCTACATCCCGGTGGGGCTTGAGTGTGAAGAGCAAGATGTGAACGATCCCTGTGACGGGGTGACCTGTTCGGGCCACGGCACCTGCGTGGAGACCGGCGGTTCGGCGCAATGTAACTGCGACACGAACTTCATCGACCAGGGGTTGAACTGCGTGCTCCGGTGTGACGGGGGTGTCGACGACGACGGGGTCTGTGACTTCTGGGTGCTGCGAAGCGGCAGCAATCAGTGGGAGGGGTATTACTATGACCCCTACGGCACCGAGGGGAACGCCCCTTCGGGGACGGTGCGAGCCGGGATCAGCCTGGAGGACGTGGAGCGAGCCTTCGTGGTCTCCGACTCCGGGATTCACCCCTTCTTCCCGAACAGTCTGACCTGGGGCTCGTCGATGCCCCACTCGTCCTATGATTTCAGCTTCCCCTCGGGGCAGAACCTCGTCGCTTCCTATACGGTCCCTTCGCGCCACCCTGGAGGCACCGTCAGACCGGCCAAAGCGGGGACCATCACGGTGATGACCGGGCCGTCGGGGGTGAATCCCTATGTGTGGATTCGGAACTTCAACGGCAACACCGGGCAGTTCATCGAGCAGGAGAATTGGGATGGAAACCCGCTTTTGGTGGACGACTGGGCGAGCCGGACCGACGCACCGGCGGTCAACAATATCCGAGCCATGTGGCTGGACCTCACCAACGATCGGGGGTGGGCTGTGGGCAACCCGAGCCAACTCTGCGGGTTCGGCGATCAGACCGAGATATCGGTGCACGTGGGGTACCTGACCAGCACTCACGTCCATATTCAGGACGCCGGTACCTGCCATGAGTACTTCCCCCCGATTCCCCTGAACCAGTACGGTCCGTTCAACCCGTCTCAGTTTGACGGGGTCCCGCCGGTGGATCAGGTGGGCGCCGGGTTCTGGTACCTGGGAGCGTTTTTCTTGTTCCGGGAGTGACTCAGCCCACGGCGCCGTCGATCTCGGCGGCCAGGGCGAAGTCCTTGGCCGTCAGGCCGCCGGCGTCATGGGTGGTCAGCCGGAGGTCCACCTTATTGTAGACGTTGAAGATCTCCGGGTGGTGGTCGGCGTTCTCGGCGTGGGTGGCGATCCGGTTGATGAACGCGATGGCATCCAGGAAAGAGTCGAAGACGAGCTTTCGCTCAATGGCGTCGCCGTCCCGGGTCCAGCCGTTGAGTGTCTTCAGGCTCTTCTGGATCTCTTCGTCGGTCAGTCGGGTAGGGCTCATCGATTTCCTCGGTGGTAATAGAACAGAGGTATTAGCGAGTCTTGTCGGGGTGAAGGGCCTGGAGCTCGGACTCCAGGGTGTCGGCGGCCTCGGTGAGGCCTGTGGCGGCTTCCATCTTCTCAAATCGGGTGGAGATGGTGGCCACGGCCCGCAGGAGGCGGACGGACTGACGAGTCCGGTCTCGTTCGGCTGTAAAGTGGGCCATCTTGGCCAGGAGTTGGAGCCAGATATCGCGGTCAAGCTCGGCGATCAAGGGGTGAGGATCGACGTCGGCCATCAGTTCTTCGTAGGTGTTATAAGCCTCGGTGAGGAGGGCGTAGAAGGCGGCGTTGGCCTGGCAATACAACCGGACCCGCTCCACCTTCATGTCGTCGGCGTCGGCCCGGGCCCGGCCCAGCTCGAGGGCGGCCATCTGCAGGCGGCTCTGGAAGCATTGTAAGAGCCCCATATTGGTGCGGGCCATGGCCCGATCCTCGACGGTCCCGTGGTGATCCACGTGGGCCAGGGTCTCCTTGAGGAGCTGCTCGGCAGCTTCGAATTGTCCGAACCACATGTTAATGATGGCCAGATGGTTGCGGACGTCGAAGAGGGCCCAGCTGGTCCCCAGGGCTTCTTTGAGGCGGCGAGCTTCCCGCAGGTAGGTCTGGGCCCGGTTGAACTGGCCCTGGTTGATGGCGGCGATGCCCTTGTTCAACAGGGGCTGGCTGATGGCGATTCGGTCGCCCATGGACTTGAAGACGTCGATGGCGGCGTCGAAGTGCTGGTCGGCGGTCTCGTATCGCTGGGTGAGCATGTGGAGGATGCCCAGGGCATTGTGAGTAGCGCCGATATTGAACGGAGTGCCAAGGGCCTGGTGGATGGCCAGGCCGCGCTGGAGGTTGGTCTCGGCCTGGTCGTAGAGCTGTCGCTCCAGCTCTAACTGGCCCAGGTGGCGGTAGACCTCGGCGACGCCGTGGCGGTCACCGAGGGAGCGCTTCAGCTCCATGGCCTCCAAGAGGGTCCGCTCGGCCCGCTCGAAGCGGTCCGGGGCGGTCAGTGACGGGGCCATCACGGCGCTGGAGAGGGAGACCAGGCAGTCGCTTAAGCCCTGTCGATCCGGGGATCGCTCCAGAGCTTTTCGGGCCCGCACCAGGTAGTCGTACCGGCGCTTTAGCCAGCCCCGACGTTGGGCCGCCTCGGCGAGGTGCATCAACACCTTGCCGTGGACCTCTGGGGCTTGCACCTCGCCGAGCATGGACTCCAACCGCTGGCGGACCTTCTCACCGCCTCGGGGGTCGCCCTGCATCAGGTGAACTCGGGACAGGCCGATCAGGGCCTTGGCGACGCCTTCGTTGTCCCGGCTGCGCTGGCTCCAGTCCAGGGCCTGACTGTAGAGGGTGGTGGCCTGCTTGTAGCGGGACTGCAGGTTCAAGAGGTGGCCGAAGCCACGGAGCGCCTTGGCCTTCTCTGTCCCCGAGCCCTCGCCGGACTCGATGATCTGGCGGAAGTAGTCCTCGGCGAGCCCGAACTCGCCAAATCGTCGGGCCAGCTCGGCCAGGGCCAGGTGGGCCTCGATCCAGAGGTCGCCGCGCTCGTTACGGCTCTCCAGAAGCTGGATCAACTCCCGGTATCGATCCCGGCTGCCCCGATGGTCGAAGCGCTCCATGGACCGGCGACAGCTCTCCACCAGGGTGTCGCGATATCGCTCGATGTCCCCGGCCTTGCGCCAGTGGTCGGCGATCTCGACCAGGGGTGTCTCGGCCTGCTTTTCGTCGTAGAAAGCGATCTTCTGCTCAGCGGCAACCCGGTGAAGGTTGCGGGTGGACCACTGCTCCTGGAGGCCGTCCAAGAGGGCCTCTCGGAGGAGGCTGTTTTCGAACTCCAGGCAGACCAGGCTCTTGTGTAGGGTCTGGCGGCAGATGCTCTGCTCCGTGAGGGCGTGGAGGTGAGCGTCCAGGGAGTAGTGGCCCCAGTCTTCGGCGTGGTCGATCACCCGCTTCAAGAGCTCCACGGGGACCCGCATCCCCAGGATCGCCAGCCACTGGAGGACCCGGTGGAGGTGGGGCCGATCCCGGTACCGATGGACGGCCTGTTTGATGTGGAGGGCCATCAGCTCCATCAGGTCCGGCGGCAGATCGATGGTCCTGGGATTGCCGCTCTTCAGGTGCCACCGGCTTCCCCGCTTGACCAGGTTCCCTTCGTTCTGAAGATACCGGATGATCTGAATCGCGTGGAGGGGGACGCCCTGTGAGAGCCAGCCGACCCGCTCTTTCAGCTTGGACTCCAGGGGGAGGATGGAGTCGAGGAAGACCGACAAGGCCCGGCCCCGCAGCCGTCTCAGGCGGACTCGAGTGAATCCTACCCCGAGGTTGCCGCTGATGGTGTGGAGGTGGTGCTCCAGGTCGGGGTTCAGGGCTCGATCTTCGGGACGAGTGGTGAGGAAGACGACGATGGGACAGGCGTGGGTGCGGACTGTGACGGCCAGGTACTCCAGAAAGGCCAGGGTGGCGCTGTCGGCGTGCTGGAGATCTTCGAGACCCAGGACGATGGTCCGCCGCTCGGCCAACCGGAGCAGGAGGCGCTCCAGTTGGGCGTATAGGACGCCCGCTTCGGCGGTGGGGAGCTCCGCGGAGCCTCGGGTCACCCGGGGGCGCAAGAACTCCACGAAGCGGTCGATCTCGGCGGTGGAGAAGCCGCCGAGGTTCTCCAGGTCGCCGCGGATCACCCGGTCCACCTCCAGCCGCTCGCTATGAGAGACGCCCCAGAGGCCGGCGACGGCCTCTCGGAGGGCCTCCATGGGGAGGGAGCGGCGGCGGAAGGCGGCGGTGGAGAAGTCGATCTCCTCCTCGGAGAGGGCGCTGATCACGGCGTGGATCAGGTGGGTCTTGCCCAGGCCGCCTTCGCCCTCGATGAGGACGAATTGCCCGGCGTTATGCTCGGAGGCGGTGCGGATCAGGGAGGTGAGCTTGTCGAACTCCCGGTCTCGACCGATCAGGGGGAGATCGAACCGGGGTCGGGAGTGAGCTCGGCCCTGGAAGGGATGGCTCGGGGCTCCCGGAGAGGGGGCTTCGTCCCGCGGTTGTTCGATCCGACGGACCTCCACCCGGGGCGGACCGCCGTCGTACACCGGGACCGGGCCGGAGCGGGGCTCGATCATCTCCGTGGCGTCTTCCGGCTGGGAGTGAGAGGCCAGGGAGTCCTCGACGATCACGACGCTGGACTCTTTGGTGGCGCTCGGGCGGTCCTGAGCCCGGAGGATCTCCGGGGGGATCACGTGCTGGGCCGAGACCTCGGTGACCCCGCCACGGGGTGCGGGGGAGATCCCGGACTGGCCGATGGCGGCATAGAACGCCTGCAAGAGCGCCGGGGCGTCGGGGAACCGGTCGTCGGGATCCTTCTCGCAGGCCTTACGGATGAACTGTCCCAGAGGGGTCCCTTCGAGCTCCGGGGTGAGCACCGGGACGGGATCTCGGATCTGCTTGTGGATCACGTCCATCCGGTTGCGGCCCGTGACCGGGGGCTGGCCAGTGGTCATCTCGAAAAGGAGGAGCCCCAGGGCGTAGACGTCGGTGGCCGGGGTGATGGGCTCGGCGCAGGCTTGCTCGGGGGCCATGTAGAGAGGGGTGCCGAAGATCCGGCCCGCTCGGGTCAGGTCGTCGTCGGCCTCGTCGTCGGCCATGGTCATCTTGGCCACCCCGAAGTCCAGGACCTTGACGTAGTCCTGCTCTCCGAACATCTCGCAGAGGAAGATGTTCTCCGGCTTCAGGTCCCGGTGGACCAGGCCGTGTCGGTGGGCCTCAGAGAGGCTCTTGAGCACCTGGATGTAGACGTGGGCTGCCCGGGGCAGGGGCATGGCCCCTTCGTTCTGGATCACGTCGGAGAGGCTGATGCCGTCGAGAAACTCCATGACCATGTAGGCCAGCTCGTCCTCGGTCTGGCCGTAGTCATAGAGGGTGATCGTGTTCGGGTGGCGGAGCTGGCTGACGTGGAAGGCCTCCCGGCGAAACCGCTCCACGTTGATCGGGTCTTTGGCCACCCCGGGGGTCAAGAACTTCAGGGCTACGTCCCGGCCGATATTCTCCTGCAGGGCCTTATAGACCGTACCGAAGCCGCCGGTGCCAAGCACCTCGAGGATGCGGAACCGGCCCCCGATGAGGTCCCCTGCCTCGGGGAGGACGTCGTTCTCTTCTAGAGTCATAAGTTCACTCCGGGCGCCACTTTCGGGGCGTCCCGATAGGCCAATGGGGCCCCTGCGGGGCCGGACTCAGGGGCTGAATCGGGCTCGATACGGCGGTCTCCAACGTCTTGAGTCATCAGCTCTGAGGTGTACCACGGGGGCCGCCGAAGGCGCAACCCGGGCACCCGGTTCGGGTGTGATCGGTCTCCGTCGGTAAGGACGTCGCAATTCCGCGGCGGGCCTTGGCCCGCGAGGACGTTCGGGCCGCTGTTTCAGGCCCGACTCGCCCAGCCTCGCGGCCTTGGCCCGAGGAGAGGTGCCAGATTCGCCTCCTGGGGTCGGTGGTGGACGAACCG
>SKON01000091.1 GCA_007120035.1 Myxococcales bacterium
CGGCGCCGGGCTCTTCACGGCCGCCACCTTCATCAACTCCATCGCCGTCTCCCGGCGATACCCTCGCCAGAGTCGCGAGATCCCCTGGTCCCAAAGATTCGCCCGCTTCTTCTCCGGAGCCTTCATCACATAGCTCACATAGGGCCCCACCTCCCCCGCCATCGCCCGACTCAGCGGATACGACAACCCCCGTCTCGCATAGGCCGCGACGACCACCACGAGCACCGCTACCCCGAACAGAGTCATCCCAATCCAGTTCATCCCGCTCTCCTCTCGCGACGTCCTTGAGCGTCCAATACATCCTTTTTGAATATAATCTGAATATAATCGCACTTCTTCCCTCCCCGATCCTAGCGACTGATCCACCCCTTCCGCAACCCACCGGAAAAATCACCCCCAAGAAGCCCCCCCTTCTGCGCCAAGAAGCCCCCCTTCTGCGGCGGGGAACGCCCCAGCCCGCGGGCAGATCGGGAATCCCTACCCGCGGGGTAGGAAATGTTCCCGAGCCGGCTACGATCACGCCACGGCCCCCGTTTTTTGTCCCCGGGAGAACCACCGCATGCTGGTCTTTCCCACGGCCACGTCCATCATCTTCTTGACCCGTTTGAACACCCCCTCTTGGACGTAGGGGATCCCGTACTTCTCGCAGAGCGCCTCCACCCGGGGCTGGGCCTGCCGATACTTGAGCATCGGCAGGTCGGGCCAGATATGATGCTCGATCTGGTAGTTCAGCCACAGGTGGGCAAAGTCGATGGGATCCGTCCCGGTCCGGTAGTTCACGGACCCGATGATCTGACGCATCAGGTGCTCGGCCCGATCCTCGGGGCGGTCCTCAAACCGATACAGATCCTCGCCCGTATGGTTGGGGCCCACCACGCAGAAGGTATGAAGATTCGTCAGGGCCTCGGCGAACACCGAGTTACACAGCGCGCTGAACGCCGCCCAGGGTCCCAGGGGCAAGAACGCCGCCGGAAGCACCCCGAAATGAAGGACCCCGTAGGGCGCATAGCACCGGCGCCACAATGCCCGCTTCAACTCCCCGTCGGTGGTACGGGCGTCCTCGGGGTCGGGAAGGTCCTCGTCGCGGGCCCTCCGTTTCAGCTCCGAGGGCCGGTTCAACCAGGTCCGCATCGTGTTCGGCGCGTAGTACGTCGATCGCCACGACAGCCCCAGGAGCACCAGGAGTCCATACCGGGCCGCCATGGGCAATCCCTGCTCCCGCAACACCGTGGCGTTCCGCTCGATCAGGTCCGGGTCCTCCTCCTCGCCAGTATAGGAGTGGTGCAGCACGTTATGCTCATAGACCCAGGCCTCGGGGACCATCCAATCAGCCCAGTCCAGAAACCGTCGCTTCCCCCGACCAAAGACCTTGCTCGTGTACCGGGCCGGCACCCCTGGCACCTTGTCGTAGCCCCGGTGGCCGATGTGATGCATCAACAACCACCGCGTCGAGCGCCCCAGACTCAACGCCGCGGCGCTCACCGGATTGGGCGCGATCCAACAGGTCGCGAGCCCCAACGCCGTACAGGCTCGCCCGAACCGCTCCACCGCCTTCAGGTGAGCCAGGTCCTCGTCCCCGAGCCCGGCCTTGAGCTCCTCACGGATCTCGTCGAGTTCCGCCACAAAGGCCTCCCGATCCGCTTCGGGGATCAAGGACCATTCAAACATCACCTTCGGAGGTTTACTCATGCTTCGACTTCTCCATCCTTCTTCGACCGTCCCTCACTACGTGCCACAGGACCGCCGCTCCAACTCCTGAATCTCGATCCGCACGCTGCCGATGGGCGCACGAAAGCTCATCGACACCGGCAGCGCCCTCGGGCTGGTCTCGATCCACAACGTCCCCAGCTCCTCCGTGGCCTCTGCCCGCTCCCACCCCGCCCCGGCCTGCTCCAGCCGAGTCCGACGCAACCGGAACGCCTGCGCCTCCACCTCCCCCACCGGGGTCCACACCTCCTCCACATCTCCTGGCATCACGTCGAGATACACCAGCTTCCACCCGTCCCACAGGGCATACCGCCGGGCCCCCTGGAGCGCCCCCTCTCGAGCCACATCCAACCGCAGATGCAACATCCACGACAAGAGATCCTGGCCCACCCTGGGCAGCCCCACCTGCTCGCGCTCCGTTCGCCCCCTCACCTGAGCCTCCGTGGACACCTGGGGGCTCGTATCAAACTGGCTCCGGTACCGACGGCTCACCCCCTTCTCGTGAATGAAGGTCTGGGACCGCTCCGAGCGCCCTCCATCAACGTTAGCCCGCGTATCCAACCGCACCTGAAAGGGATGGATCCTCCTTGCCAGCCCGCGGCTCGCCGCCGTCAACCGCGACGTCACCACCCCGTCTTCGGCACAGCTCGTCTCGACCCCCATCTCCGCCAGATGAGACGGTCCATACCGCACTTCATAGACCGCTGACTCCGCCGCCCCAAACGCATCTCCTGCCACCGCGGGCGTCCCCCACGCCATCATCGCCACGACGACCCACCCCTGCCAAAAAACCCGCCGCACCACAGAGACTCCTTTCCCACACGAAAACGGGCAAGGACAGCCTCGCTGCCCTTGCCCGCTCTCGATCTACTTACATCGAATCGCTCAGAGGCTCATCGACACCAGGGTCGGCCCCGACGTGTCGAGCTCCGCGGACCCGATATTACAGAACACCCGGGCCTGAGAGATGCTGATGATCCCCAGGGAGATGAAGTACCGCGTCTCCACCACGCCGGCGCCCGTCGAGCAGACCTCCCCCATATTGATGGGCGAGCCCAGGGGTACCAGATCCAGGAGGTGAAGCCGAAGCTCCTCTACATCGGGGATCTCCTGCGCCGGATCATAGTCCGGGGAGACCACCACGGTGTTGTGAAAACAGCCCGTAGCGAAAAGCGTCAGACTGACGAAAAGTACCAATGCAATCAACCGTTTCATCGTTTTACTCCTGACGCTGGGTTAGATGAAGTCCGCTTGGAAATTGCTCTGAAGGACCTCACCGGTCTCCAGATCGATCTCTTCATGGCCGACGGCCACGTCGTTCTCGTCCAGATAGAACTGGTGTCCCACTCCTGAAGCACACTCCACGCGCACCGTGTTGGGCGTGTAGATATTCAGCGTGATGCAGCTCACGCACATGTTGCCAATGGTGTGGACCGTCTCCACGGACTTCACCGGTCCGTTGCACAGCTGGTGGGCGATCAGGGGCCCGTCGTTGCTGTCAATCAGACCATAGAGAAGAAATGCACGCGACTCCTCCATCATCCGGCCGTCCGCCTGACGATCCGGGTAATCAAAGGTGTTGCTTCGGCAACCCACCAGGCTGCCAAAGGCCATCGTGACCAATGCGACAAGCAGCACTACATTTTTCATTACATCCTCATTGGTTCGGGAAAACTCGAGCCGTACTGCGCTCGACAATCAGACATCACAGGCACAAACCCTCGCGGCACTCTCTCAAAGAACTAACAGGGCATTACCACGCCGAACTTGCGCCTGTCAACTACTCCTCCCCAGATTCTACGGCACGATCCTGAGGTTTGACGCCACGATCGTGACTCTCCACCCCTGCTCAGAAGGACTCCACCTCTTCGATCAACCCACAGCCGGCACGTCCCCCGGCCTCCCCGACGGGCTGAGAGGTCAGATCGTCCTCCTCAAAGTGCACGATCAGCGCCTGACCGACGATATTGTTCACCCCCGACCCGAGCGTCACCACGGGATCGACGAAGGAAAACTCCGCCACCCCGTCGTCGTCGAAGTCGAGGTTCCCAAAGTCCCCGGCGTGTCGATAGTCGGGATCGTCATCGGGGCCTCCGTGAGGATGGTCCTCGGGGTTGAAGTGCCCCCCGGCGCTCATGAAGTCCGGCGGCTCACAGAGCCCCGTCTCGTGCACATGAAACCCTTTCGGTCCCGGCTCCTGGCCCTCGATCCGGCCCTCCACCGCCACGCCCTCCTCGGTCTGGGTAAACCGCACCTCCCCGATGGTCTGCCCCTCCCCATCGACGACCACGGCCAACGCCATCATCCCCACCACGCCCTCGTCGGCGCCGTGCTCATCATGATGGTGCTCCTCTTCTTCCTCGGCCTCCTCCTCTACAGGAGCGGGCTCCACGGGCGCTTCATCCTCCGCTGGCGAGGGGGTCGTACAACCACTCAATCCACCCAGGATCAACGCCAGAACACAGAGAGCAGACAACATTGTACGTACCATCTTCTCACTCCTTACTCGTCTACAGTTGTTTGCGCTTCCACTCGATCTTCCACCCATTTCGTGACCATCTCCGGCCCGTCGACCCCATCGAGACGACTCATCTCCTGGATCCCCGTCGGGCTCGTCACGTTGACCTCGGTCAACCGCTCACCGATCACGTCGATCCCCACAAAATACAGCCCGTCCCGCACCAATCGTGGCCCCACGAGCTCACAGATCCGGCGCTCTTTCTCCGTGAGACTCGTCGCCACCACTCGCCCCCCGACATGAATATTGCTCCGGTGCTCCTCTTCCCGAGGCACCCGCAAGATCGCCCCCATGGGCGCCCCGTCCAAGAGCAGCACCCGCTTATCTCCCTGACGGGCCTCGGGGAGATACTCCTGGCACATCACAGGCAGACGCCCGTTGTCCGTGGACACTTCGATCATGGCGTTCAGGTTTCGATCGTTGAGCCCCACCACGAAGATCCCCTCCCCGCCGTGGCCCCGCAACGGCTTCAGCACCCCCCGCCCCCCCACGTCGGCGAGGAAGTCCTTGATCTGTGCCCCATCGGCGGTGACCACCGTGTCGGGGATCACCTCCTCGAAGTGCAGCGCATAGAGCTTCTCGTTCGCCGCCCGCAATCCGCAGGGCCGGTTCAGCACCAGCGTCCCCCGGGCTTCGGCCAGTTCCAAGAGCCCCGCCTGATAGAGGTACACCTCATCGAAGGGCGGGTCCTTTCGCATCCATATACAATCCATCTGGTGAAGCGCCTCGAACCGGCCCTCCCCCAGGGTGACCTTATCCTCGGGGTTCTGCCGGACCGTCACGGGGTACACCGTCGCGAAGCAGGCGTCCCTGCGACCCAGAAGATCCTCGGGGCGGACGTAGAAGAGCTCATGGCCCCGAGCCTGGGCCCCGAGCATCAACGCAAAGGTCGTGTCCGCATCCACGTTCACCCCGTCGACGGGGTCCATCACAAAGGCGATCCTCATGAGCGCTCCATACAAGGACGGATCAAGGCGCTTGAAGTGTTAGCGCGTCCAGGGTGAGAGTCAACCGCTCGATGGTTCTTCGATCGATAATGAACACTCCTTCCCTGGCAGAGTATCGCGCGTACCGCGAGCCCGAGGCCCCCTCCACGAGCTCGCCGATCTCCAGGATCGTGCCGTGCCCGTCGACCCCGATATGGATCGGCCCGATCTGTTCAAAGTTCTCCCCCCCGACGGCGCCCTCCTCCACCCAGGCCTCCGCCCTCAGACCGGCCACCGCTCGGGCCAGCTCCGACGCTCTCTCCTGGTCCACCGCAACCCCCCGATCCGACGAGACCCATCCGTCAGGCCCCCGCTGAAGATGGTACCGTCCGGGATACCGCACCTCGCTTAGGGCCCGGGAACTCACCCCCAGAATACTCCGATCTCGAAGGTCCGACTCCCGATAGGTCAACGCCTCCCCGTCCTCGTCGGAGAGCTCGAAGATCAGGCTCTCCCCGGTCCGCTTGACCAGCACCCGTTGTCGCTCCTCTGCCTGCCATCGCACCACCTTCAGCTCCGGCATCCCCGGCGCCCCGGAGATCACCACCGTGGGCTCCTCAAACCCCCACTGCGACGGCTCTCCGTCGACGAACCCCCGGGCCTGCAGATTCCCCAACCCTCGCACCAGACGCCGCACCCGAGGCTCATCGACGTCCAGCTCGTTACCCGCAAACGTCCACTCATTGCCCACCCGCACCAACGCCACCTCGTGACCGTCCCCGTGAGCCAACCGGATCTCTTGAAGCCCCCCCGCCCCGGCGGCGAACACCTGCCGATCAAGCAGATCCGCCACCGGCTTTCGCACCAGATCACCAAACCCCGCCTGGGCACGGTAGATTCGCTCTCCCCCCACGGGACGCACGTAGGTCCGTCGGGCCCCTCGCTGAGTCACAGACTCTCGCCCCACCTCCAGACTCACCACCGGGTCCTCGGCCTCCCGGCCGTAGAGCGACAAGATCACTCGCCCCTCTCCGAGACCATAGCCCTCGGCCCGGTCCTCCTCCAGATCCCCGTCGTCCACCGCGATCTCTCGAGTAAAGATCGTCAGATAGGTCCCCCCCACCCGAGGATCCGCCGGCCCCTCCACGGGCTGCGCCACCCACCACGTATCCTCTCGCCGCTCCAGAACGATCCGCTCCGTACCATCGATCTCGATCCGAGACATCTCCGACACCGGCGCGACCCGATAGGCCCCCTGCTCCTCGTCCTGCCACGCACTCCGCAGGACCAGAACCGCGGCACCTACCGCGACGACCACGCCCACCACGATGGCCACTCTTCGATCCACAATCCCTCCTCAGCTCTCCGTCGACGCCACGGCCTGGCCCAACTCGCCAAACTCCTGCTTTCGCCGCCGCCGCCTCAACCACATGTAGAGCCCCAGAGTCGCAAAAAACAGGGGCACGATCACCACATTCACCAACTGTATCTGCCGCTGTATCGACGACGGAACGTCCGTCAACAGCGACGGCATCGCCTTTCCTCGAATCTCTCCGAGCTGCCCCTCCTGGGCCAGCCACTCCACGCTGTTCAGAAAGAACTGCATCCCCAACGCCGTCAGATGCCCCTCGTAGCCGGCCTCCCGATACTCCCCGATCAGATCCCCACTGCCTACCACCAGGAGCCGGGCCTCCTGAGCCGGCGACACGAGCTCCGCCTCTCTTCGGGAGGCCGGGATCGGCGCGTCTCGATAATAGGTCGGAAGGGGGCCCTCCAGAGCCGCCGCCACCACAAAGGGCCCCGGCTCTTCGTCTCGCTCCGGACGGGCCAGTTCCTGATAGAACGCCAGCTGGGGAGGACTCCGCCGCACCGACGTCGCCTCCGTCCTCAACACCTCATAGACCTCGACCTCGGGCCCCAGGGCGCTCCGGTCCACCGCCACCGTCGATGGCAAAGGCAGCGCCAGGGTCGAAAAATACCGGGAAAACGGTAGCCCTCGATCGATCCCGGTGATGCTGAACGTCCCGGGGTGACTGACCCTGGCCGGGCCATGCTCGGTCATCGCCACCCCCGCGGACAAACCCCGCTCCCGGTCCAACACCGCGTCTACCCCGAGCTGAACCCCCAGCGTTCCAAAGTACTCCACCAAATTCGACTCCAGCGGCTTTCGAAACTGCGGGATCGGCTGCATCACTCCCTGGGCCTGCATCTCCTCGAAGAGCTGTCGTTGCCGCTCCTCATCGACGATCGACCCGCTCTGAAACCACCCCACGTTGCCCCCGGACCGCAGGTATTGGTCCAGCACAAAGAGGGCCTCGTCGCTGAAGTCCCCTTGAACGTTCAGGATCACCAACGCCGCGATCTCCTCGGGGACCCGGTCCAGCTCGTCGAGGCGAATCACCTCGGCCCTCAGCAGACTTCCATACACCTGCTCCAGGAGTTGATTGGCCAACCGCGCAAACTCCGGGTGCGCCGCCGGCCCCCCACCGTCAGCCACGAAGGCCACCCGCCGCGGCTTCGCCCGGCTCAGGTTCAGCAGCGCTCGGGTGAACTCGTACTCAAAGTCGCTCTGCCCCGGTCCTCCCGTGACCCGCAGATCCCGGATCACCTCCACCTCATCGCCCTGCACAAACGCCACTCCCTTGTACACCGCCCGGTACGAGACCTCCGTGTCCGTCTGCTGCCCGATGGCCACCTGCTCGATCCCATACCCCCGGGCCACCTCCTCCAGGGCCGGATCGTCCTCGGGAGTGATGATCTGAAAGCTCAGCTTCCCGTCGCTGCGCGCTTCGTACTCCACCAGCAACTCTTCCACCTGCTGAGCCAACGTGTGAAACGGAGGCGGCATATTCGGTGAGATGAACACCCGTACCTCCACGGGCTCCTCCAGGGCCCTCACCACGTCGACGCTGGCCGGGCTCAGGGTGAAGATCTTGTTGGCCGTCAGGTCATACCGCCAGTACACCTGGCTGAACACGGCGTTGATCAACACCACCGCCACCAGCGTCAACACCCCCAGGAGCACCGCGTTGGCCCCGCTGACCAGTCGTCGACGCTCCCCGCGCTTCTCTCCTCTCTCTACCATCGTCGCGCTCCGATGCTCAGGGTCGTCCACACCAGACAGAGGCCGATCACCGACAGGTAGTACACCACGTTCCGGGTATCCAGCACCCCCCGGGCGATGTTCTGAAAGTGATAGCTCGTCGAGATGTACTCCACGACCTGTGCCATCGTCCCTGTCGGTTGCGACACCAGCTGGTCGATCAAGTACAGAAAGAAGCAGATCGAGAAGGCCACCAAGATCGCCACCACCTGGTCCCGGGTGAAGCTCGACGCCAACAGCCCGATCGCCGCATAGGCTCCCCCGAGCAGCATCAACCCCACGTAGCCCGCCGCCACAGCTCCCCAGTCCAGATCCCCCAGCACCGACAGGGTATAGGGATAGGGCAGGGTCATCACGAACACCACCCCCAGCAGCACCAGAGCCGCCAAGAACTTCCCGCTCACGATCTGAAAGTTCGAGATCGGCATGGTCATCAAGAGCTCCAGCGTCCCGCTACGCCTCTCCGTCGCGAAGAGGCCCATGGTCACCGCCGGCGCAAAAAACGCCAGAAAGAGCGGCGCCTGATCGAAGAACCCCCGCATCGACACCACGCTGATCTCTTGAAAGAAAGACAGCCAGAAGAGCGCTCCCGTGATCACCAAAAAGAGGATCACCACGATATAGGCTACCGGAGAGTTGAAATAGGTCCCCAGCTCCCTCTTCATCACGAAGAAGATCTTATCCATCGGCGCTCTCCTTCTCTTCCTCTTCCTCTTCTTCGTGCTCGTGCTCGGCCGCGGCCGACTCTTCCTCTGTCGCCTCTTCTCCCTCCGTGTCAGCGGTAAAGAGCCGGAAGATCGCCTCCAGGCTGGCCTCAGCTCGCCGCAGCTCCACGAGGCCCCGTGGCGACTCGGCCTCCGCCTCGATCAGGGCCTTTCTGACCTCCTCATCGTCGTCGGCGATCACCAGGAAGCTCGCCACTCGCCCCGTGACCTCCGTGACCTCCGTGACCCCTGGCAGCGCCTCGAGAAACTCTCGAAGCTCCCCTCCTGCCTCGCCATCGAAGCCTACGATCAACCCGGGCCTCAGCTCCGACATCCGGTCCTCCAGCTCCTCCAGGGTCCCATCGGCCACCAGCTCTCCCCGGTTGATGATGATGATTCGATCGCAGACCGCTGTGACCTCCTGCAAAATATGGGTGGAAAAGATGATCGTCTTCTCCTGGCCGATGCTCTTGATCACGTCCCGGATCTCCACGATCTGGTTCGGATCCAGCCCGGTCGTCGGCTCATCGAGGATCAGCACCTCCGGCTCGTGGATGATCGCCTGGGCCAGCCCCACCCGCTGCCGATAGCCCTTGGAGAGCTCCGAGATCGTCCGACCCAGCATATGGGTGAGCCCCGTCAGCCTGCCGACCTCCATGATCCGGTCGCTCCGACGGGCCCTCGCCACCCCTCGAATCTCGGCCACGAACCTCAGGTAGTCGTGGACGATCATCTCTTCGTAAAGGGGCACGTTCTCCGGCAGATAACCGATCTTCTCCCGCACCGCCTCGGAGTCCTCCCGCACGCTCAGGCCGGCCACCCGGGCCTCTCCCTCCGTGGCCGACAGATAACCGGTCAGGATCTTCATCGTCGTCGACTTCCCGGCCCCGTTGGGCCCCAGAAACCCCACGATCTCCCCAGGCCTCACTTCAAACGAAAGGCCTCGCAACGCGACCACATCGCCATAGCGACGGGTCAGCCCTTCCACCACGATACTCTCGCTGGTCATCGTACCTTTCCCCGGGACAGGGGTCTGCCACTTCGACATCGCCGTCGAGGACAGCCGCGCTCGCTGATCATCGGGGTGTGAGATACCACGCCATGGGCCGATCGTCACCTGTCGCCGATCTCTCAGATTTCTGTGGTCCTCTCCTCGCAGATCACCAACATCAGCCCACCCCACACCGCACAACCCATTGAAATCACTACACTCACCAACCGGGCACACTCTCTGCAAATCCCGACAGCCCGTAGGCTTTCCGAATTTCTCTTCCCAATGGAGCATCCGATGACACACCGCTTGACCCGACACCTCCTCACCCTCTTCCTCGTCGCTGGACTCGCCGCCTGCGGATCGGCCGCACAGGAGACCAACCAGGACGACCCCAACCAAGATCCGTGCCTCGTAGACTGCGATCCCAACCAGAATGACAACCAGAACGACCCCAACCAGAACGATCCCAACCAGACCGACCCCAACCAGACCGACCCCGGCTCACCACCTCCGGGCATCCTGATGCAGGGCTCCCTGGAGCGCGATACCGATCCCCACGTCTCCCCCGAAACCCTCGCTCAGCTGACCGCCGGCAATCGGGACTTCGCCTTCGATCTCTTCGCCGCCCTCCTCGAAGAGGAAGGGGACGACGAGAACGTCTTCATCTCCCCCCACTCCATCTCGTTAGCCCTGACCATGGCCTACGCCGGCGCCGCAAACGACACCAAGGATCAGATGGCTCAGGCGCTCCGCATCAGCCTCGGCGACGATGTCCACTCCGCCTTCAACGCCCTGGACCTGGAGCTCGCCAAGCGCTCCGAGACCGAGGTCGAAGAGGGCGACAACTTCACCCTCAACATCGTCAACCAGACCTGGGGACAGGAGGGATTCGAGTTCGACCAGGACTTCCTCGATCTCTTGGCCCTTCACTACGACGCCGGCCTCCTCCTGGTGGACTTCACCTCCGAGGCCGACGAGATCCGCCAGGCGATCAACGAGTGGGTCGAATACATCACCCACGACCGAATCAAAGACCTCTTGCCCGAGAACAGCGTCAACGAGCTCACCCGGTACATCCTGGTCAACGCCATCTACTTCTACGGCAGCTGGGCCAACTCCTTCAACGAGGACCACACCGAGACCGGCCCCTTCCACAGCCTGGACAACGGCCCCGTCGACGTCGAGCTCATGAACCAGACCTACACCTTCGGCTACCACGCCGACGACGACTTCCTGGCCGTCTCCATGCCC
The DNA here is from genome assembly GCA_007120035.1 of Myxococcales bacterium. GTDB lineage: Bacteria > Myxococcota_A > Bradymonadia > Bradymonadales > Bradymonadaceae > SKON01. The sequence goes on from SKON01000091.1 coordinate 11,204, forward strand.
TACGTCGGCGAAGAGGTCTCCATGATCGCCTTCATGCCCGCCGACGACGGCGCCGACTTCCGCGCCTGGGAAGCCGACCTCACCCGCGACGACTTCGACTACATCGCCGCCAACGTCGCCGCCCAACGAGAGGTGAACCTGACCTTTCCCAAGTTCCAGACCGAGAGTGACCTCAGCCTCGTCAACGCCATGAGACTCCTCGGCATGGACGACGCCTTCGACGCCTGCGACGCCGACTTCGAGAACCTCACCGGCTCCGGCCCCTGCATCCCCCAAGTCTCCCTCTACATCTCCGACATCTTCCACAAGTCCTTCGTCAGCGTCGACGAAGAGGGCACCGAAGCCGCCGCCGCCACGGCCGTCATCTTCGGCACCACCGACGCCGAACCCGACCCCCCCGTGGAGGTCCGGTTCGATCGCCCCTTCTACTACGCCATCTTCGACCACGAGACCGAGACCATCCTCTTCCTCGGACGCCTGATCGACATCGACTAATTCCCCCCACGGACCACCCCGCCCCCCTTCCCCCCGGAAGGGGGGCATTTTCGTGGCAAAATTCACCCCAAAAAAAAGTGCCCCCCCGGCCCCAAGAAGGGGGGCTTCTTCGTCGGCAAACCGTTGGAATCACACCCCAATCGGCGACTTCACCCCGGGGGTAAGTAGAGAATTCGCATCCAGTTGGAGGCCGTCAGAAGGATCAGGACCTGGGAGTCGTCGGGTTCGATCCGGAGGGTGCGAGACTGGTAGAGGCTGGCTCGTTGATCCTCGGCGTCTTCGATCAGCAGGGACGTCAGCTCCCCGGGGATCGCGTAGGAGCCGGTGTCCACCACCTCGCAGACGATGATCCGCTCCATCCCTCCCTGACGGGTCTCGATGTCGATGCGGACCACCTCGGCGTGATCCGACGGCGTCCAGGTGACCTCCAGGGGCTGACCGGGATCGATGGCGTCGTGAGAGAACTCTCCCGGAGCCACGGTGTGGAGCTCCTCCTCAAAGGAGGGGAACACCGGATCCTGACCCGGTTCGGTACCGGCGCCCATGATCGTGAACTCCGCCCCTTCAGGATAGGCATCGGACATGGAGACCTGCGGGGGCGCCGCGTAGACCGAGCTCGTGTCCGACGGGGTGAAGGTCGCCGGAGAGTGACGAAGGCCCACCACGGTCACGGGACCGGCATCGAAGGACTCCACGGTCCCCGCTCCCGTGAACATCCCGTAGGCTCGGCACCGATCAGCTTCTCCCAAATTCTCCCGGGGCAGGCTCCCGTCGGAGCTGCTGCTGCTGGCGGACACAAAGATCATCCGGGTGCTCGTCTCCTGCACCTCGGGGTCGGAGAAGTCGTCCTCCCCGGTGATGGACAACGAATCGGTGGCCACCAGCCGCAACGTGGGCACGTTCACGCACTCCCCATCGGCGTCCTCTCGCTGACCCACGGGACAGGGCCAGTCGTAGTCCTCGTTGGGATCGATCTCCCCGGCGTCGGCCTCACCAGCGTCTCCAGCGTCCCCGGCGTCCTCACCAGCATCCTCCGGCCCGGCGTCGGCGTCAGACCCCCCGGTGTCCTCCTCATCGCCCACGTCGGGATCGGTCTGATTCCCGTCGGCGTCGGGATCACCGCCGGCGTCTTCCTCCACCCCCACATCCTGCAGGGTTCCAGGATCCTCCCCGTTGCAACCACCGGCCACCAGGAGCCCACCAACCAATAGGACCAACCAACAACGACGAACGTGGGTCACAGCACTTCTCCACTGAAGAGACCATCACTCAGAGCCGGCCGGACCGCTTGATCTCCAGGTAGCGGTTCACGAGGCTCACCGAAAGCTCCGAGGGCTGCACATCCAGGAGCAGCCCGCCGGAGCGGGCGAGTTGGCCATGGAGCTCTCGTCGGTGGTCCAGGAACGCGTGGGTCGCGCTCACCTGCAAAGCGTCGTCGAAGTACTCCACGGGGGCCTCCTTCAACTCCTCCACCGCCGTCTCCTTCAGACTCGCCACGAGAATCACGTGGCGCTGCCCGAGGAGCGCCAGGGCCTGATCGAGCTCGTCGCTATCAGCGTCGTACATATTGGTCAAGAAGACGATCAGTGAACGGCGACGCTGCAGGTGGGAGAGCCACCGGGCGGCCTCCGAGAAATCAGAAGGCTCCGTGGTCGTCTGCAGGTCAAAGGTCTGATCCACGATGGTCTCCACGGCCCGCACCCCCCGCTGACTCGGCACCCACCGACGGGACCCCCCGAAGGTCCCCACGGCCACCGAATCGCCCTGTTGAAGCGCCACGAAGGAGAGCAACAACCCGGCGTTCAAGGCGTGGTCGAAGTGGCTCAACTCCCCATCTCGAGCCCGCATCCGCCGACCGCAGTCGAAGAGCAACACCACCTGCTGATTGCGCTCGTCCTCGTACTGCCGGGTGATCACCCGCCGATGCTTGGCCGTAGCCTTCCAGTCCACCTGCCGGAGCTGGTCGCCCTCCCGATACTCCCGGAGGCTATCAAACTCCATACCCTCGCCACGTCGCCGAAGCCTCCGCACCCCCAACCGCCCCATCTGATCCGCCACAGCCATCAGCGCGTAGCTGCTCACGGCCCGGAAGTTCGGCACCACCCGAACCCGCTCCTCTTCCGGCCCCACCCGAACCTGCCGGGCCATCAACCCCAGGGGCCCCGGCCGCCGCAGATAGGCCTGCTCAAAGGTGAACCGCCCCCGCTCATGGGGATGAATCCGATACCGCAGCACCGTCGCCTTCTCCCCACTCAACTCCCCCGACAGGGGCTCCTCGGGCGCCCCCAACGCCTCGGGCACCCCGTCGAAGATCTCCATCGGCCCACCCACCCCATCGGGGCACACCATCCGCAGCATCACCTCCGTATCCACCCCCAGGGGCAGAGAGTTCGCCACCGTCCGCTCTACCGTCGGCGCCGACCGTCGCCACGCGACCCACCCGTCGGCCACGGTAGCCACCAACGCCCCGGCCGCCAGCACCCCCCACACCTCATAGCCGACCCCCAACCAGGCCACCACAAACCCGATCACCGCCAGCCCCGCCCAGATCTGCAACGTCCGAACCGTAGCGATCACGACCGCGGGGCCTCCACCTTGGTGATCAAATCGTCGAGCACGTCGTCGGCCCGCATCCCATCCAACGCCAGTTCCGGCGCCACCACGACCCGGTGCCGCAACGCCGCCGGCGCCACGGCCTGTACGTCATCAGGGGTCACATAGTCTCGCCCCGAGAGCATCGCCAACGCTCGAGCCCCCCGCACCAGGCTGATCCCCCCTCGGGGGCCCGCCCCCGCTACCAACCCCGGCCACCGCCGCGTCGCCCGCGCCAGCCGCACCGCGTAGTCCACCAGCTGCCGGTCCACCCGCACCCGCGCACAGGCCTGCTGCAACGCCCGAGCTTTATCCACGGTCAAAAACGTCGTCACCGGGTCGACCCGCAGCTGATCTCCCGTGCGAGCCTTCGTCACCATCTCCACGATCGCCACCTCGTCTCCCTCTCCCGGATAGTCGATCTCGATCTTGAACAGGAACCGGTCCAACTGGGCCTCCGGCAGTGGGTACGTCCCGTCCTGCTCGATGGGGTTCTGGGTGGCCAGCACCATAAAGGGCGCCTCCAACGCGTGGGTGTCCCCCTCGATGGTCACCTGCCGCTCCTGCATCACCTCCAGCAGCGCCGACTGGGTCTTCGCCGGCGCCCGGTTGATCTCGTCGGCCAACAAGAAGTGGGTGAAGATCGGCCCCTTTCGGATATGAAATCGGGCCGTGTCGGGATCGAAGATCGCATGCCCCGTCACGTCGGCGGGCATCAGATCCGGCGTAAACTGCACCCGCGCCGACGTCCCCCCGAAGGTCTCCGCCAGGGCCAGCACCAACATGGTCTTGCCCAGCCCCGGGACCCCCTCGATCAGCACATGGCCGCTCGCCAGGAACGCCGCCAGCACCAGCTCCACCACGTCGTCCTGGCCGAGCACCACCTTCTGGACCTCCTCCCGGATTCGCTTCACCGCAGCCAGCACGGGGTCGACCGAAGGGGCCTGCGTCACTCTCTCACCGGGGATCACCGGCGGTTCTCCTGTCGTCACAACGACCTCCTCAAGGTTTCCATTCGACCGATCACCTCCCGGAAGGTCTCCCGATTGGTGATCACGTCATAGCTCTCCATCAGGTGCCGGATCTCGTCTTCCCGCACCTTTAACTCCTCGGCCATCAGGGCGTACCGCTTGGCTCCCGACAGGTTCAACACCGACGGACGACGCCGGGCCACGGCCTGCACCAGGGCTCGCCGGGTGGCCTTCAACAACTTGTCCGTAGCGTGGTGATGCCACAGAAACCGCCCCATTGCCCGCACGTGCTCGGCCCGCTGCCGCCGCCGCCGATCGGGCTCCGGCACCCTCGGACCAAACCGCCGAGCCCGGGTCAACCCGAAGAGGAGCATCATCAGAATCGCCGTCCACACCGGCCACCCTGTCCGCATCACCCGGCCATACCAGGTCAACGCTTGATGCTCCATGTACATCACCCCTCGGCTCGGCCACTCCTCGGTCTGACCCAGCAGCTCCGCCAGGACGACCCCCAACTCCTCGGACACCTCCGCGTTCTGCAGCGACATCGCCGATGCCCAGATGGTCAGGCGGCCCTCCCCGAAGGGACCCGTCGCATAGATCACGGGCTCCCGGGAGCCTTGCCATTCCCCGGTGGTGAAGGCTACGAAGTCCACCTCGTCAGGCACGAACACGCTCCTCCCCCCCCGGCTTATCGGATAGTACCCGTAGGCCACGCCCGGGACCTCCCCGGGAAGATCCGTGACCCACCGGGCCCCAAGGGCCTCCATCAACTCCTCCTCCCGGTCCACACGGATGGGCTCCACCAGAATCAGGTGCCCTCCCGCCTCGGCCCACGCCCTCATCGCTTCCGCCCCCCAGGTCGTCATCGACATCGCCTCGGCGTCCAGGATCGCAAGCTCCGTCCCCTCCAGGGCTCGAGGATCCGTCAGGCTGCTCACCTCCCGCATCTCCACCCCGGACTTCTCCAGAAAATGCTGCATCCCCACAAATGGACGTCTCAGAAAGTCCGAATGAGGCGGTCCCTCCACGGACTCCTCCACCCTCTCAAAGTGGTACAGAAACCACGCCCCCCCGGCCAACCCCAGCAAGAGGAAAAGCGTCCCCGCGACGATGGGCATCCACCGGGTATTCATGGCCGCCCCCGGTCACCGAACACAGACTCCCACTGCTCCATCAGCCCCCGAAACTCCTCATCGCTGACCTCCTCCCCCGCCCAGGCCAGGCGATCAAAGGCCCGGGCGACCTCGGCCACCAGCGCCCCATCCCGACCGAGGTGCGCCACCTTCCGGGCACACCGGGCCGTCGTCCACCCCACAGGAAACTCAAACCGGCGCCGCTCCTCATACTCCAACAAGCTCTTCAACAAGAGGATCGCCAACGCCCGTCGAGCCTCCCCGGCGGCGAAGAGCTGCCGGGCCGCGGCGGCCACGTCGTCGGGCAACCCCTCCCCGTCGCTCTCGGCCAGGAGCTCTTCTTCCCACCGGGACCGCTCGGCCTTCCCCTCCCCGGCTCCCCCACCCCCCCCC
>SKON01000006.1 GCA_007120035.1 Myxococcales bacterium
CCAAAACAGCGAAGCCCGTGACCCCCTCCCCGCCTGCGGGGAGGTGCCCGTAGGGCGGAGGGGTCGTCCGCGCCGCCCCAACGTCCGGGAGATGATCGCGAACCCGGGAGGAAACAGCGAAGCCCGTGACCCCCTCCCCGCCTGCGGGGAGGTGCCCGTAGGGCGGAGGGGTCGTCCGCGCCGCCCCAACGTTCACCCCACCCTACCGAAAGGGCCCCTCCAACTCCGACGTGATCCACCCCCCGTAGTACCGCCGCGGCTCCGGCCGCGCCGGCTCCCCTTCCACCAGACAGGCGTCCAGGTGAGCCGGATAAAACCCCAGGTAGTTCGCCAGATCCCCATACTCCTCCACGGGCTCCTCGTAGGTCCACGCCGCATCCAGCACCGAGTCCCCTCCCACGACCAGGTGAAAATAGGACGCCACCCCCTTCCACTCGCAGAAGGTCCGGTGGACCGAGGGCTCCAAGAGCTCCATCCGGACATCCGACGGTGGGATGTAATAGGTCGGGGCGTGGCCGTTCTCCCGGAGCTTCAGCGCCCGCTGGGTGTCGGCGATGATCGTCCGTCGGTGGAAGATCTGGATGTGGCACGCCGCCGGCCGAAGCACGGGCTTGCGGGGGTACTCCCAGATGGATTCGCGTCCGGAGCGGGGGATCAGGGGCATGGGAGACCTCGTCGTCGGCGAAGAACACGGGCCGAAGATAAGCGCCGAGGGGGCGGTGTCGAGGGCGCTTGGATCGAGTTCTAAAGTCGTGAATAATGCGGGCCCTGTTGGGTCTCTTTTTGGAGGTATCATGCCAAACCCCGTTCGCCCCCTGTTGATCGCCCCGTCGATCCTGGCCAGTGATTTCGCCCGCCTTGGAGAGGAGTGCCGGGCCGTCTTGGAGGCCGGCGCCGACTGGCTCCACGTGGACGTGATGGACGGCCACTACGTGCCGAACCTGACCATCGGACTTCCGGTCCTGCGCAGCCTCCGGGCGGCCCTCCCCGACGCGTTCCTGGACGTTCATCTCATGATCGATAACCCCGACGAGATGGCCCCCCGGTTCGCCGAGGCCGGCGCCGACATGGTGACCTTCCACCCCGAGCCGAGCCGCCACCCCCACCGGACCCTGCAGGCGATTCGGGCCGCCGGCGCCAGGGCCGGACTGGTCTTCAACCCCGGCACCCCCCTGACCTGGGTAGACCACCTCGTGGAGGAGCTCGACATGATCCTCCTCATGAGCGTCAACCCCGGCTTCGGCGGCCAGGCTTTCATCGAGTCCACCCTCGGAAAGCTTAACCTCCTGCGCCAAAAACTCGACGCCCTCGGCGCCGATCTCGACATCCAGATCGACGGCGGGGTCACCGCCGACAACGCCGGCGCCCTCCGGGCCGCCGGGGCCAACGTCCTCGTCGCCGGCAGCGCCATCTTCAAGAAAGACGACTACGCCGCCGCCGTGGACGCCATCCGTCAGGCCGCCCACGGGGAAATAACCACCTGACCGAACTTGCTTCACCGTCTGCGATCCTCACGGGTCTTCGAACACCCACCCCACGAACAAGAGTTTTTGCGATGTGCTCGATCTTAGGAATCCTGGACCTCCAGTCCGACCCCTCCTCCCTCCGGGAGATGGCCCTGAAGCTCTCGGGCCTTCAGCGCCACCGCGGACCCGACTGGTCCGGCATCTACGCCAGCGACAAGGCGATCCTCGCCCACGAGCGGCTCTCCATCGTAGGGGTCACCAACGGCGCCCAACCCCTCTACAGCCCCGACGGCAATCACGTGCTCGCCGTCAATGGCGAGATCTACAACCACCGCGATCTCCGAGAGGAGCTTAAGGAGCCCTACGAGTTTCAGACCGAGTCCGACTGTGAGGTGATCCTGGCTCTCTACGCCGAAGAGGGGCCGGCCTTCCTGGACCGCCTCCGAGGGATGTTCGCCTTCGTGCTCTACGACGCCGACCGCGACGCCTACCTGATCGCCCGAGACCACATGGGGATCATCCCCCTTTACACGGGCCGCGACGAGGACGGGAACTTCTACGTGGCCTCCGAGATGAAGGCCCTGACCCCGGTGTGCCGCACCGTCGAGACCTTCCCCCCGGGCCACTACCTCTACAGCGAGGACGGCGCCGAGCCCGTCCGATACTGGGAGCGACCCTGGCGAAGCTACGACGCCGTCAAAGACAACCCCGCCCGTCCCGAGGATGTCCGAGCCGCCCTGGAGACGTCCGTCCACAGCCACCTGATGAGCGACGTCCCCTACGGCGTGCTGATCTCCGGCGGCCTCGACTCCTCGGCCGTGGCCGCCGTCGCCGCCCGGTTTGTCGAAAACCGCATCGAAGACGACGACCAGAGCCCCGCCTGGTGGCCCCGGCTCCACTCCTTCGCCATTGGTCTGGAGGGTTCCCCGGACCTCGAGAAAGCCCGGGTCGTCGCCGACCACATCGGCACGGTCCACCACGAGTTCAAGTACACCGTCCAGGACGGCATCGACGCCCTCCGGGACGTGATCTACCACATCGAGACCTACGACGTGACGTCCATCCGGGCCTCCACCCCGATGTACCTGATGGCCCGCATGATCCGGGCCATGGGCATCAAGATGGTCCTCTCCGGGGAGGGCGCAGACGAGATCTTCGGCGGCTACCTCTACTTCCACAAAGCCCCGGACGCCAAAGAGCTCCACGAAGAGACGGTCCGAAAGCTCGACCACCTCCACCTCTACGACTGCCTCCGGGCCAATAAGTCCATGGCCGCCTGGGGCGTAGAGGCCCGGGTCCCCTTCCTGGACAAGGACTTCCTCGACGTGGCCATGTCCCTCAACCCCGAGGCCAAGCACCCCCGAAACGGCGGCATCGAGAAGAAGATCCTCCGCGACGCCGTGGCCGACCTCCTGCCGGAGAGCATCATCAACCGCCAGAAGGAGCAGTTCTCCGACGGCGTCGGCTACGGCTGGATCGACTCCCTGAAGGAGTACGCCCGCCAGAAGGTCTCCGACAAAGATCTCCAGAACGCCAAGTACCGATTCCCCTACAACACCCCGACCACCCACGAAGCCTATCTCTACCGGACCTACTTCGAAGAGCTCTTCCCCCTGGAAGCCGCCGCCGAGACCGTTCCCGGCGGCCCGTCCGTGGCCTGCAGCACCCCCACGGCGATCCTCTGGGACGAGTCTTTCCAGTCCATGGCCGACCCCTCGGGCCGGGCCGTCCGAAACGTCCACGTCGACGCCTACGAGGAGGTCTGAGTGGGCGACGGCCTCAAAGAGATCGACCTGGCCTCCTGGCCTCGGCGAAACCACTTCGAGTTCTTCCGTAGCTTCGAGAGGCCTCACTTCGACGTGGCCTGCCGCGTGGAGGTCACAGAGGTGGTCCGCCACTGCCGCCAGACCGACCGCAGCCTCTTCGGCACCCTCTTCCACGGCGCCATGTGGGCCGCCAATGAGGTCGACGCCTTCCGCCTGCGCTTCGTCGACGACCGGGTCTTCGAGGTGGCCACCTGCCACGGGTCGTTTACCTTTCTGGGACCCGGGGACCTCTTCAACTACGCCACGGCCCGGTACCACGATGATCTCGACACCTTCATCGGCCACATCAAGACTGCTCGCGACGAAGCCTACCACCGCACCGACGTCAACCTCGACGACGACCACGAGCTCGAGCTCGTCTACATCACCTCCATGCCCTGGCTCGACATCCAGGCCGTCAGCCACCCCTTCACCGGCGAGGCCAACGACTGCGTCCCCCGCGTCGCCTGGGGCAAGGTGGTCGACCGCGTCGGCGGCGGCCATGAGATGACCCTCCAGGTCACGGGCCACCACGCCCTGATGGACGGCGTCCACGTGGCCCGATACGTCGACGCCTTCCGCCACTACTGCGAGGAGCTGCCATGACCCTCCAACGCCCTCTCCTCAATCGCCCTCTCCTCAAACGCACTTTGTGGAAGAGAGCAGCGGTCCTCTTCGTTATGCTCTTGATTGGCGGGCTCGCGACGGTCCTGACCCCGAACCTGACCCCGACCAAAGAAGAGCGCTTCGGCCTCGAGCTTACGATCTGCCAGGAAGCCTGGGCCGCCGGGACCCCCGAGAAGTGCCAGCTCTACGGTCGCATACAGATCGTCGACAGCTTCCCGGACGTGAAAGTCCAAGAGGTCAACGCCTTCGCCGACCTCCGGGTCCAGTGGGTCGACGCCTTCGCCGACGGGCCTGGACGGTGGCAGGAGGTGAATAGCTTCCCCGACTACCGGGTTCAGCTCGTCGACGCCTTCCCGGACTACCGCGTGGAGTTCGTCAACGCCTTTCCCGGGTGCGACTAACGGTCACCAACCCGTCTGCAGGCTTGTCCTGCCCGCCTCGTCTGTGGTACGGCGCAAGCCCATCCGTTGGACCCCGAATCTGCACCGAATCTGCAAGGAGTACACATGGGCCTCTTCGACCTCTTCATGGACAAAGAGAAAGCGGAAGAGAAGAAACTCCGCAAGCTCAAAAAAACCCTGACTCATATGTACGTACAGGCCGCCGAGCGCCAGTACGCCGCCGACCAGCTCTGGGAGAAAGGGACCCCCGAGGCTATCGAGGTCCTGCTCTGCCGGTATCAGGAGACCAACCCCAACCACACCACCGACGCCGAGGAGAAGGAGTACGTCTTCCAGCTCCTCGTCGACCTCGGCCGCAAGGGGGACGTCGACGTCGTCCAGGCCGTCACGGACCACCTCAAGCGGATCACGGAGAACATCAACTGGCCCCTGAAGGTCTTGATGACCCTCGTCGATCCCGAGCGAATGGTCGACGTCTTGGTGGAGCTCTTGGAAGCCTCCAAGACAGGCTACGAGCGAAACCCCGAGAAGAAGCGAGAGCTCATGCTCCGGGCCGCCGACTTCAAGGATCGACGCCTCGCTGAGCAGGTGGCCCGATTCCTGGCCGACGACAACGAGACGATCCGGTTCTTGGCCGTCGACGCCCTGATGGCCCAGGAAGAAGACGACTTCGCCCGGGAGCCCCTGGCCGACTGCATCGCCATCGAAGAGTCCCTGCGAATTCAGCAGAAGATCGCCGAGCTCTTCGCCGACCGCCCGGAGTGGCTCGTCGACGAGGACCGCCGAGAAGAGGTCGAGGCGAACCTGCCTCAGGGCTACGGGATCCATAAGCAAGGCTACATCTACAAGAAGCGCAGCTGAGGAGCCCGACCATGATCCGGCTCCTCCTGATCGGACGACCCTCGGGCGCCTGGGCCAAACGCATCGCCGCCACGGCTCCCCAGATGGAACTCGACACCGCCCGACTGCCCTCGGCGGGGATCCGACAGTTCGAGGAGACCCCGGCGGACCTGATCGTTATCGTCGATGACCGCGGCGGCCCCCGGGTGGAGACCCTGGTGCAGGCCATCCGCCGCCGACCCCTGGGACAACTGGTCCCCATGCTGATGATCTCCCCCCTCCCCGAAGAGGCCCCTCAGAAGGTCGAAGAACTCGAGCTCGTCGCCTGGCTCCCCCCGGAGGTCTCCGTCGACCAGATGCTCACCACCGTCGAGACCGGCCTCGACTTGGACCCCGGCGAGCTCCACCGGGACCCGGCGACGCCTCTGCAGCCCGTGCCCCCGGCGCCAGAAACCATCGGCGAGACTTCGTTCTATGATGGCGACGTGGTGCTCGAGCCCATCGACGAGCCCGCCCGACCCCGGGCCGTCCAGCGCTCCTCCATCTTCCGCGGCGCCCCGGCCCTCGACACCGGGCCCATCATGGCCGACGACATCCGACGAAAGCTCAAGGCCGTCCGCCACGAAGACTACTACGCCATCCTCGAGGTCCGCCGCGGCGCCGAGAGCCAGACCGTCCGCGAAGCCTTCCACCGCCTCAACGCCCTCTACGACCCCGGCTCCCTGGAGTTCGAGGTGGCTCATCGCTTCCAGGACGAGCTCGACGAGATCCGAGACGCCCTGGAAGATGCCTTCGCCGTCCTCGGCGACCCTGACCTCCGAGAGCCTTACCTGAAATCGACCGTCAAATAAGCAAGCAAGCGAGAACGATATGGCAGTCATGGAGATCGTCCTGTACCCGGACGAGCGATTGGAGACGAAATGCGAGCCCGTGGACGTCGTCGACGACGAGATCCGCAAGCTCGTCGATGACATGGTGGAGACCATGTACGACGCCCCCGGCATCGGCCTCGCGGCCCCCCAGGTGGGCGTCCTCAAGCGGATCACCGTCATCGACGTCCGCCCCGGCGAAGGTGAAGAGGGTGAAGAAGGCGCAGCGGTCAACGACCTCCGAGTCTTCATCAACCCCGAGATCATCGAGCGCGAGGGGACCATCGTCTGGGAGGAGGGCTGCCTGTCGATCCCCGGGGTCTACGAGAAGGTCAAGCGCTCCGCACGGGTCAAGGTCCGAGCCCTCGATCGCGACGGAAACCCCTTCGAACTCGAAGCCGATGAGCTCCTCGCCGTCTGCCTCCAACACGAGATCGATCACCTCGACGGCGTCGTCTTCTTCGACCACCTGAGCCACCTGAAACGCCGCCTGGCGCTGAAGAAGTACAAGAAGGCCCTGGCGAAGCTCCTCGAAGAGGGCGACGACGACGAGGACACCGAGGGGGACGCATGAGCCCTCCCCTGCGGATCGTCTACATGGGAACCCCTGACTTCGCCGTCCCCGCCCTCGAGGCTCTCATCAAGAGCCGCGACGAGGTCGTCGGGGTCTTCACCAACCCCGACCGCCGCTCCGGCCGCGGCAAGAAAGTCACCCCACCGCCCGTGAAGGACGCCGCCGAGGCCGCCGGCATCCCCGTCTTCCAGCCCCCCAAAGCCCGGGGCCCCGAGGTCGTCGCCCAGCTCAAAGAGTGGGCCCCCGACGTGATCGTCGTCGCCGCCTACGGCCAGATCCTCAAGACCGACGTCCTCCACCTGCCACGCCACGGCTGCCTGAACATCCACGCCTCTCTCCTCCCCAAGTACCGCGGGGCCGCCCCCATCAACTACGCCATCATGGCCGGCGAGGAGGAGTCGGGCGTCACGATCATGCAGATGGACGAGGGCCTCGACACGGGCCCCATGATCCTCAAGCAGAAGACCCCCATCGCCCCTCTCGAGACCGCCCAGGAGCTCCACGACCGCCTCGCCGAGATGGGCGCCGAGCTGATCGTCGACGTGATGCGCCTCCTCCACCTCGACAGCGTCACCAAGATCCCCCAGGACGACGACCAGGCCTCCTGGGCCCCGATGTTGAAAAAATCCGACGGCGAGATCATGTGGGGCCGCGGGGCCAGAGAGATCGCCGATCAGATCCGGGGACTAAACCCCTGGCCCGGTTGTTTTTCCTTCCTGGAGCGCCCTGACGAGCCAGAACGGATCAAGTTCCACCTCGCTCGTCGGCTCTCACCCTCCGAGGCCAACGGCCACGCAGGGCCCGACGAGCCCGGCCGGGTGCTCCGCGCCGATCCCGCCGACGGAGAGCTGTGGATCGCCACCGGCGAAGGTATCCTGAAGTGCCTGGAGGTCCAGGCGCCGGGGCGAAAAGCCATGGACGTGGCCAGTTTTTTGAACGGATTTGACCTTCAGGAAGGAGACCTCTTTCGGAAACGCCCAAAGTAATATATTGTAAAGGTAGGTTCGCCCTTCAACACCGCTCCGCCGAGGTACCCTGGTGACTACCGCACGCTCTCTTGCTTACGACGTCCTGAAGCGTGTCCACACGGATGGAGCGTACAGCCATATCGCCCTGTCTTCGAAGCTCGACCGCGCCGAACTCGGCTCCCGAGATCGAAACCTGGCCACCGAAATTCTCTACGGGACCCTGGCTCGTCAGCGGACCATCGACGAGGTCTTGCGCCGGTTCGTGAACCGACGCCTCGACAAGCTCGACGTCCCCGTCCTCTTGACCCTCCGGATCGCTGCCTACCAGCTCCTCTTCCTCGACCGAGTCCCCGACCACGCCGTGGTCCACGAGGCCGTGGAGAACGTCAAAGCCCAGATGGGCCGAGGCGCAAGCGGGTTCGTCAACGGTGTGCTCCGGGCGATGCTCCGAAAGAAGCACTTCTGGGAGCCCTGGAAGCAGATCGATCCCGAAGAGAGCGCCGTGGTGCACCTCGGGGTGCGACACTCCCTGCCGGACTGGATCGCCCGGCGAATGATCGAAGACATCGGGTTTGACGAGGCCATGGAAATGGCCGACTCCTTCAACGCCCGGGCGCCCCTCTACTTCCGGGCCCTCGGGGAGGACCCCTCGGAGCTCCCCGAGGGCGTCGAGGAAATCCCAGACGTCCCCGGCTGCTATCGGGCCGACCACATGACCGATGAGCTCGAGGACCTCCTGGAGCGCAAGGAGTGGACCGTTCAAGACATCGGCGCTCAGCTCGTCGGCCACCTCTCTTCCCCCGACGAAGGCGCCCGAATCCTCGACGCCTGCGCCGGCCTCGGCGGTAAGGCCATGCACCTCGCCAAACTCGCCGGCCCCGACGCCCGAGTGGTCGCCGTCGACCCCCAGGCATCGAAGCTGAAACACCTGCGGCAGACCATCGCCGGGACTCCCCTCGCAAAGCAGATCCAGCCCGAGCTGGCCAAGCTCGAGGACCTGCCCCAGGACGACCAGTACACAGGCTTCGACTTGGTCATCCTCGACGCGCCCTGCTCAGGCCTCGGCGTGATCCGCCGACACCCCGAGACCCGGTGGCGCCGCTCCGTGGAGGACGTCCGCAAGCTCGGCGTCTTACAGCGGAGCCTGCTCGACGAAGCGGCCCAGCGAGTCCGCCCCGGCGGCGTCCTCGTCTACAGCGTCTGCACCTTCACCACCGAAGAGGGGCCCGAGCAGATCGCCCGATTTCTGGCGGAGCGCTCCGAGTTCCAACGCCGAGAGGTCCCCGAGGCCCTCGCCACCACCGGCTACTTCGACGACGACGGGGCCCTCGTCGTCAACCCCCGGGATCACGACGCCGACGGGTTCTTCGCCGTCGCGATGGTGCGAGAAGAGTAGTCCTCTGGTAGAGTCCGGGGTGAGCGTTGGTCCCCGGAGCCCCTGAACCACTATGAAGTCTCCCGTTCCTCTCTCCACCCTACCCGGCCTCTCCGTCTTTGTCGTCACCGTCGTCGCCCTGGCTACCTACGCCTGCTCCGGCGACGGCCCTCTGGAGTTCCCCGACCTCGACGGTGACTGGGTCGTCGAGCAGCTCTTCTGCGAGGGCTCCCTGGCCCCCCGGATGATTCGCGTCGAAGACGGCGCCGCCACTTATGTCCGCGGCGGCGAGTGCGGCGAACCCGGCGAGCCCTTCTGGGACGCCTCGCCAACGGACCACGGGACCTCTACAACGCTCTTCCTCGCCGGCGACCAGACCACCGCCACCGCCGACGGCCGCGACGAGCACAGCGTCCTCCTCGACATCGCCGGCGACCAGGCCCTGATGCGACGGGTCTCCCCGGACCTCAACCCCACGGCCACGGAGCCCCGTGGCTTCGACCTCAGCGGCACCTGGTGGATGGACGGGTACCCCTGCCACGATGAAGACCTGGAGCAGCTCGTCTTCGCCCTCCACTCCGGCTCCGTGCTCTCCCTCCGCAAAGACATCGGCGACGAGTGCGTCACCGACGGGACCTCCTTCTTCGACGGCCAGGTCTCGGAAGCCACCATCGAAGGCGAAGCGGAGCTCATCGAGTGGGATCCCTTCACCTGGGAAGGCGACGAGGAGCCCGCACCCGTGCCCGCCACCGGACAGGTCCGCACCGACGACTTCTTCACCCTCAACGTCTTCGGACAGGTCCGCCTCCGCCGAGTCCTCTCCGAACCTCTCTGAACACCAGCTCCATGGAAATCGCCTTCACCATCCTCGGGGGGATCGGGGTCTTCCTCCTCGGCATGAAGCTCCTCAGCGACAACCTCCGAGACGCCGCCGGGGACGCCCTCCGGGTGCTCCTGGCCCGGTTCACCAGCGGCAAGTTCTCCTCCGTCGCCACGGGCACGATCTTCACCGCCCTGGTCCAATCCTCGAGCGCTACCACCCTGGCCAGCATCGGATTCGTCAGCGCCGGGCTCCTGACCTTCACCCAGGCCGTGGGCGTGATCTTCGGCGCTAACCTGGGCACCACGGCTACCTCCTGGCTGGTGGCCATCGTGGGCTTCAAGATCAACATCAACGCCTTCGCTCTGCCCCTGGTGGGCGTCGGCGCCCTGGCGAACCTCCTGCTCAAGGGCCGCACCGCCCACTTCGGCGCCGCCCTGGCCGGCTTCGGCCTGATCTTCATCGGCATCGACATCCTCCAGGTCGGCATGTCCGGCCTGGCCGACGACATCGATCTCAGCGGCATCAGCGGTGAGGGCCTGATCGGCCAGCTGATCCTCGTCGGAGTCGGCATCGTGATGACCGTCCTGATGCAGTCCTCCAGCGCCGCCATCGCCACCACCCTGACGGCGCTCCATTCGGGCGCCATCGACCTGGCCCAGGCCGCCGCCCTGGTCATCGGCCAGTCCGTGGGCACCACCATCACCGCCGCCATCGCCGCCATCGGCGGCTCCCTGGCCGCCAAACGCACCGCCCTGGCCCACATCCTCTTCAACCTGATCACCGCCATCCTTGCCCTGGCAGTCCTGCCCCTCTTTTTGTGGGCCTACGACGCCTGGGAGGACGCCGGCCACATCCTGGCCTACGCCACGGCGATCGCCATCTTCCACACCTGTTTCAAGATCCTCGGCGTCGCCGTCCTCCTCCCGGCGCTGGAACCCTTCTCCAACCTGGTCTTCCGCATCATCCCCGGCACGGAGCCCCGGTACGCCGCCGGCCTCGATAAGAACGCCGCCTCTATCCCGGCCGTCGCCATCGAGGCCGCCTCCAAGACCAACGAGGAGATCTTCCAGGGCGTCCGGCGCCTGGCGAGGCTCGGCCTCTCCACCCCGGCGGAGCTCGAGCGGCACCGTGCCGACGTCGACGCCATCGACCTCGGGCTGCTCAGCACCCGGGAGTTCCTCGACCAGGTCCGCACCGACCCCGACCAGAAGGCCGACTACGCTCGTCATCTGAGCGTCCTCCACACCCTGGACCACCTGGAGCGACTCCAGCGAAGCCTCTCGGTCGACCCGGCGATCCTCACCCTGATCCGCACCCACGCCGCCCTCTCCCGGGCCTACCAGATCCTGGATCAGATCCTGGAGGACGCCGAAGAGCCCACAGAGGAGACCGTCGCCGAGCTGGCCACCCTCTCCACCCGACTCGCCGAAGAGCGCAAACGCCAGCGCCACAGCCTCCTGGAGGCCGGCGCCCGCGGCGACCGCCCCCCCACCGAGATCGACCGCCTCCTCCGGGCCCTCCACTGGACCGACCGCGTCGCCTTCCACACCTGGCGAGCCGCCTACTACCTGGCCGGCGGCGTCTTCGACCCCGACGTGGAGTCCCGCGACCCCTCCCAGGGTCAGTAGGCCCCCTCCACGATTGACTTGCCCCCTCCTTCCCCAGTAACCATCTCTCTACACATTTCTCTGGGCCGTACCAAGGATCTCGTCATGCTCTCCCGCACCTTCCTCCTTACCGTCTCGGCCGTCGTCCTCGCCGCCTGCTCCACCGCCCCGGAGCCGCGGGCTGAGGAGACCGACCGAGCACCCTCGATGACCCCTCTGGAGGCGCTGGACGCCGCCGCCCCCTACCTTCCCGCCGACTCCATCGGCGTCATGATCGCCTCGGGACCTGACAACTGGGAGAGCCTGGAGTCCTTGCTCCTCTCTGTGGATGACGATGTCCTCTCTCCCGGGAGCCCGGGCACCGCCCAGGGCCTGCGCGACGATCTCAACGACTTCTTGGCGTCCCGCCTCGGCTTCGACGCCATGGATCTCCACACCGTAGTCGGCGGCGGAAACAGCTTGCTGGAGGCTACGGTCCTGGCCTTCGGAGATATCGAGTTCAGCGGCGACTTCGACACCATCGACACCCCTGCTGGCACCGTCTATGAGCTTCCCCTCAACGACGTCACGCAACTCAACCAGCCGGACATGGATCTTGACGGTTTCTTTGGAGATGGTGAATCCTTCCTCTTCTCTGCCGAGCAAATGGAAGAGTTCAGATCCCACCCCCTCTTTGATCCCCACATCTACATCCTGCCCCTGGAGTCTCCCCACCGAGGCGTGGCCTTAAGCCTCACCCTCGACGCCTTCGGTGAAGACCGCGGCCTCTCGGAGCGCGCCAACGAGCGCCTCCGGCGCCTCCTCGCCGAGGTAGAGGACCGCTCCCCCTCCACCCTTTTCGCGGTCTTCGGTGAAGATCTCCCACCGGTCGACACCATCGAGCTGCCCACCCCTAACGGGCTCCTCCTCAGCCTGGGCACCTCCCTCACGGTGACCTTCAGCGGCGACGCCGAGGTCCTCGACGCCATCGACGAGGCCCTGGCAGGCTTTTTCGCCGACACCCGCATCCAAGGAAAGCATCTCCTCGAAGGCTTCTCGGCCCAGCTCACCCCACGCCGCGCCGAGGGGCTCCACACCTATGAGATAGAGCCCCCCGACAGGGCCTTGCTCATGGCCGTCGCCCTGAGCTACCACGTCTTCTCACAACAGATGCGACACAACCCGAACCTCTGGTCCGATGAGACCGAACTCGTCGCCGTGACCACCCAGCCGATCCCCGCCGGATCCACCATCGACGCCGCCATCATCGAGGAGTCCGAGATCCATCAAGCGGAGGCTTCTGACTTCTACGTGCCCTGGTCCGATCGGGAACTCTATCTCCACACCCCTCTCCTCAACGACGTCGAGGCCGGCCAGCCCCTCCGCGTCAGCGACTTCATCGTTCAGGACTTCCAAGAGCTCTATCCGGACCCTGCCCCCCTACTCGCCCCGGCTGACGTCGCCAGCCCCCCGGACGACGCGGAGTTCACCGAGTCCGGTCTGGCCTCCAAGGTCCTCGAGGTGGGCCACAGCGAGGGACACCCCACGGAGAATGGCTACGCCATTGTCATCTTCACCGGTTGGACCACTGACGGTCGCCTCTTCACCACCACCCTCGAAGCCAGCAACCATCAGTTTATGTATCCCTTGTCCGGGATGATGCCAGGATTGCTCGAAGGCCTCAGCCTCATGGCCCTCGGCGAGAAGCGGCGCTTCTGGATCCCCGAAGACCTCGCCTCCTGTGAAGTCATGGTGAACTGGCCCGCCGAGATGCTCGTCATCGACGTGGAGCTCCTCGAGTTCGGTAGCTACGAAGAGTAGGACAACCTCACGGGGCTTCCAGAGCCCCCTCCACAAAGGTGAACACCGGAAACTCCCCGTAGGTCACCCCTCGGTTGCGCAGATCGCTGCGGCAGGTCAGCCCCTCCACCTCGGGCAGCTCCAGCGCCTCGGGCTCCGCCGTCAGGCATCGGGCCACGGGCATCACCCACTCCACGCTGGGTCTGGCGAGCACCACCGCCGCTCCGTTCACCACCCAGAGCTCGCTCAACACCAGGGCCCGCCCATTGAACCGGTCATCCCAGTCGGGCTGGGCCTCCAGGGTTCGGGGCGAAAAACACCCCACCGCCCGGGCTCGCGTCCAGGCGTCGAATGCCTGCTCCACCTCCTCGGGGCACGCCTCCCCGGGCACCTCGGCCTCCTCGGGCCAGTCGCCGCTCACCTGCGCGCAGTGGACCCCCTCCTCGTCACAGGCGAACACCGGCGCCGGGCGCATCACCAACGCCACCACGTACGAGTCATACCCATCCATCGGAGTCCCACCGACGACCTCCACGAAGGCCTCGGCCACCTCCTGAGCACAGGCCCCTTCCCCACCCCGGATCCTCACGTCCCGCACCTCAAAGGGCTCCGCAGAGCCGCGGCGAGCCGCCTCGAAGGCGATCTCGCGCAGGGCCGTCGGCGGGCCCAGCGTTTCCAGACAGGCCGAGATCTCCTCGGCCATCGCCTCCTGTGCCTGCTCGGCACGGTACTGCAAGGCCCCATAGAAGTACCGGTCCAGGTCCACGGCCTCCCCGTCCCGGCCCACCCGAAACACCTCCTCGCTCTCCACGAACTCCTCGAGCTCCGTGGGCCCCACCTCGTCGTCCGGCACCTCGTCGGCCGGCACCTGGGCCGTCGCTGAACCGCACCCCATCAACCCCATCAACCCCATCAGCCCAGCCAGCCCCAGGACTATCAGTCCCCACGAGATTCTGCTGGAGGTTCCACCACAGGTGTGCACACTCATCGATCTAACTCCCGCGCTGCTGCCAATGAACTCTTTTGGGATGCCTGCCATGTCTTCTCTCCGCCTCCTGGCCACCTACTCGCTGCTGATCGCCGCCTTCCTCCTCACGGGCTGCCCGGAGATCTTCGACGGCGATGACTCCTGCGTGGGCAGCCAGCAATGCACCTGGTCCTGCAATCAGGGCGACTGCGCCCGGCAGTGCCTGGACGACGCCTCGTGCATCTTCTCCTGCGACGGCGGCGGCTGCGCCCTGACCTGTGAAGACCGCTCCACCTGCGACTTCGACTGCCGGGGCGGCGACTGCTCCATGACCTGCCGGGGCCAGGCCGACTGCTCCCTGGGATGCCCCACGGGGGACTGCTCCACGGACTGCGCCTCCTCGGCCACCTGCGAGGTCTTCTGACTCTACTCCCAGCCCACGTACACGGGCCCTGAGATCGACACGTCCTGCTCGGAGCCGATCTCGTCGGGCACGACCATCGCGAAGATCACGTCTCCGGCCTCCAGAGTCACTTCCCACTGCTCATCAAAGCTAGCCCCCACCACCACGGGCACGGACCGCAGGACCTCCCAGTTCGGCTCAGGCACCCGGATCTGCCCCTCGGACCGGGTGTCCTCGCAGACCCCGGCGGGCTGCCGGTACAACTTCAGGTTCCGCGCCTCCGATGGCCCATCGGCCATCCTCGCCCCCCGCAACCGCACGGTCACGTCTCCGCCTTCCACGTCGCCGCCGGCCATCGCCAGCCACCGCCCCTCTCCGTCGAAGACGTCGATGTCCAGAGGCGTCCCGGTGTCGCTGATCGACACCTCGCCAACCTCCAACCCGGCGACGATCTGATCCCAGTCCAGCCCCGGCGCCCACACCCAGGTCGTCGGCACCCCCATGGCCGGCCGCAAGAGCTCCCCGGGCGGCTCGGACTCCACGTCGTGGTTGTCGCTGCCCCCTACGGGGGTCACCCGCCGTCCCTGACTCAGATCGCACCCCCAGGCTTTCAGCCCCCGCTCATCGAAGAGGCTGAACCACAGCCCTCCGTTCCACACCTCCATGGCGTGGTAGTCGTAAGACGTCCAATCATAGGAGATCCAGGCCGTCCCGTAGGGGTGATTCAAGATGGAGAAGCAATTCACCGCGATGGCCTGCTCCAGCGCCTCCCCGCCGGTGACCTCTCCCCGAGGCCGGTCCACGAACGCGATGTTCGGGTTGAAGTTCGTCAGCGACCGCGGGATGCACCCGATATGCCCCGTGGGCAGCGCCGTCGACGAGTGCACGGGGCTCAACTCATTGCCCTGCACCAGCAGAAAGGTCTCGTCCGAGAGGCCCGCCACTCGATCCCAGTGGGGAAACTCCGGCCCCTGGTTGTAGAGCGCCGGGTCTTCCTCCAACGTCCAGGGATCGCTCCCCGTGGAGTTGCTATGATCCGTGAGCACCACGAACTCCAACCCCCGCTCCTCACCGACCACCCGGACCCGCTCCGGCGTGCTATGCCGGGGCGTGTCGTTGGAAGCCCCCGACGAGTGGACGTGCAGATCCCCCGGGATCCACCGGCCCTCCCCGGAGAGCTCTGCCGGCCGCTCAAAGGGCTCGAAGCTCTCCCCCACGTCCACTTCTTCCTCTTCCGCCACGCCG
The DNA here is from genome assembly GCA_007120035.1 of Myxococcales bacterium. GTDB lineage: Bacteria > Myxococcota_A > Bradymonadia > Bradymonadales > Bradymonadaceae > SKON01. The sequence continues at coordinate 15,750 of SKON01000006.1, forward strand.
ACGTCGGCTTCGGCTTCGGCGTCGTTGCGACAGCCCGCCAGGAACACCACGAGCACCCCCAAGGACACCCACAGGCAGCCTTCTCGACGTCTGACCAGACGTCTCACTTGCGACCCCGGCTGGTCATCCACACCAGCTGCGCCAGGTTCTTCATGGCCGTCACCATCTTCCCGCCCAGGAGCCCCTCGAAGGCCTCCAACATGGGCGGATACTTCCCGGCGTAGGGGAACCAGAAGGGCTCCACGCCCAGCCGGCCGGCGGCCACCATGATCGCCTTCTGATGGGTGAACGAGTAGAGCCCTTCCGGCCCGTGATACCGCCCGAACCCACTCTGCTTCACCCCACCAAAGGGCAGCGCCGGGTTCCCCACGGACAACACCAGATCGTTCACCGAGCACTGCCCGCTCTCCATTCGGCTCGCCAGCTCAATTCCCCGCTCCCGGTCTCGGGTCCACACGCTCCCCGTGAGCCCGAACTTATGGCGATTGGCCATCTGAATCGCCTCCTCCTCATCGCGGACCCGGATCACGGGGAGCACGGGCCCGAAGGTCTCCTCGGCGTAGATGTCCATGTCCTCCGTGACGTCCAACACCAGGGTGGGCTCGAAGAACTGCCCCGGCCCCTCCTTGGCACGGCCCCCCATGTCGATGTTCGCCCCCTTCTCCTCGGCCTGCTTCAGGTGAGCCTCCACGGTGTCGATCTGCTTGGAGAACGTCAGGGGCCCCATGTCGTTGCCCTCTCCCGGCGGCCCCACTCGAATCGCCGCGATCTCGGCCCGTACCTTCGCCAGGAATTCGTCGTAGATCTCCTCCACCACGAAGAGCCGCTCCACGGAGATACACATCTGCCCACAGTTCAAAAACGCCCCCCACACCGCCGCCCTCGCCGCCCGGTCCAAGTTGGCGTCATGGCAGACGATCATCGCGTCCTTACCACCGAGCTCCAGCTCCACGGGGATCGGCTTCTTCGCCGCCGCCGCCATCACCTTCCGGCCGGTCTCCACGGACCCGGTGAAGAAG
>SKON01000227.1 GCA_007120035.1 Myxococcales bacterium
CGCGGGCCAAGGCCCGCTGCGGGCTGCGGGCCAAGGCCACGAGGCTCGGCGAGTCGGGCTACGCCCGAGGGTCCTCGCGGGCCAAGGCCCGCTGCGGGCTGCGGGCCAACCGATCAACGTGGATCATACACGCCTCTACCGCACCACGATGGGCCGCCCCTCCCCGACCCTCCGGGCGCCACGGAGTTTTTCATGGAGATAGCCCCGGGCCTCCTCCACGGCCCCCACCCAGGAGGCCCCCCCCACCCGGGACGCTACGATCGCGCTCGAGAGCTGGCATCCCGTCCCCCGGACGTCCACTGGAACCGCCGGATACCCGGGCAGCTCCATCACCCCCTCCCCGTCCCCGTACCAGTCCACGACCTCATCGCCCTGGCGCTCCAGATGCCCCCCTTTCAACAAAACCCGTCGCCACCCCTGAGCCAGGAGCTCTTCCACGAGCTCTACCGGGGTCTCCGGCCCGTCTCCCGCCAGACGCCGAGCCTCGTCGGCGTTGGGAGTGATCAACCCCACGGATCGCTTCAGGCCCGGCATCCACCGGCTGGCCCCCTCGTCGGCGAGGCTCTTCACTCCGGAGCCCTCGGCCATCACGGGGTCGAAGACCACTGGCATCCCGTCGGCATCGGCTCCGTCGGCATCGGCTCCATCGTCGAAGGCTCCCAGAAACGCCGCGATCTCCTCCAGCAGCGCCTCGGTAGGCACCATCCCGATCTTCACGCCACCCACAGGGAGATCCTCCCCGATCGCCTCCAACTGGGCCTTCAGCACCCCGGCCTCCAGGGCTCGATACCCCCGGACCCCCTGGGTGTTCTGCCACACCACCGCCGTGATCGCCGAGAGCCCGTGGACCCCGAAGTCCCGAAACACCTGCAGGTCCACAGGCACTCCGGCCCCGCCGCTCGGGTCTGTCCCGGCGATGGTCAACGCCGTGAGTACCGGTTTCATCGCTCCACCGACTCGGGAAGGCGCAGGAGCTCCGCCGCCCGACGCATGACGTCCTCCTCCACCCCCAGGGCCCGAAACACCTCCAGATTCTGCTGGAAGGGGTTGGTGATTTGCCCCAGTTCCCGGGCCTTCTGCCACCCCAGCTGAGGGCTGAACACCATGGGCGACACAGGCACCGGAAAGTCGCTCCCCAGACACACCCGGCGCCGGGCCTCCTCGTCGGCCAACACCCGGTGGATGTACGGAAACCGTGACACCGACGCCATCGCCGAGATGTCTCCCCACAGGTTCGGATAGTCGTCGAGCATCGCCCGCCAGGTCCCGAAGTCCTCCTGAAAGGGGTGCGCCACCCCACTTCCCGCGCAGTGGGCGGCGATCACGGTCATGCCGCTCTCCAGCGGCAACTTCAGCCGCTCCGGTTTGCCATAGGCCTGCTCCAGCGCCGGGATCGTGTGCTCAAAGGAGGTGTGGCTCACCAGAGGCAGGCCCAGATCGGCTGCCCGCTGCCAGAACCGCCCAAACCGGGGATCCGACGGATCCACACCATGACTGTTGGGGATCAGCTTCAGCGCCACGGCCCCCATCTCGCTGACCCGCTCCAGCTCGTCCATGGCGTCCCGCCGCCAGGGGTTCACCGACGCGATGGGAAAGAGCTTCTCCGAGTACTCGCACACCGAGAAGCAGTAGTCGTTGGACACGTAATACTGAGTGCGGTCGTGATCAAAATGCCCCAGCTCATCGTAGACCGCGTCGAACGCCAGGATCCCGACCCCGTCGAGCTCGCTCTCGTCGGCCCAGGCCACCACCTGATCCCGATAGGCCAGGTCCCAGTCCTCCTTGCCCACCCCGGTCATCCCCAGCTCCCAGGAGAGCAGGTGGTACATCAACCCCGACGACAACCGGGGGCTTATGAAACACCCGTTGGCCCGGTTCATCCCCACCAGGTGCACGTGCATATCGATGATCATAAGGCCCTCATGGAGAGTAAGGTCGGCCCCGGCGACACCATTGCCACCGCGGCCAACCTCTGTTGTACTGCGCCCGATGCTGATCTTCCACCCCCACATCTACTTGAACGCCGCCGGTGACACCACCGACGCCCTCCTGGTGCGCCAGGGGCGAGTGGTCGCCACCGGTGACGACGCCCGGGCCGGCGCCACGTCCCGGGATCCCGTCCTCCGACCCGACGGCGCCTGTCTCTTCCCGGCCCTCGGAGAGGCCCATATCCACCTCTGGGGCCTGGGCCTGAGAAGCGGCTCCGTGGACCTCCGAGGCCTCCACGCAGGTGCCCTCCTCGACACCCTACAGGACCAGTCCCCGGGCCCGTCGGGGTGGATCTTCGGCCACAACTGGGACGAGCACCACTTCCAGCCCGACCGGCCCCTCACGCTCGCCAGGCTGGACGCCCTCTTTCCCGACACCCCCGTCTGCCTTCGCCGGGTCGACGGCCACGCCCTCTGGGTCAACACGGCCGCCCTGAACCAGACGGACTTCCTCTCTCGGTACCACCCCACCCCGGGGGGCCTCGTGGAGCGGGCCCCTGACGGCACCCTCACGGGCCGCCTCGTCGACGCCGCCATGGAGCCCCTCCTGGAGAGGGTCCCCCACCCCACAGAAGCAGAGGATCGCCTGGTCTGCAAACGGACCCTTTCGACCCTCCGCAGCCACGGCGTGGCCTTCTGCACCCTGGCCTTCTGCCCCACCGATCGGGTCTCCATGCTGACCTCCCTGGCCCGGGACGCCGACACCGACGTCTTCGTGGACGCCCTGGTCGACGCCGAAGATCGGGACCTCGAGACGTTCCTGGACCGTACCACCCCGGGGCTCGTCGTCCCCGGCGCGTCAGGGCTGCGCGTCGGGGGCATCAAATTCTTCGCCGACGGGGCCATGGGCTCCGCCGGCGCCCACCTCCTCGAAGACTACCGCACCGGCGGCCGCGGCCTCCGCCTCTACGAAGAGGGGGCGTTGAAGAGACGCATCCCGGCGTTGATGAAACGGGGATGGCAGGTCGCCGTCCACGCCATCGGCGACGCCGCCGCCCGAGAGGTCCTCGACGCCTTCGCCGCCGCCCCGGCCTCTCTCCGAGAAGCCCTCCGCCCTCGCCTGGAGCACGCCCAGATCGTGGCCCCCGATGACGCCCCCCGGTTCGCCGCCCTCCAGGTGATCGCCAGCATCCAACCCATCCACCTCCGCTCCGACGCCCCCTGGGCGGCCCGCCGTCTCCACCCCCACCAATTGGACCGCCTCTTCGCCTATCGCCGCCTCCTCCCCGCCGTCCTCGCCGGCGGCAGCGACTACCCCATCGACGACATCAACCCCTGGCACGGCATCGCCACCGCCGTCTCACGACAGGGTGCCGACGGCGTCCCCTTCCGCCCTGAAGAGGCCCTGACCGTCTCCGAGGCCCTGCAGGCCTACACCGAGGGCGCCGCCTTCGCCGCCCACCTCGAGGAGGACTTCGGATCCCTGACTCCAGGACATAGGGCCGCCATCATCGCCCTCTCCGACGACCCCTTCTCCTCCTCCCCACAAAAGATCTGGGACATGCAGGCTCACCGCCTGCCCGTCACCCCAACCACTTGAACCGCCGGAGCTGTCCCCGGAATGTGGTGATCCGGATGTAGCACTCTGCCAGGATCAGGTTCGGCACCCAGCACAGCCAGGTCTTCACCGGATACCACTGATCCATCGTATACGCCTCCGGGTTCGGCAAAAGCCGAAACGCTACCACCGCCAGCGTCACGGCGAAGCTCCGGATCATCCACTCCCGATGGCGTACGAAGTTCTTCTCCCGGGCCGTTCGGTACGCATAGTAGGTGGTCACAAACCAGGCCACCGCCAGCATCCCAAACCCCCACTGCGCCACGGGTCCAAACCGATTCAGCGTCGCCAGGATCCCGCCGGTGATCGTGCTCGCGAAGATCGCAAACACATAGATCGTACCCAACCACCGATGCAGAAACCGGAACCTCTTCGATCGCAACAATCCCCTCAGAAAGAGAAAGGGTCCGATCAGCAGAGGCGGGATCGCCGTCACGAGATGCACAAAGAGGATCAGATTGTTCCCGCGCTGCCCCCAGGCTGGCACCACCAGCGACGCCGCCGTCGCCGGTTCATCGCTCCACCACAGCTCAAACGCCAGGGCGACCACGATCGCTCCCCAGGTCGACACCAGCGCCCCGGCTAACACATAGACCCACAACAACCTCTGAAAGTAGGTCAAGGTCCGGTTGGCTACCTTTCGACGTTCCGAAGGCATGATTCAGGTCGGTGGGCGGTCACGAATTCACGGGCATACAAACGACGCTCACCGATAGAGTAGAGAATCCTCACCGCGTCCACAACCGCCGACGCGGCGGATCCCGCCATAGTATCTGCGGCTCGGGGTCCTCCTGCCGCAGATTTCGCTCGACTACAGGATGCTCCAGCTCGATAAAGATGCTGCTCAACGTTCGAGCATTGGGGCGCACCATGTCGTCACTCCCCGTCCGCTCCCGGCGCTCATAGTAGAAGCGCTCCACGTCGGCCAACGCTTCATCAAAGGTCACCGACCGTCGCCGCACCTCCACATCCTCCCGGGTCGCTGGCGGCGCCGGGCTCTCGTCCGCCACGTAGATCACCGGCGGCTTCTCCGGGCTCGGAGGCGCCTCCATCACGGTCACCTCCGTCGGGACGATCGACTTCATCCGCTGCGAATGAAAGGCATAAAAGAAGAAGGCGCCCGCAATGGTGGCCACCACTGAAGCATACACCAAGAGTCGAAGTTCGATTTGCATTGTGTCCTCCTGGCCGGCCCTGCCGGATAAAAAAGGGAGTCATCGGGTCGTCACCCCTCTTCAACGAAAGAGAACACAATCGGATCTAAAAATTCTTTCCTCACCCTCCCTGGGAGAGCTCCAGGAGCTCCCGGGCCGCGTCCCGGGTGCTCTGAGTCACCCGGGTCCCGCTGAGCATCTCTGCCAGCGCTTCCACTCGCTCCTCCGGCGTCAGAGGCCGGATCGTGGACTGGGTCCGATCGCCGACGAGCTGCTTCTCCACCAGATAGTGGTGGTCGCTCTGGGACGCGATGGACGCCAGGTGAGTGATGCACAACACCTGATGGTTCGCCGCCGTGGTCCGCAGCTTCTCCCCGATCAGCTCCGCCGTGGTCCCGCCGATCCCGGTGTCCACCTCATCGAAGATATAGGTCGCCGTGGCGTCCCCATCGACGAGGACGCTCTTGATCGCCAGCATGATCCGAGACAGCTCCCCGCCGCTGGCGATCCGAGCCAGGCCCCGAGGCTCTTCTCCCACGTTGGCCGCCAGCAGGAACTCCACCTGATCCACGCCCCGCCGGGTCAACCGCGACGCCTCCGGTGCGCCCTTCTTGGGACGCTCGTCTCCGAAGTCGATCACGAACCGGGCCCGCGCCATATTCAGATCCGCCAGCTCGGCCTCCACCTTCTCCTGGAGCTCTTCGGCGGCGGCCCGGCGCTTCTCGCTCAACCCGCAGGCCACCTCCCAGGCGCCCCGTCGAGCCTCGGCGAGCTTCTCTTGGAGCTGGGCGGTGTGCTCCTCGGCGTTCTCCAAGAGGTTCAGCTCCCGACGCATCTCCTCGGCGTTCTCCAGGATCTCCTCGATGGTGCTCCCGTGCTTTCTCCGCAACTTCTTGATCACCTCCAGCCGCTCGATCAGCTCGTCGAGGCGGCCGGGATCGGTGTCCACTTCGGCCCGCTGCTCCTGAAGATCCCGGGCCACCTCCTCCACCACGATTTGGGCCTCCTCCAGGCGGCGACAGGCCTCCTCCAGCGCGGGATCGATGGCCGCTACCTTCTGCAGCATCCCCAGGGCCTCTCCCACCCGCTCCACAGCAGCACCGTCGGCTTCGTAGAGCTCTCGCACCGCCCCGGAGAGGCTCCGATCGATCTTCTCGGCGTGCTTGGCCCGCTCCAGATCCGCTTCGTGCTCCTCCTCTTCGCCGACTACCAACTCGGCGGCGTCGATCTCCCCCAACTGATACCCCAAGAAGTCCACTCGATGCAGGCGCTGCCGATCGTCGGCCTTTAAGGACTCCAGCTCCTCCTCTAAGGCCCGCACCGCTTCGTAGACCTTCGCCATCTTCTCCAGGTCGCCGTCGACCTCGGCGAACCCGTCGAGGAGCTCGATCTGTTTCTCTACCCGAACCAGGCTGTAATGCTCGTGCTGACCGCTGATATCCACCAGATCCCGGGTCAGCTCCCCCAGGGCGCTCACCGTGGCAAGGCTCCCGTTCAAGAAGACCTTATTTCGCCCCGAACGGCTCACGATCCGCCGCACCACCAGTTGTCCTTCGTACTCGATCCCCCGCTCCTGCAGGGTCTTCTGCAGGCGAGCCGCCGCTCGCCCCCGAGGCTCGAAGATCCCCTCCACCACGGCCTCCTCCTCGTCGGTCCGGATCACCTCCGTGGTGGCTCGGCCCCCCAGGAGGAGGTTCAGGGCGTCGATGATGATCGACTTCCCGGCGCCGGTCTCCCCGGTGAGCACCGTAAACCCTCGATGAAGAGGGATCTCCAGCGCTTCGATGATGGCGAAATTACGGATGATCAGATGGGAGAGCATGGGATTCCCCTGGGCAATGGTCCCGAAGCCAGGAAATAAACCACTCCCCCCCGAAATTCAACCTGTAGCGCTTCTATTGCTCTGCTTCCCTTCGGATCTTCTCCACGATGAATAACGCCGACCACAGGGATCACGCAGAAGTCATCGACCGGACCGATTGGATCGCCGAACGGGTCGACCGCCTCCTGCAGGCCGGCCGATTCGACGACGCCATCGGCTACCTTCGCATGCTCTGGGGCAGCCTGAGAGAGCCCGCCGACCGGCTGCGCTGCTCCACCTCCCTGGGCTACCTCTACCTCCTCGGTGACGATCTCGACGCCGCCCACCAGTGGTTGACCACGGCCGGACAAACCGCCACCGACGCCACCATGGCAGACGATCCTCACCGGCTCTACGCGCTGGGACAGGTCGCTCGTCATCGCCGTCAGCCGGCCCTGGCCACCCTCTTCTTCCTGGAAGCCTTCGTCGAGACCTCGGATCACCACGACGAGGCCGAGTTCTTGCGCAGCGCCGCCCTCTCGATGATGACGATCACCGGCCCCCAGGCGCCGGTGGCCTCCATGCTCCTCGGCGCCCTCGACCGGGATCTCGGCAACCCCTACATCCTCGACGCCCTCTCCCAGGTCTACGCCGCCGAAGAACGGTGGATCGAGAGCCTGAAGACCCTCACTCGCCTCCGGGGCATTTTAGAGAACGCCAAGGAAGCCCTGGTGGTGTACCGCGGCGCCTCGGATCGCCAACTCCTCCGAGACCGCCTCCTGGGCCACCCCGTGGGGTTCGACGAGGTCCACCGTCGCACCCGGGAGATCAACCAGGCCGTGCGGGAGCACTTCGCCGTCGTCCTCGACGACCGTCACCGCCGAGGGAGCACCCAACTGGCGGCCCTACGAGTTCACCCCTCTCTGGCTCGATTAATCCGGGCTTTGGAGGACGCCCCCCGGGCCTCAGAGCTCCTCGAGACCGCCCACCACCTCTGGGCCCGAGTCCAGGAAGCCAACTTCCGAGAGGTCCTCGGCTCCCGTCGCATCGCCGCCGCCCTCCACGTCCTGACCGAGCGGATTCAATGGCGCATCCCCACGTCTCTCGACGAGATCGCCGACCATCACCGGACCCCGGCCACTTCGGTGGACCCCGCCGCTCGGGTCATCGCCGCCCAGCTCGGCCTGCGCCTCATCGACGTCTCCGCCCTCGCGCCCCATCTCGATCCCGCCCAGCACCCACGCCTGGAGCACCTCTCAGCGGCGCTCCTCTTCGGCGAACCTCTCGCGTCGGCACGAGCTCCGGTGATCCGCCTCGGCTAATAGGATCGCGTTCTTGGAGCCCTGCCGCCTCCCGACACCGCACACCAAACGTTCTTACGTCGAGAGCCGCCATCTTCGAGACCTACTCCACCTCCCACGCTCTCTTGCAAACTCGGCGAAAACCTGCGCCGGAGGCGGCAGGGCTCCGGTGCTCTTCCCACGGGTCTGGCTAAGAGACTAGAACCGAAACCCGATCCCCACCGCGGTCTGCCGGCCGCCTCGGCGAATCAGGGTATTGTAGGAGATCACCTCTCCTCGGCCGTCGGTCACGACAAACTCCTGGGACCCGAACTCCAAGAGCCACCGCCACTCGCCGTACACGAAGAACCCCGATTGCCCCGAAAGGGTGTACCGCGCCCCGGCCGTGGGACCGATCAACAGCGAGATCCCCTGTCCCCGGAACCCCGTCGCCCCCTGTTCATCGAGGTCGATCCGAACGTTGTAATAGTTCGGCCCCGCTACCATCCCGGCGTAGGCATCGATCCCGGGCAGGTCGGCCACCTCGGCGATGGCGTTGAGGTGAAAGAGAGCTCGTCCCATCGCGTTGGCATGCCAGGCGTTGACCCGGACCTCTGACTCCACCATTCGGGCCGCGAAGTTGAAGAGACTGCACCCGATCAGGCAGTACCCCACGTTCAAGTACCCGCCCAAACTGAACACGACATGATCTCCGAAGGGGATCATCCCCAGATCGACCCCGGGCTCCACATAGTTATACCAGAACCCTCCCAACCCCAGGGTCAGGTCGAAGGTCCCTGGGCGCACCGGCCCCCCGGACTGATCCTCCTCTTCTTCGAAGACCACCTCTGACGCACCGGGCTCGTCCAGAGCCATCGCCTCTGGGGTGACCAACCAGAAGGTGGTGCAGAAAAGTAGCGCTGTGAAGAAAGCGGCGATCGTGCGAACCATGAGAACTCCCCAGAAAACGAAACGAGCCAGTAGCGTGCCTGTTCAACAGGGCAACACTACTGGCTCATGAGCGCTCTGGAAAGAAAAACTAGGCGTCGGGGCCGATCTTCTCGAAGGGGTCCTCGCCGTCAGCGTCGTTGTTCTTCTCGTCGATGGAAGGCTCTTCCACCACGGGCTCTCGGGGCTCTCGGGGCTCCTTCGGAGCTGGACCGGCCACCCCATCGGAGACGGCCTCCTGGGTCGGGAGGGTCTCGCCGACCACCTTCCGGTAGGCATATCGGGATCCGATAGACGCTCCCATCCCGGCCACCAGGGCCATGGGCCCCATGGTCCCGGTGATCATGTAGGCCACGATCGTCCCCGCCGTCCCCGACGAAGAGGTCACGAACCCACAGCCCGCCTCGGCGCCGGTGTGGATCAGCACCTGCCGGCCCGTGATCTTTCCTTCCCGCATCGCCTTGATCCCGTTGATCGTCCCCAGGGATCCGTCCACCACCGCCCCGGCGACCCCGGCTCGGCCGCAGATCTTGGCCACTTCCCTGACGGGACCGCCGCTGGCCACGGCCACCCGGGTCGCCTTCACGGCCGCCTGGGTCACCGGCGAATGGGCCACCGCCCGGGCCGTCTCCGAGGCTCGCTCTCGGGTCGCCACGGCGCCCTCCCGCAGCTCCTGGAGGTTCTCCCGGCGAGTGGCCCGTCGCAGGGTCCGTCGGGACGCCCGCCGCATCGAATCAAGACGGTCTTTCAAGATCTCGGACATGCTTTCTTTCCTCATTCTTCGGTCATCGGCTCATCACCGACGCTGGGAAACAACCACGGGTTCGTTTATCCTCCACCTCTCAAGGATAAGCAACCTTGAGGCCGGTGACAAACGGGGCAGGCGACGATCGACCGGAGGCCACGATGTTCTTGTTGCGCGAAGTCCATGCAGGTGACCTTGATGCCCTGGAAACCCTGGCAAGTCACCTCAACACCCTGAACCTCCCGGCCCATCGGCCCAGCCTTGAGGCCCTTGTCCACAAGAGCCACCAGAGCTTCGGTGGGGAGCTTCCCCACCCCGAACGGGAGTACCTCTTCGGCCTCATCGTCGACGGAGCTCTCGTGGGCACCTGCATGATCATCGCTCAGCATGGAACCTTTGAGAGACCTGCCGTCTACTTCAACGTCTCCAAGGAGCAGAAATATTCTCGAACCCTGAAGAAGTACTTCGTTCACCAGGTGCTCCAGCTCTCGTTTACCTTCGACGGGGCCACCGAGATCGGTGGCCTGATCCTCGACCCCTCCCTCCGAGGTCACCCCCAGAAGCTGGGCAAGCTCTTGAGCTTTGTCCGATTCCTCTTCATCGGGATGTATCGGGATCGGTTCCGCGACGAGATCGTCGCCGAGCTCTTGCCGGAGCTCAACCCCGACGGGACCAGCGATCTCTGGGAGTGCCTGGGCCATAACTTCACAGAGCTCCCCTACGAAGAGGCCGACAAGCTCAGCCGGGAGAACGTGGAGTTCATCCGCAACCTCTTTCCTCAGACCCCGATCTACACCGCCCTCTTGCCAGCCCATGTCCGGGAAAAGATCGGCGTCGTCGGCGCCCCCTCCAAGCCCGTGGAGTCGATGCTCCGATCCATCGGCTTTGAGTGGGACCACAGCATCGATCCCTTCGACGGAGGCCCCAGCTTCGTCTGCCGCACCGACCGATGTCGGATGGTCACCCGCACCCACCGATCCCCCTTCTCCGGCCCCTTCGGCCCCGAGGACCACCCCGAAGGCTACGCCCTGGTCGCCACGGCTCGGCCCACCAAGGCGGCCCGATTTCGCGCCACCCTCTGCACCTACCGCCGATCCCCCACGGGGTATGTCATCGATCCCGAGGCCGTCGCCCTCCTGGGCCTGACCGCCGACGAGGAGATCGGCATCCTCCCCCTGAGCGGGCAGGACATCGAAGACTTCTACGGCCTCCCCCTTCCGACCTCTTTGGAACATTCGTAGATCCAACTCGGACTCTCCTGCGTTGAGTAGCCTACGCCCTGATTTCCAGGTGCATGGACCGGCTATTTCTCAACCAATGGAGACCGACGATGGCCCGAAAAAAACTCCTCCTCGCTGCAGTGATCGTGGGACTCTTCGCAGGGTTTCTGATCTACCTCTACGGCAAGCAGATCGAATCCGAGCGCGACGCCGTCACCGCCAACCCCCACGACGTGATCGTCGCCGCCGCCCCCATCCCCGCCGGCACCCTCCTCTCCGAGGACCATATCTCCATCCGTCAGGTCCCGGAACAATTCCTCCCCGCCAACCCGGTCCTCGCCCATCAACTCGACGTCTTCCTCGGACAGCCCATCAACGGCGATATCGCCGCCGAGGCCATGATCCTCACCAGCGACTTCGCCACCCGTGAAGTCTCCCGAACCCTCTCGGGCCGAATCCCCGATGGCGAGCGGGCCATGACCATCCCCGTGGACGCCGTCTCCGGCGTAGCTGGATTGCTTCGCCCCGGCGACCGGGTCGACATCCTCGGCACCTTCCCGGTCTCCTCGGAGGACCACTTGATCCCCGAGGCCTCCGGACAGGACTCCATGGGATACGTCACCATGAGCCTCCTCCAGAACGTCACCCTCCTCGCCGTCGGCCAGGAGATCTCTGAGATCGGCGGCCGACAGCAACAGCGCGGTGGCTACGCCAACGTCACCATCGCCATCACCCCCGATGAGGCCGAGCTCTTGATCATCTCTCAGACCCGGGGACAGCTCCAGCTTTTGCTCCGCCACCGTGATGACCTCAACACCATCACCGTCCGACCTCGCCACCTCCGTGACGTCCTCCAGAACCTGGACTTGATCAACGAAAACCGCCGGGACCGTGAGGAAGCACGGGCTCCCCGCCGTCCCACGACCTGCCCCCGAGATTACGCTATGATCAATGGGGAGTGCCAACGGATCATCCTTCGGTGACCCCGGGGCCCGGGGGGGCCTGCGGTCTGATCCCGAACCGGTCAGATCCCGAAGAAGAGCCGCTTGGCGAAGTCACTGGAGAGGTCGGACTCGAAGATCTTCCGGGCCGCCGAACGCACGTCGTAGTCCAACCGATGGTAGTTGAAGCTCACCGCTTCGGTGTCGTAGATCCCGAAGCAGGCCCGGTTGTCGTTGTCCCGGGGTTGCCCCACGCTGCCCACGGTCACGATGTACTTCTTTCCCTGCTGGAACTCGAGAGTGGGCCCGAAGATCTCCTTGGCCCCGTCGGCCTCATCGAGTTCGAAGGACTTCGTCAGGTGGCTGTGACCGATGAAGGTCACGTGGTTGAGATCCTCCCAGTGGTTCAACAAGCTGTTGGCTTGCTGCAGATTGAACACATACTCGAAGTCTTCCAGGTTGATCGGCGAGCCGTGGCAGAAGGTCACATCTCCCAGGTCTTCCCGGTAGGGCAATGACCTCAGCCACTCGTGGTGATCCTCTTCCAACCGCTCGGCGTGCCAGTCCAGAGCGTTGCGGGCTGCGTCGTAGTAGTAAGAGTAGTTCATCCGCCCACAGACCGCGGCGTCGTGGTTTCCCACCACCGTCACCGCGTCGAGCTCTCGCACCAACTCGCAGCAGGCGTTGGGCTCGGCCCCGTATCCGACCACGTCCCCGAGACACACGTACTTCTCTATCTTCGGATCGTGATCCCGATACATCTGAACCACGGGCCGTAAGGCGTCAATATTGGCGTGGATATCGCTAAAGATTGCGATCAGCATCGAGAGAGCTTCCAGGTAAATTCTTTTGTTGTGCCGCTTCGACTGGGCGACTCGTAGAGCACCATGATGACCCTGGAACCGTCAATTGTAAACGGCCAACCACAGACCTCCTAGCCGACTCGCTCCCGAACCACCTTGGCGACCTTTCGCAGCACCTGACTCCGGTCGCTGGCGAGCTCTTCCAGGGTTCCCGGGCGGGCCTCATCGAGGGCCTCCAGCCCCCTCAACAACGCTTCGTCCTCGGGGGCCGTCTTCAGAGCCCGCGTCAGAGGCGGCAGGAGTCGATCCCCAAACTTTGCCAGGGTCTTGGCCAGCCGCCTTCCATGGCCCCGACGGTTCGGATCCTGCAGCGCCTCCAAGAGCTTCGGCAGAGACGCCGAGCTGCCCACGGCGGCCAGGGCCCGGGCCGCGATGAAGGTCCCGGCGGCCCCCAGATCGTCGAGGCTCTGGATCAGCGCCGGCTCCAGGCCGTCCACTCGGACCTCCACGAACTTCGCCAGCGCCGTGACCTGAGCCGCGTTCATCTCCTCCGCCGCCTCCAGCACCTCCCACAGGTGCTCTTCGCCGTGGCGCTCGATCAGGATCTGCGCCGCCTCCAGGCGACCGTTTTCATCCTTCAGCAGGAGCACCAGATCCTCACGGTCCATGCTCGACAGGTCGTCAAAGGTGTCCATCAGGGCTTCATCGGGGAGAAAGTAGGTGATCCCCGTATGCTCCGACCGACGAGCCACCACCAGCCCCTCGACCTCGACGTCTGGCATCGGCGGCTGCGGGGCTGCCTCGTCCAACTCCTCGAACTCCTCGGCCCGCTTCAGGCTGACCTCGGCCAACTCCGCCACGTCGGGGTCGATAACCACCCCGTACTTGTCGGCCAGCTTGATCAAGGCGTCCCAATTCTCCCATTGCTCCAGGGGATCCAGGTCGTTGGGCCGCAGCCCGATGCAGACCTCCGCGAAGTTCGCCACCAACCGCTGGGTCAGGCTCAGTGGATCGGGGATGATCGCGTGGTCGATGGCGACCTGTCGCAAGTCCTCGCTCAGAGCGATCCCCCAATGCAGAGCCGCCCGGATCACTCGCTTCTGGATGTCTCGAAAGCTCGCCAGCGGGAACGACCGGCTCCCCACCAGATACTCCACCTGCTCTGGTCGGGACCAATAGCCCAGGATCCCCGCGGCGAGCTGCACCTCGGCAGCGCCATCGAGCTCTTCGAAGCTGTTCTGATGGAAGGGGTGGCGCATGCTCCCCCAGAGCTCCACCGCCCCGTCCATGACCTTCTCGGCCGCCTCGGCGAGCTTCTTCGCCCCACCGCTGCCGGCTTCCTGGCTCCACTGACGCACCAACTCCCGGGCCCACTCCACGTTCCGGGGCTCCGGCTGGGCCGTCTCCCAGGCCGCTACCTTAGCTCCCGATTCGTCGTACACCCCGATGCGAACCGTGGGAAACTCGATGATCTGATCCAACCACCGGCTCTCCTCGCCCTGGTCCACGATTCCGGCGGCCACGGCGTCGATGGCATCCCCGGCTTCATCAAAGCACACCAGCGTCAGGGCGATCGCGGGCACCCCCTCGACCCGATGGAGCTGAAAGAAGAACCGCACGTCCCCTTCACCGAACGCCTCTACTCGGGCGTCTGCCACGGAGAACCCCAGCACCATCCCGGAATCCCCGATCTCCACAAAGAACGGCCGCCCCGTCTCGGGGAAACTCGTCGGCGCCGCGTCGGCGCTGGCCGGGACCACAGTCGATCCCGCCTCCTCTTCGCTGATCACCTCGATGAACTGATCGTCGGTCACCACCTGAGTGGTCTCCACTACCTCGGAGTCCGCTGCGCCCTGCTCCAGACGCAACCGCTCTTGTTCCAGGTTCAGCTCCTGCACCTGCAGCTGTCGCCGCTGCTCTTCCAGCTCCTCCCGAAGCTGCTGTAGCTCCTCTCGTTCATGGGCGATCTGCCCCATCGCCTCGTCCACCCGAGCACTGTCTCGCTCCACCCGAGAGGCCACCTCTTCGAACTGCTCCCGCTGCACCCGCAGCTCCTCTTCCCGGGCGTCGAGCTCGGCCTCCCGCTCCTTCAATTCCTCGTCGACCTTCGAGACCTCCGAGGCTTCTCTCCCGCTCTCCATCGCTGGACGTTCGGTGATCACCGTGGTGTCCGGGGCGACCTCCCGCCGCTCCACCCCGTTCTTGAGCCATCGCCGCAGTCCATCGAGCCCCACCACGGTGGCGAACTCCCGGATGTAGTCGGGCACCACCCCGTCGGCCTCCTCCAATTTCCGCAGCACCTCTTGCCGCAACGACAACTCTTCGTGCCGCAGGGCCTCGGGCACCACCAACGCAAAGACCTCCCGGCCCTGGTCGTGGTACATCACGGGCACCGCCAGCTCGTAGACCCTCCCCTCCTCGAAGGGGCACGGCACGTGATGAAGCGTCCCCGCCCACAGCTCTTCCACCACCTCGGGATGATCGAGGGCGTTGACACAGCTGTAGACGGTCGCCGAAAACACTGTCCCCTGCGCTGACGTGATCCGCAGGGTCCGCTCTGTGGTCGCCCCGAACGCTCCAACCTGGGAGACCGCCGCATCTAAGTGTTCTGCCATAGGTGGAACCTGTGGAAATTACGATGGAGTTCAACTACCGATAGAGTGGTGCATACCACGGCCATTCCCGGCCCTTCAAGACCGACGGGCCTCTCCTTTTCGGGGACTCTTTTCGCGACTGGAACACCCCTTGCATCATCCTGTCGTGAGTGGCCGCCACACCGGCGCCCTCCCCCCGAGACGAACCATGAAGCATCACTCACACAGAGCTCTCGCACTCCTTGCCGCCCTGGTCTTCTCGGCCCTGGTTTTCAGCCCCCCTACGGCCTTCGCCGAACCCTGGCGATCCCACGTCGAGGCCTGGGAGGATCTGGAAGGGGAGCGATCCCAGCTGGGCGCTCGCCTTCAGAGTCTTGAGATCGATCATCAGAATTCTGTGGAGACCATCGAAGATCTCCGAGATCTCCACGCCCGCGGTCAGGCCTCCCGCCGCGATCTCGATGCTCGCCTTCGGGAAAACCTCCGCATCGTCGAGGAACTCGAGGCTCTTCAGCGAGAGCTCAACGAGCTGAATATTCAGCAGGAGCAACTCCGCAGCGCCATCTTGGAAGGCATCGAAGACCATCGCCGGGACCTCGAAGAGAACCTCCGCGGTGCCTCCACCTCCCGTCGAATCCAGATCACCATGGAGCTCAACGAGCTCCAGCAAGAGCGCCGCCGGTTCTCCGCCCCTCTCCCCGAAGCCGACCAGGCCCGGGTGGCCGCGGCCCTCGACGCCGCTCGCCACGTCCAGGACGGACACCCCCGGGCCATGCTCTCCGCAGCCGACGAACTCGAAGACACAGAAGAGCAGCTCCTTCGGCGACTCGCCGCCCTGGATCACCGCATCGCCGAGTTGGAGCGCGCCCGACAGCTCCATCGACGAGACCAGGCCTTCGCCCAGACCGAGGACTTCTTCGAGGAAGACCACCGCAGCCGGACCATCGCCCGCTTCGAACAGACCGTGGAGGCCGAACCCCGTCAGACTCGCCCCGACGGACGGCAACCTCCGGCCCACACTGCCGCCGATGACGCCGAGTTCGAAGAGGACTTCGATAGCCCCGCAGAGCAGATGCCCTCCGACGAAGAAGCCGCCATGGCCGACCCCTCCCCGGTCCCCGACGACGGCGAGCCCCAGGTCGGCACCGGCGAGGAGTTCGGCGAAGACAACGTCGGCAACGACGACCCCTTCGTCCCCGAGACCCGTACCGAGCGGGTCGTCATCGAGAGCGAGATCGACCCCGACACCATCTCGGGCACCTCCTTCTTCAGCGAAGAAGCTCTCTTCCGGGACCTCCAGCGCCTCCGCCGGGAGCGTGGAGAGCTCGGCGAACAGGCCGAGGAGCTCCGAGAGCGGGCCCGGGAGCTCCGGGACCGCGCCGGCGACGCCCGGTGACCTCCCGCCGCGAGTTGGCCCGCAGCCCGCAGCGGGCCTTGGCCCGCGAGGACCCTCGGGCGTAGCCCGACTCGCCCAGCCTCGTGGCCTTGGCCCGAGGGGAGGTTCCGCGCCGCCCTCTATCTCCGCTACACAAACCGATCCTCCTCGGCGGTCCACCGGCGACCCCGGGAGGCGAATCTGGCACCTCTCCTCGGGCCAAGGCCGCGAGGCTTGGCGAGTCGGGCCTGAAACAGCGGCCCGA
>SKON01000019.1 GCA_007120035.1 Myxococcales bacterium
AACCCAGGAGGCGAATCTGGCACCTCTCCTCGGGCCAAGGCCACGAGGCTCGGCGAGTCGGGCCTGAGACAGCGGCCCGAACGTCCTCGCGGGCCAAGGCCCGCTGCGGAACCACGACGGTGATGCCCGTTGACATCGGCTGGCCCGGTTCGTCCACCAACGAACCCAGGAGGCGAATCTGGCACCTCTCCTCGGGCCAAGGCCACGAGGCTCGGCGAGTCGGGCCTGAGACAGCGGCCCGAACGTCCTCGCGGGCCAAGGCCCGCTGCGGAACGACGACGGTGATGCCCGTTGACATCGGCTGGCTCGGTCCCTAGTAAAAGGGCTCGAAGCCGAATGGGAACCGCCCCTTCAAGGATGGGAACGACACCGTGCTGGACTTTCAACTGGCGACGCCGGCCCTAGACCGGTCAGTGAGCCTGCGACGACAGCTCACAGCTCAAGCGATGCAGGTCTTCGGCGGATGGGGATACCGAGAGATCCAGATCCCCCTCCTGGACCACTTCGACGCCCTGAAGGTGGCCCTCGGAGAAGACCAGATCACCCGCAGCTTTCGATTCGTCGACCGGGCCGGCAACGTCTTGATGCTCCGCCCCGACATCACCCCCGCCGTCGCCAAGACCTACGCCTACCAACTCCGGGGGCTGCCCCTTCCCCTGCGGGTCAGCTACGCCAACAAAGTGGTCCGCATCGAGCGGGCCTTCGGCGCGCCCCAGGTCGAGAGCTACCAGCTCGGCGCCGAGCTCATCGGGCGAAGCGGGCTCGTCGCCGACGTCGAGATCCTCCTGATCGTCCTCGAACTCCTGGAGCGGCTCGGCCTTCGTCGATTCCACATCAACCTCGCCGACCACGAACTCGCCAGACACCTCCTGAGCTCCACGGGCGCACCGAAGCGAATCCGCAAGACCGTCGAAGAGGCGATCCTGGCCCGAGACCCCGATGACGTCCGCCGAATCCTCAACGACCTCGGCATCCGCCAGCCCTACATCGAGGCCATCTCCTGCCTCGCAGGCCTCGAAGGTGGCCTCCAGCAGCTCGACTGGATCGAGAAGTGCCTCCCCAACGATCGCCAGGCCCGCCGACGAATCGCCTATCTTCGACAGCTCGAGTCCACCATGGCCGAGCTGGGATACGGCAAGAAAGTCCTCATCGACCTCGGTGAGCTCGACGAGCCCGGGTACTACACCGGCATGGGCTTCAGCGTCGTCTCCGAGGGCGCCAGCCGACGACTCGCCAGGGGCGGCCGCTACGACGAGTTGATCGGCCAGTTCGGCGTGGAGACCCCGGCCGTGGGCTTCTCCTTCTCTCTCGAAACTCTGGTGGAGCTCCTCCTGCCCAAGCTGGCCCCCGGCGCCCGCCGACGCCGAACCCACGAGATCGTGGCCGTCGACGAGGCATCGCCGGCCGAGGGGTTCCAGGAAGCCCTGAGCCGACGCCGAAACAACCTCACCACTCGGGTCGTCGCCAAAGGACGCCACGAGGAGGACCGATGAGCACCGACCGACTCCGCCTGGCCCTGCCGCTGAGCCAAGATCTGGAGGCCATCCGCGACCAACTCCAGGCCTGCGGCTTCGAGATCCCCGACCTGGCCATGCCCGGCCTCCACCACATCGGCGACCCCCTCCAATGCGGGTACGACTTCGAGGTCTTCCGCCTGGCCCCCGCCGACGTCGGCACCTACGTGGAGCACGCCATCAGCCATATGGGCGTGATCAGCACCGAGCTCCTCCGCGAGACCGACGTCGCCGTATGGCGGCCCTACACCTTCTCCTTCGGCCAGTACCCCATGGTCTTCGCCGCCCCCCAGGGCGAGTCCTTCGCGAGCCTCTCGACCCGCCCCCGGGTCCGGATCGCCACCCCCTACCCGTCGCTGGCCCGCGGCGTCTTCGCCCATCGCGGGGTCCCCGTCGAGGTCGTCAATGTCTCCGACACCTACACGGCCTGCCTCCTCGGACTCGCCGACGCCTTCGTCGACCGCCTCGTCGACCCCGCCCCCATGCTCGAGCACGACTTCCGCGTCATGGAGCTCCTCGGCCACTCCCGCCTCAAGCTCGTCGTCAACCCCGCCCTCGGCTCCCGCCGCCGAATCGCCATCCAGGCCCTCGTCGCCTGCCTCGAGGCCAACGAACCGGCCCCCCCGAAGCCTGTCGTGATCCCCTTCGAGGACGAGGAGAAGTTCTCCTTCGGCCCCTACATCGAGTTCGACGAAGACTCCGGGGATATCGCCGGCTGACGCCTTATGGTATCCCCTCCCTCGGCACATCCCACCCCTGGAGACACCGTGAGCTGGCAGCGTCGTTACTTCAAAGGCAAAGAGGTCTGGGTCGAGGTCGACCACCGCGGCGACCCGATCGTCAAGAACGGTCGGATCCCCATGCGCTACCAGAACCACGACGACGCCAAGATCTACAGCGCCAGCCCCCGAAACGTCTCCTCCAAGCCCGCCGATCTCATCGACGCCGAGGAGGAGTTCGGCCTCCCCGAGGACCTCGCCGAGCCCACGGGAACAAAACCCAAGACCAAGTCTATTACACCCCCCGATGGGCTCGACGAGCCCGGCGAACCTCGGGTCTCCGAGGAGGTCCCAGAAGAGCTCCTCGACCTCGGGCTCCCCGTTCCCGGCATCATCGAGCTCTACACCGACGGCGCCTGCTCCGGAAACCCCGGGCCCTGCGGGCTCGGCGTCGTCCTCCGGGACAAGGACCTCTACAAGGAAGTCTCGCAGTACCTGGGCCTCGGGACCAACAACATCGCCGAGCTCACGGCCATCCAGGTGGCCCTGACCCTCGTCGAGGATCGCAAGCGGCCGGTGCGTCTCTACTCGGACAGCACCTACTGCATCGGGGTCCTGACCAAAGGCTGGAAGGCCAAGAAGAACAGGGAATTAATCCTTGCCATCAGGGAGTTGATTCAGGAGTTTTCAGATCTGCAGTTCCGAAAGGTCAAAGGCCACTCGGGACACCCCTTCAACGAGCGGGCCGATTTCCTGGCCACCTCCTCGTTGGAACATCGCTAACCCCACTCATCTCAGGAGAGGTTCTCCACCATGGCTTCCTCGCCATCCGACGACAGCCCCGTTGAGCCCACGCCCACCGAAGAGGACTTCGAGGCCCGGATCCAGGCCGCCAGCGCCTTCATCGACAAGATCACCGACGGCCTTCAGGGGATCGTCGTCGGCCAGACCTACATGGTCGAGCGCCTCCTCATCGGCCTCCTCACCGGCGGCCACGTTCTCCTCGAAGGCGTCCCCGGGCTTGCCAAGACCCTCACCGTCAAGAGCCTGGCCTCCTGCATCTCCAGCGACTTCCAGCGAATCCAGTTCACCCCCGACCTCCTACCCGCCGACCTGATCGGGACCATGATCTTCGACCAGGCCACCCGGGAGTTCGTCCCCCGCACGGGCCCGGTCTTCACCAACTTCCTCCTCGCCGACGAGATCAACCGGGCCCCCGCCAAGGTGCAATCCGCCCTCCTGGAGGCCATGCAAGAGCGACAGGTCACCATCGGCGACCAGACCTATCCCCTGGAAGCCCCCTTCCTGGTGCTCGCCACCCAGAACCCCATCGAGCAAGAGGGCACCTACCCCCTGCCCGAGGCCCAGGTAGACCGGTTCATGCTGATGATCCGCGTCGGCTACCCGGACCGCAAAGAAGAACGCCAGATCATGGACCTCGTCACCGAGTCGGCCACCATGCCCACCCCCACTCCGGTGGTCACCGCCGAGGAGGTCCTGGCCGCCCAGGACCTGATCCGCGAGATCAAGATCGACGAGAAGCTCAAGGACTACATCGTCGACCTGATCTTCGCCACCCGGACCCCCGCCGAGTACGGCCTCCGGGACATCGCACACTTTATCGAGTACGGCGCCAGCCCCCGGGCCACGATCTACCTGAACCTCGCCGCCCGAGCCCACGCGTTCCTCCGGCGACGAGCTCACGTGTACCCCGAGGACATCAAGGCCGTCGCCTACGACGTGCTCCGCCATCGGGTGGTCCTCACCTACGAGGCCGAGGCCGAGGATTACACGCCGGAGAAACTCCTGCGGATCATCCTGGAGACCGTCGACGTCCCCTGAATCACCGTCGTTTCCACCGGACTTCTATGCTTCCCAGCGAGCTCTTCCAGGCCGTTCGTCACCTCGAGATCGTCGCCCGCCGAGCGGTCAACGATCACCTGGCCGGCCAGTACCACAGCGTCTTCAAGGGTCGGGGAATGGACTTCCAGGACGTCCGCGCCTACCAGCCCGGCGATGACATCCGGGTCATCGACTGGAACGTCTCGGCCCGCATGAACGAGCTCCACGTCAAACAGTTCGTCGAGGAGCGAGAGCTTACGGTCTTCCTCCTCGTCGACGCCTCGGCCTCCCAATCCTTCGGCACCCGCCACCGCCGAAAACAGGAGACCGCCGCCCAGCTCAGCGCCCTCATCGCCTTCAGCGCCATCAAGAACAACGACCGCGTCGGCCTGATCCTCTTCACCGACCAGGTCGAGGTCTTCATCCCCCCTCGCAAAGGCCGAAAGCACGTCCTTCGGGTCATTAAAGAGGTCCTCCAGCCCGGCGTCGAGAAGCGTGGCACCTGCCTGTCCACCCCCCTGGAGTACCTGGCCCGGATCAGCAAGCGCCGCTCCGTGGCCTTCCTGATCAGCGACTTCCTCGACCAGGACTTCGAAAAAGCCCTCAAGATCACCCAGCGCCGCCACGAGGTGATCCCCCTGGTCATCGTCGACCCCATGGAGAGCTCCATCCCCAAAATGGGCATCGTCCACTTCGAGGACCCCGAGACCGGCGAGGTCGTCGCCGTCGACACCTCGTCCAAGGCGGTCCGGGAAGCGTTCCGGGCCCATATGGCACGGGTCCGACGAGATCAGGAGCGGACCTTCCGCAAGCTAGAGATGGACTCCGTTCACGTCGACACCGGCGAAGACCACATCGAACCCCTGGTGCGGTACTTTCGACGCCGCGCTGCCAGACTTTGAGGTGATCTCCTGATGCTCCCCGAGCTCACATACGGTCCCGGCCGACTCGCACTCCTGGCCACCTCTGCGCTCGCGTTCACCCTGATCG
>SKON01000042.1 GCA_007120035.1 Myxococcales bacterium
ACAGTCGGGCTGCGCCCGAGGGCTCCGGCGGGCCAAGGCCTCGCCACCGCGAGGTCATCGACCACGTGGGGTGGCGCGGTGGGGTGACGGAACGGGCGGCGCGGGACGACCCCTCCGCCCTACGGGCACCTCCCCGCGAGCGAGGAGGGGGTCACGGGCTTCGGCGAAGACTCTGGGGTTCGCGGTGGGAGCCCTGCCGCCTCCGGCGCAGGTTTTCGCCGAGTGTGCAAGAGAGCGTTGGAGGTGGAGTTCGTCTCGGAGGTGGCGGCTCTCGGCGTGAGAACGTTCGGTTGCAGCGGTGGGAAGAGGAGCGGGGTTGAACCGGCGGGGGGAAGGCCTAGGTTTGCGGGTATACTGAGCCAAGGAGGGGCGATGGGGTGGAAGATGGGGTGGGTGTTGGCGATGATGGTGTGGGTGGGGTGTATGCAGGTGCCCGTGGGGGTGGGGGAGAGCGAGGAGGTGGGTGGGGAAGGTGTCGAGGCCCGGGAGGTCTTTCGGGGCAGCCGGGTGTTGATGGGGACTCGGTTTGAGATCCGGGTGGTGGGTACCGATCGGGATCGGGCGGAGCGGGCGATGGCGGCGGCGTTTGCGGAGGTGGCCCGGGTGGAGGCCCTGCTGAGTGAATGGCGAGGGGAGAGCGAGATCAGCGAGGTGAACCGCCGGGGAGGCTCGGGGCCTGTGGAGGTGGGGCCGGAGCTTCTGGAGGTTCTATGGCGAGCGATAGAGGTGGCGGCGCTGACGGGCGGAGCCTTTGACCCGACCTTCGCGTCCTGTGGTCACCTCTATTCGTTCCGGGAGGAGCGGATCCCGACGGAGGAGGAGCTCGAGGAGTGCTTGCCGCGGATCGGGTATGAGGCGGTGGAGGTGGACAGGGAGAGGAGCACGGTGACGCTGTCCGGGGAGGGCGTGCGGTTGGGGATCGGGGGGATCGGGAAGGGGTACGGGGTGGATCAGGCCGCGGCGGTGCTGCGGGCCCGGGGGTTTCGGGACTTTCTGGTCGACGGTGGTGGGGATCTCTTGGTGGCGGGGATGAAGAGGGGCAGGCCCTGGGAGGTGGGGGTGGCCGACCCGAGGCGGCCCGGGGAGGTGCTGACCCGGGTGGTGGTCCGGGATCGGGCCGTGGTCAGCTCCGGGGACTATGAGCGCTACTTTGAGCGCGATGGGGTCCGGCATCACCACATCTTAGATCCGGCGACGGGGCGGTCAGCAAGCCGATCCGTGGCGGTGACGGTGGTGGCCGGGGACGCGACGATGGCGGACGCTCTGTCGACAGGGCTCTTCGTGCTGGGCCCCGAGCAGGGGCTCGCCGTGGTGGAAGAGCTCGAGGGGGTGGAGGCGCTCTTCGTGGGGGCCGACCTGGAGGTGGTGATGTCCACGGGGATGGGTCGGCACGTCGAGTAGGATCAGTCGTGGATCAGGGTCCAGTCCCAGTCGAAGCTGTCGAGCTGGGGTTCTCGGGAGGAGGGGTCGGGGGCCTCGGGGCCAGGGAAGCTGGAGAGGGGGCCGACGAAGGTGATGCACTGGCCAGACGGGCCGTAAGGGTCGTGGCGAATCGGACCTATCTGGATCGGGAGCTCAAAAGCTGGGGTGCCGAGAGGGCCGGGAGACGGCTACGGATTTTCCCCGAGCCTTAGCGGAGCATCTCGGGGAGTTGGGTGCCTGGCAGAGCGGAGGCGGGCTCGACGCCGTCGCCGGGCTTCCTCCAGGAGCCGCGGGTCCACCCCGGGCGTGACGGCCAGGGAGTCGACCAGGGCCAGGCCAGCCCACTCGGGCTCTTCGATGGCGAGCTCCACCAGGGGCATCAGGCTCTGGCCGTCCACGTCGTGGGCGAGGTTGAAGACTACCGTGGTGCCGGAACCCAGAGGGGCTTGCCAGGCCTCCCGTTGGATCGGCCCCCGGCCGGTGGGGAGGCGGAAGACCGCTGTGGTCTGTTGCTTCTCGCCATAGAGCGAGGCGGGCTCTACGAAGAGGACCTCGTCGGGGATGATGTCGATGGCGGCGAAGAGGGCCTGGACGCTCTCTTTCAGGGGGCTTGCGGCCTCGACGTCGGCGGCTCGCAGCTCTTCGAGGAGCAAGAATTGGGTCTCCAGGCAGCTCGGAGCGGATTGGACGAGAATCTCCCGGAGCACCTCCTGAAGGGCCAGGCCTCCGTGGAGGACCAGGTGACCGGGCTGCAAGAGCTCTCGGGCCAGGGCTCCGTTCTTGGCGGTGAGCATCAGACGAAGCTCGGCCAGAGCTCGGTGGGCGTCCTCGGCGGAGTGTACCTGGCCGTTGATATCCCGCAAGAACGGGCGCTTTCGCCACGCCTTGGGGAACTCCTTCTGGTGGACCAGATAGCTCTTCAAGAACCGCAGGTGGATCTCGTAGTCCACCTGTGTTCCCCCCCTGGCGAGCTCTTCGAGGCGGGTCATGAGGAACCCGGGGATGTCGTCGGTGGCCATCTGGGCCAGCAGGCCTGTGGCCCGGGCGAGGTGGCGGTCCCACAAGAGCTCGTCCCGGGTGAGGGTGTGCTCCAAGAGGGGGGAGTCGATCCGGAACTTCACCCAGGGCCAGGGGCTCTTCGATGTCTCGATCAGGGTGAGGCCCCGGTTGTAGTAGCCGGAGAAGCCCTGTCCCTCATCGGCCATGCCCATGATCACCCGGGTGCCGTCTTTGCGGAACCGGACCTTGCACGGGGAGTCGACGGTGAAGTCGGCCTCCACGGGGCGGCCGTCGAAGACGATGGGAGTCTCGGCGAACCGGCACCATTTGTAGAGCGCACTCTCAGCCTTCTGCCGGAAGGCCTGGAACTCATCGTCGGTCATGGTCTTCAGCAGGCGGACCTCGGTGCCCTCCCGGGGCTCGTCGAGGTGGAAGAGCTCGTAGGAGCGGTCTTTGCCGAAGACCACTCGCCAGTATTCGCCGGAGCGCCCCGTGTCGAGGACGACTTGATCGGGGTCGATGGCGAAGACCGAGACAAACCCGATGCCGAACCGTCCGATCTTGGTGAGGTCGTCGTCCTTGGTAGAGGCGAAGAGGCGGACCAGCTTGGACTCGATGATCTCGCGGCTCATGCCCTCGCCCCAGTCGCGGACCACCACGGCGCCAACCCCGTCTCGGTGGCGGGTTTCGATCTCCACCTCGCCGGTGCCGCTGTCGATGGCGTTCTGCACGAGCTCCCGGAAGAACGCGAAGGGGTCTGCGAACTGATGGATCAAATCGTCGAGGATGATCATCGGAGGGCCTCGGTGAGCCGGCGGACGAGCTCTCGCTTGCCCGAGGCCAGGGTGATCTGGTCCCAGGGGAGGGCCTCTCTTCGGGTGTGAAGGGCCGAGTAGAAAGTCATCACAGCCAGCGCCCGGGCGACTCGATCCGTGGGGTCCTGGACGCTCTCGGCGAAGGCCGGGAAGAGGCGATCGGCGGTCACCACGCCGTCTTCTGAGGAGAGCAGCGGGGTCTCTCCATCCCCGTCGGACCACCGAAGCTCTTCGTCGGGGCTGATCAGGCGCTCCAGAGCTCGGTAGAGGTCGGGCTCTCCCAGGAGACGGTCGGCGTCGGAGCCCGAGTCGTCGCTGAGATCGTCGCTGAGGTCGGCGATGGGGACGACGATCACGTCCTGGGTCTCCTCGGCGATCATGGTGGGTTGGTCGAGCTGGACGGTCTGGTCGGGCTCGTCGGGCTCGTCGGGCTCGTCGGGCTCGTCGGGTAAGGGAGCCATCGTGAACACCCGGCTCATCTCGAGATCGACGATCTCGTCGGCGAAGAACGCCAGAAAGTCCCGGGCCACGTTGTTCTGGTCGACCTCGCGATCCGACTCTCGCCAGAGGACGACGGGCACGCCTTCCGGGATCGGGCCGCCCGGCCTGGCTCCATGGGGGAGAAAGTGGATCCTCCCATCGTAGACGGCCTCGCCGGGGGACATCCACCCCTCCTGTTCGAAGGTCGCGAGGTGGAGACGCCGCAAGACAGGGAGGTCTGAGATCTCTTGGATCATCTCCTTGAGAAACCGCACCGGGACGTCACCCGTGGAGGCGGCCCCGAGGACCTGACGCAAGAGCACGCGGGTGCTCTCTTCCCGGAGCCGGGAGGACTCGCGGTCGAGCTTGTTGATCGAGATCACTACGGATCGAATGGCCTCCATGTAGAGCTCCTCGAGGAGCTCTGCGTAGCGCTGATCCTCGACGAAGAGACTCTCGGTGAGGTTGGTCTTCAGCGACGATGCCTCCACGATGGCTCGGATCCCCACCGACGGGAAGGGCGACTTCGTCGACACCGTCGTCAGGAGGACCCCGTGATAGAGCAATCGGGTGACGAACTGTCGGGGAGGGATGTCGCGGCGATAGAGGCCGATCCGTCCGGTGTCCTGGCCCAACTCGAAGCGATGAGTCTCCTCGACGTCGCGGGTCAAGAAGTCCCCCTCGATGGGCTCGTCGTTGATCAAGATCTCCATCGATCCGTCCTGGCAGTGGCGGTCCAGGAGCTCCGTCGCTGGAGGCCGAACCAGATCACCGAGCTTGGAGAAGAACCGATGCAGCGGCGCCGACGCTTTGCGCAGCCGCAGGTGGAGCCCCGGAGGGTAGGTCTTCGTGATCGGCGGCAGTCGCTGGATATCATCGTCGGTGAGCACGAAGCCTTTCGGGGAGTCACCGCCGATGATCATGAACACCTCGGTGAGGCCCTTACCGGTGGCGGCGTGAATGGCCATCCCCAGATGTTTCAGCGCTCGCTCCTTGGGGGAAGGGTCGCCGGCGAGTACCGCAGAGTAGACCCGAGGCAGGTCGGTGACATCCAGTGCCTGGCCGTCGCAGAAGATCACGACATCATGGCTCCCCAGGGAGAACTCCAGGCGAGTGGAGCCCAGGAGGCTCGCCCCCTTGACGATCTCCAGGACGTAGTGGTTCGGCGACGGGAGCTGGAACTCCCGGAGCTTCTCCCGGGCTCTGCGGGGGTCGAGGTAGAACTCGCCGGAGCTGATCGGGTTGGGCATGGAACAGAGGTCAGAGGACGGAGGACGGAGGTCAGAGGACGGAGGACAGAAGCTCGGTGACAGGATAGGGGATTAGGGAGGGTTGGCCAACTGG
>SKON01000216.1 GCA_007120035.1 Myxococcales bacterium
CGGCGGCCTTGCCCCCGCCTCCCCCGCCGCCCTCCAGGTCTCGCAGTAGCGCCGCGTACTCGTCGTCACTCAACTCTTTGTCGTCGCTCATTACGTCTCCCGGTCACCGAAGTGGGCTCCACACCTTCAAGCTAAGAAAAAACACGTCCAAAGCAAACCGTAATCCCCAACCACGGCCCCAACGAAAAAGCCCCCGGGCACCAAACCGGCGCTCGGGGGCTCTTCATCATCGCGATTCAGTGATCACTCGCCGGCGGCGAGCTCTTCGACGAGGGTGCCGAAGCGCTGCCGAATCTCTTCGGGAAGCTCCTCGGGCTCGTCGACCTTATGCCGCAGCTTCTGGTACTGCTTGGCTCCGGTCCCGGCCGGGATCAACCGACCCATGATCACGTTCTCTTTCAGGCCTTGCAGGTAGTCCACCTTGCTCGCCAGGGCCGCCTCGGTGAGCACCTTGGTGGTCTCCTGGAAGCTCGACGCCGAGATGAAGCTCTCCGTGGAGAGGCTGGCCTTGGTGATCCCCAGGAGAAGATCCTGAGCCACCGCCGGTCGACCGCCCTTCTCCACGAGCCGTCGGTTCACCTCTTCGAAGCTGGTTCGCTCCACCTGCTCGTCGGTCAGGAAGTCGCTATCACCGACGTCGACGATCCGAACCTTCCGGAGCATCTGGCGCACGATCACCTCGATGTGCTTGTCGTTGATAGCCACACCCTGGAGACGATAGACCTCCTGGATCTCGTCGACCAGGTACTTGGCCAGATCCTTGCGGCCCTTGACCCGCAGGATGTCGTGGGGGTTCTCCGACCCTTCCATCAGGGCCTCCCCGGCTCGTACCCGGTCCCCTTCCAGCACGGTGACGTGCTTGTTCTTGGGGATCTTGTACGACTTGGGATCGCCCACGTCGGGGGTGACGATCACGGTCCGCTTGCCCTTGGTCTCCTTGCCGTAGGAGACGACCCCGCCGATCTCGGCGATGATCGCTTGCTCCTTGGGCTTGCGAGCCTCGAAGAGCTCGGCGACCCGGGGCAGACCACCGGTGATGTCCTTGTTCTTGGTCGTCTCCCGCGGAATCTTCGCCAGGATCTGACCGGGCTCCACCTTCTCCCCTTCGTTGACGAAGATGGCGGCGCCCACGGTCAGGAACTGACCGGTGAGGATCTTCCCGTCCTTCTTGTCCTCCCGAATGCTGATCTTCGGTCGGGTGCTGGAGTCCCGGCTCTCGATGATCACCTTCCGGGAAAGCCCGGTGTTCTCATCGAGGCTCTCCTCCATGGTGACCCCTTCGACGATGTCCTCGAACCGGACCACGCCGCCCACCTCGGTGAGCACCGGGGTGGCGAAGGGTTCCCACTCGGCCAGGGTCGCGCCCTGCTCCACGGAGTCGCCGTCGCTGAAGTAGAGCCGAGCCCCGTAGACCAGGGGATACCGCTCACGCTCTCGGCCGTCCTTGTCCAGGATCGAGAGCTCTCCGTTCCGGGTCATCACGATGTTGACCTTCTGGCCGCCTTCGTCGCGCTCCACGAGCCGGATGTTCTGCAACCGGATGGTCCCGCTGAACCGGGCCTCGTGGGCCGACTGCTCGACCCGCAGAGAGCCGACGCCGCCGATGTGGAAGGTCCGCATCGTCAGCTGCGTTCCCGGCTCGCCGATGGACTGGGCCGCGATGGTACCCACGGCCTCCCCGACGTTCACCAGGCGCCCTCGAGCCAGGTCGCGACCGTAGCACCGGGCGCAGACCCCGTTGTAGGTCTGGCAGGTCAGGGTAGACCGCACCCGAACCCGCTCGATGCCGGCGTTGTGGATCTCGTCGGCCTTCTCCTCGGAGATGGCCTCGTTGGCGTCGACGATGATGTCGTCGTTCTGATCGAAGACGGGCTCCAGAGCCACCCGGCCCAGCACCCGATCCTTGAGCTCTTCGATCACCTCGCCGCCCTCGTAGAGTGCCGTCAGGTCGATACCATCGAGGGTCCCGCAATCGAACTCGGCGACCACGCAGTCGTTGGCCACGTCCACCAGACGCCGGGTCAAGTACCCGGAGTTGGCCGTCTTCAACGCCGTGTCGGCCAGACCTTTCCGGGCGCCGTGGGTGGAGATGAAGTACTCCAGCACGGTCAGCCCTTCCCGGAAGTTCGCCGTGATCGGCGTCTCGATGATCGCCCCGGAGGGCTTCGCCATCAGCCCCCGCATCCCCGAGAGCTGCCGCATCTGCTGGGCCGAACCACGGGCCCCGGAGTCGGCCATGATGAACACGGGGTTGAAGGACTTCGACACCACCTCGTCGTCGCTCTCGGGATCCTTGAACACCTCCGTGGAGATGTCCTCGGTCATCTGACCGGCGACCTCTTCCGTCGCGTTGGCCCAGATATCGACGACCTTGTTGTACCGCTCACCGTCGGTGATCAGACCCTCGGTGTACTGGTTCTCGATCTCTGCCACTTCTTCTCGAGCGGCGTTGACCACGTCCCACTTCTGCTTGGGAATCTCCATATCGCCGATGGAGATCGAGATCCCCGCCTTGGTGGCGTACTCGTACCCGATGGTCCGCACCGCGTCGGCCACCAGGACGGTCATCTTATTGCCCGCCATTCGGTAGCTGGCGTCGATCACCTGGGAGAGGGCCTTCTTGCCCATCGGGCGGTTCACCAACGCGAAGGGCACCTCGTCGGGCAGGATCTCGTAGAAGAGCACCCGACCACAGGTGGTGTCCAGGATCTCTCCCTCGTGACGCACCTTGATCCGGGCCAGCAGATCCAGCCGTCCGGCGTCGTAGGCCATCCGCACTTCTTCGAAGTTCGAGTACATCCCCTGCTTGGCCAGCCCGTTCTCGCCGGCCTTGTAGTGGCCCGGCGCGAAGGGTCGCTCGCTGGTCAGGTAGTAGCACCCCAGGACGATGTCCTGGGTGGGGATGATGATCGGGCCGCCGTTGGCCGGCGACAGGATGTTGTTGGTGCTCAACAGCAGCACCCGAGCCTCCATCTGGGCTTCCAGAGAGAGCGGCACGTGGACCGCCATCTGGTCGCCGTCGAAGTCGGCGTTGTAGGCCACACACACCAGGGGGTGGATCTGGATGGCCTTCCCCTCGATCAGGACGGGCTCAAATGCCTGGATCCCCAGCCGGTGAAGCGTGGGCGCCCGGTTCAAGAGCACCGGGTGCTCCTTGATCACCTCATCCAGGACGTCCCAGACCTCGCTGACCTCTTTCTCCACCAGCTTCTTGGCGCTCTTGATGGTGGTCACGTACCCCTTGTCCACCAGCTGGTTGTAGATGAAGGGCTTGAAGAGCTCGAGGGCCATCTTCTTGGGCAGACCGCACTGGTGGAGCTTCAAGCTCGGACCGGCGACGATTACGGAACGACCGGAGTAGTCGACCCGCTTCCCAAGGAGGTTCTGACGGAACCGGCCCTGCTTGCCTTTGATGGAGTCCGACAGAGACTTCAGGGGTCGCTTGTTGGCGCCCGTGATCGTCTTGCCCCGACGACCGTTGTCGAAGAGGGCGTCCACGGCTTCCTGGAGCATCCGCTTCTCGTTGCGGATGATGATCTCCGGGGCGTGGAGGTCCAGGAGGCGCTTCAGCCGGTTGTTCCGGTTGATCACCCGGCGGTAGAGGTCGTTGAGATCGCTCGTGGCGAACCGACCCCCTTCCAGGGGCACCAGGGGACGCAGATCGGGCGGAAGCACGGGGATCACGTCCAGGATCAGCCACTCCGGCAGGTTCTGGGAGTCCCGCACGGCCTCGATGATCTTCAGCCGCTTGGCGATCCGCTTGCGCTTGGCCTTACTGGTGGACTCCTTCATCTCCGCCCGGAGCTCCTCGGAGATCCGGATGATGTCCAGATCCGCCAGGAGGTCTCGGATGGCGTCGGCTCCCATCCGGGCCGTGAACACGTCGCCGTACTCCTCGAGGTACTGCATGTACTTCGGCTCGGAGAGCACCTCCCCCTTGGCCAGGGGCGTCCGGCCCGGATCGGTGACGATGTAGGCCACGCAGTACAGGACCTTCTCCAGGTCCTTCAGCGTGATGTCCAACATATTGCCGATCCGCGACGGCAGGCTCTTCAAGAACCAGATATGGGCCGTCGGGGTCGCCAGGTTGATATGCCCCAGACGCTCCCGGCGCACCTTGGCCTGGATCACCTCGACGCCGCACTTCTCACAGACCACGCCCCGGTGCTTCATCCGCTTGTACTTTCCACAGATGCACTCAAAGTCTTTGACGGGTCCAAAGATCTTGGCGCAGAACAGGCCATCACGCTCGGGCTTAAACGTCCGATAGTTGATGGTCTCCGGCTTTTTGACTTCCCCGTGACTCCACTCCCGGATCTTCTCCGGGCTGGCGATTCCGATCCGGATCGCCGAAAAGCTCAAGGGGTCTTTCGGGGTTTCGAAGAAGCTGAAGATATCTTTCAAGGTACCCTCCTTCCGGGACTCAAGAGGTACAACAAATGGGTTCGCTCACCGTCGCCTGCACTACGCCACGTCTTCGAGAAGCTCGACGTTCAGGCACAGGGAGTGAAGTTCTTTGATCAGGACGTTGAAGCTCTCCGGCAGGCCGGGATCCAACGAGAAGTCGCCTTTGACGATGGACTCGTAGATCCGGCGGCGGCCCTCCACGTCGTCGCTCTTGACGGTGAGGAACTCCTGCAGGGTGTGGGCGGCGCCGTAGGCTTCAATCGCCCACACCTCCATCTCTCCGAGGCGCTGCCCACCGAACTGAGCCTTCCCGCCCAGCGGCTGCTGGGTGACCAGGCTGTAGGGTCCGATGGACCGGGCGTGGATCTTATCGTCCGCCAGGTGGTGGAGCTTCAGCATGTACATCACGCCCACGGTCACCGGGCTGTCGAAGGCCTCCCCGGTTCGTCCGTCGTAGAGCACGGACTGACCGCTCTGATCGAGCTTGGCCAGATCCAGCATCTTGCGGATGTCCTCTTCCGGGGCGCCGTCGAACACGGGGGTGGCCATGTGGACCCCTTCCCGAATCGACCGGGCGAACTCCAGGATGTTCTCGTCATCCATGGCGTCGATCTGAGCCTGGATGTCTTCGTTGTGGTAGGCGGCCTTCAGATACTTTCGGACGTTCTCAGGCTTCTGAGCCTCCTCCAGCATCTTGCCGATCTGCACGCCCAGGCCACGGGCGGCCCACCCAAGGTGGGTCTCCAGGACCTGTCCGATGTTCATCCGGCTCGGGACACCCAGGGGGTTGAGGACCACGTCCACAGGGGTGCCGTCTTCCAAAAACGGCAGGTCTTCTTCGGGGAGGATCCGGCTGATCACCCCTTTGTTTCCGTGACGGCCGGCCATCTTGTCGCCGAC
Organism: Myxococcales bacterium; assembly: GCA_007120035.1. Classification (GTDB taxonomy): domain Bacteria; phylum Myxococcota_A; class Bradymonadia; order Bradymonadales; family Bradymonadaceae; genus SKON01. The sequence continues at coordinate 5,308 of SKON01000216.1, forward strand.
CTGCAGCTTCCGCTTCACCGCCACGTAGACCTTGACCATCTTGATGATCCCCGGCTGAAGATCGTCGCCCTTGCGGATCTTCTTGATCTTCTCACCGTAGTTCATCCGGATCTCGAGGATCTCGTCCTCCACGTCGCCGAGGATCTGCATCAGCTTGCTGGTGGTGTCCTCGTCGATGTCGAAGTCCGCCCAGTACCGACGGGGCACCCCGTCGAGGACCTTCTTCGTCAGCTTCGTGCCGGACTCCACCAATACCTCTCGGGCCTCGTCGGTCAGATCGCTCTGGACCTCTTTTCCGGAGAGGAGATCCCGCATCTTCCGATAGGCGGCGTCTCGCAGAATCCGGATCTCGTCGTTCTGATCCTTGAGCATCCGCGCTTCTTCTTCGTCCTCGATCGCCTTGGTCCGGGCATCCTTCTCGGCCCCTTCGCGGTAGAAGACCTGAGCGCCGATCACGGTGCCCCGGGAGCCCGGAGGCATCCGCAGGGACGTATCCCGCACGTCGCTGGCCTTCTCACCGAAGATGGCTCGGAGGAGCTTCTCTTCCGGCGAGAGCTGGCTCTCCCCTTTGGGAGTAATCTTGCCGACCAGCACGTCGTCGGGGCCCACCTCGGCGCCGATCCGAATGATCCCGGCCTCATCGAGGTCCGCCAGGGCCTCCACCCCAACGTTCCAGATGTCCCGGGTAATCTCTTCCGGACCCAGCTTGGTGTCCCGAGCGGTGCACTCGTACTCGTCGATATGAAGCGACGTGTACCAGTCTTCTTTCACCAGCCGCTCGCTCAACAGGATGGAGTCCTCGAAGTTGTATCCACCCCAAGGCATGAACGCGACCACGCAGTTCTGACCCAGGGCGATCTCGCCGCGCTCCGTGGACGGACCGTCGGCCAGGATCTCTCCGGCCTCCACTCGATCGCCGACCTTCACGATGGGCCGCTGGTTGAAGCAGGTGCCCTGGTTGGAGCGGGTGAACTTCAACAAGCTGTAGATATCGGGCTTCACGAAGAGCTCGTCACCGACGTCGTCGGGGCGCACCACGATCCGCTCGGCGTCCACGCTCTCCACCTCACCGGATCGACGAGCCACGATGGTGATCCCCGAGTCCTTGGCGACGGTGCCCTCGATCCCGGTGCCCACCAGGGGCGCCCGGGTCCGCATCAGGGGAACGGCCTGCCGCTGCATGTTCGAGCCCATCAAGGCTCGGTTGGCGTCATCGTTCTCCAAAAACGGGATCAGTCCGGCCCCGACGCTCACGAGCTGGTTCGGGGACACGTCCATCAGGGTGACCTCTTCGGGCGCCACCATCGTCGGGTCTCCGGCCTTCCGCACGGCCACCTGGTCATGGACGAACCGACCGTCGTCGTCGAGCTCGGCGTTGGCCTGAGCGATCACGTTGTTCTCTTCTTCCAGCGCCGAGTAGTACCGCACCTCATGGGTGGCCTGTCCGTCGACGCACCGTCGGTACGGGGTCTCGATGAACCCGTACTCGTTGATCCGCGCGTAGGTCGACAGCGAGGCGATCAGCCCGATGTTCGGACCTTCCGGCGTCTCGATGGGGCAGATCCGCCCGTAGTGAGTGACGTGGACGTCTCGGACCTCAAAGCCCGCTCGATCTCGGGTCAGGCCTCCCGGTCCCAGCGCCGAGAGCCGCCGCTTGTGGGTGACCTCCGACAGGGGGTTGGTCTGATCCATGAACTGCGAGAGCTGGCTGGACCCGAAGTACTCCTTGATCACGGCGCTCACGGGCTTGGCGTTGATCAGGTCGTCGGGCATCAAGGTCTCGATGTCCTGGGAGATGCTCATCTTCTCCCGGATTCCCCGCTCCATACGCACCAGGCCGATCCGGTACTGGTTCTCCAGGAGCTCCCCGACGGTTCGGACCCGACGGTTGCCCAGGTGATCGATGTCGTCGATGGATCCCCGGCCGTTCCGCAGCTCGATCAGGTAGTCCACGGTCTTGAGGATGTCCTCTTCCCGGAGCGTCTGAATTCGCCACGGATCGAGCTGCTCCTGCAGCTCGGCCAGCTCCTTCTCGAGCTTCTCCGTGGTCTTCTTATTCTGTCCTTCTTCCAGAAGATCCAGGATCTCTCGCTCTCGCTCTTCCAGAGGCTCCACTTCTTCCCGGTGGAACTTGTAGTTCAACTTCAGGCGCCCCACGTCGGAGAGATCGTAGCGCTCGGGGTTGAAGAAGAGGTTGTCGAAGAGGTTCTGAGCCTGCTCCGACGTGGGCGGATCGCCAGGGCGCAGCCGCTGGTAGATCTCGAGGATCGCGTCCTCCGGGTTGGTCACCTTATCGGTGAGCAGGGTGTTCCGGAGGTAAGGGCCAACGTTGACGTTGTCGATGAAGAGAACCTCGATGGACTCGATGCCTCGAGTCAAAAGCTCCTCGATCTTCGCTTCCGTCAGCTCCTCGTTACACTCGACGATGATCTCGCCGGTCTCCATGTCGAAGACGTCCTGGGCGGATACCTTGCCCAGGATCTCTTCCAGGGACACGGGAATCCGAGTGATCTCTGCCTTGGCCAGGCGACGAATCTGTCCCCGGGTGAACTTCTTGCCCTTCTTGACGATCACCTTGCCGTCTTTGTCCTTGACGTCCATGGAGGCCACCTGGCCCTGAAGGACGTCGAGGTTCACGTCTTTGAAGTACTTCGTCCCCTCGATGTAGATCATCTCGGTGTCGTAGAAGTAATTCAAGAGCTCTTCGGCGGAGTACCCCAGGGCCCGCAGCAATACCGTGGCCGGCATCTTCCGCTTGCGGTCGATCCGGACGTGGACGATGTCTTTGGCGTCGAACTCAAAGTCCAGCCAGGAGCCCCGGTAGGGGATCACCCGGGCGGAGTACAAGAGCTTCCCGGAGGAGTGCTTCTTGCCTCGGTCATGGTCGAAGAAGGCTCCCGGCGAGCGGTGGAGCTGGCTGACGATCACCCGCTCGGTGCCGTTGATGATGAACGTGCCCTTCTTGGTCATCAGAGGGATGTCGCCGAAGAACACCTTCTTCTCTTTGACGTCCCGAATGTTTCGAGTCCCCGTGTCCTCGTCGACGTCCCACACCACCAGGCGAATCACGACCTTCACCGGCGCGGCGTAGGTCATGTCTCGGGCGATGCACTCGTCGATATCGTAGGTGGGCTTCTCGATATCGTAGCTGATGAACTCCAGGGTGGAGGTCTCGTTGAAGTCCTTGATCGGAAAGACGCTCTTGAACACTCCCTGCAGCCCCTTGTCGACCCGCTCCTCGGGGGGGACCCCGATCTGGAGGAAGTCATCGTAGGACCGACGCTGTACAGCGATCAGGTTGGGGACATCCACGACCTTCTTAATCGTGCCGTAGTCTTTTCGAACGCGGAAATTCGACTTGACCTTCAAACCCATCGTCTCTCCTTTCAGGGAGTGCTTCAAAACGCGATCCAACGCCGACCTATGCGATCCTCTCCCTTCCTTCGTTCAGGAAGGGATTGAATCCCAGGTTCGACGAGACTTGTCGTCACCGGTGTCGGCCTGACCCCCGGCGCCTGAACACAGGCGCCAATTCGTTCCGATCGGTGCGGGAAAATACAAAAAGGCCCACCCCTCAAGGCAGCCAGCTCGATTCGTTTTCGACGTGTCGTCGCTGGTCACCTTCGGTGTGGAACCTACTACCCTTTCTCCCCGGAAGACCTCAGCCCTGCGGGGAATCGTAATTCGTTCATCACTTCGCCGACGTGCCATGGAATCGTCGGTGGAAATTCTGGCCCGAAATCTGCACGTCACGCGCAGGGGACCGGGCAAGGCGACATATCCTAAGAGCACCTACCAATGATGTCAAGGCGATTTCCGTTCTCTCGTGATCGACGATCACGCCAGGATCACTCCACGGGCTCCCCCAGGGGCCCCGTCAACGGCCGAAAGGCTCGGCGAAGCTCCTCGATCACCCCCTTGCGGACCCGGGGCTCGGGATCGATCAGGGATCGGATCATCGCCCGGATCTCCTCCGATTCGATCCGCCCTCCCTTCCGGCTCCACGTATCGTCGAGGCGCAAGAGATCGCCGGGCCCTTCCAGCAGCGCATCGCAGGTCCACAGCTCATAGAGGATCGCCCCCAGGCTGAAGAGATCCACGCTGGAGTCGTAGTCCTGGTCGAGCCAGAGTTCGGGTGCCCGATACCCCTCGGTGCCCACCGACGTCAGAGCCCCGGCGATAGTCTCCAGCTTCGCCACTCGGGCGAAGTCGAAGTCGGCGATCTTCAACGGCACCGGCGCGTCTCCCGTGGTCAGATAGATCACCCCGGGGCTCAAGTTCCGGTGGATGATCCCGCTCTTGTGGATGGAATACACCGCCTCGATCAGATGGCGGCTGTATCGCATCCGCTGGTCCCAGATCTCCTCCCGACTCTCCTCATCGGCCCGGGCTTCGTGAAGGAAATTCGCCAGCGTTCGCGGCCCCACCCATTCGCTGACCAGGTAGAAGATCAGGTCGTCGTCCTGATCGGGTTGCATCTCGTAGGACCGGGCCACGTAGGGATTGTTCGCCAGCACCTCCAGGGCCTCGAGATCCCGCAAGATCCGGTTCTGCTCCTGGCGGGCTTTGCCCCGGGTCGCCAGGGCGTCCATGGTGTAGGCTTTGATCCGTACCTTCGATCGGCTCTTCAGATAGAGATGGGATCCCACAAACTCCCGGTAGGGCCGATCGGGCACGTCGAGCTGCCCTTCCACGTGGTAGTAGGTGGGCAAGATCCCATGCACTTCTCGCGGCTCCGACCAGGACACGATAGCGTCCACCACGGCCTCGATCTCTTTCTCGGATCGCAGCGGCCCCGGGCCCCGCTCTCGGACCATCTCCATGTCCACGAAATACTCGTAGACATCGTCCCGGCCCAGCACGCACTGACCGATGGACTCCGGGAACTCGAAGGTCACCCCTTCCCGGGGGAAGAACACCACGGGAGCGCAGAAGCACCCATCGGGAAGATCCGCGACTCGGCCTCGGATGAACTGTCCCAGCGCCTTGGTCTTCTTCTCCAGATGATTCAACGGGTTGGAGACCCGACCCCAGCTCAGGTACCAGTCTCGATCGCCTCCCCGGATCGCCCCTGTCCACCCTTTGATCTCCACCGCGAAGAAGCCATACTCCCCGATCACCACGGCGTCGAACTCCAGCGATGACCGCCGACCCTCCAGCCGAAGATCGAAATTCCCCAGGATCCGGTAGTGCTCGGGGAGCTTCTCCCGCAGAAGCCGAAACCCCTCGACCTCGGCCTCATTGGCCGGCTCTCCGATGCGAATATACTTAGCCATGGGGGTCGTTGCAGAAGGGGTCGTTGCAGAACCAGACGTGGGTGACACCTCGTGGGCGTTATCATAGTGATACCCCGCCCCGGGGTCTACGAGAATCACAATTTACTTTGATCGGATCACTTCCAAAAGGACTTCGCCCATGACCCATCCCCGCCAGCATAACCTGGTGATTTTCGGAGCCACCACCGCGTTGGGAAGGGAGGTCGCCTGCCTGGGGCGAGCCCTGGGACACCGGATCTTCGCAGTTTACCAGGGCGATCCGCCCACTCTAGAGGAACCCTGGATGCACGGAGTCCAATGGCTCCCCCTCGCCGACGTGGATCTGACGGAGCTTCGCCCCCGATCGGTGCTCTACTGCGACACCGCACTGGTGGAGACCGCCACAGGAGATCGGGCGGAAATCCTCCGAGATCGGCCCCGACGCCTGATCGCCGAGGCCGAATCCCTGGACCCTCCACCTCGATTCGTCCTCCGCTCCACCGTGGATCAGCCCTTCGCCCCTGAGGCGTTTACCACCTTGAGCCGAGAGACCGAACAGGCCCTGACCGCCTCGACGCTACGCCACGTGATCCTCCGCATGCCCTTGCTCTACGGGCCGGAGCGGCCCGACTCGGTGGCGGCCATGATGATCACTCAAGGCGCCCGCCTCCTCCCGGGCCTTCACCGCCCGGACCTCCGCCCCCTGCCGATCCCGATGGCCGCCATGGCCATGCTCCGAGCCTCCCTGGAGCCCGACACTCCGTCGCTGCTGACCACCGAGGAGATCGCTCACCTCGGCGACGCCGTGATCGCTCAGTAGTCCGGCGATCTCCCTCGACGCCCTCGCCACCCACGGGTACTCTCCGGTCCGACTCAACACCGGAGACCCCATGAAACACGTCCTCTACGAAGTATCGGATCACGTCGCCTGGATCACCCTGAACCGGCCCGAGGCCCGCAACGCCTACTCCCCAGAGCTCGTCACCGAGCTCGTCGAGAGCCTGACCCGAGCCGACCACGACGACGACGTCCGAGTGATCCTGGTCACCGGCGCCGGGCCGGCCTTCTGTGCCGGCGGCGATCTCAAAGCCATGCAGAACCGAGACGGCATGTTCGCCGGCGATCCCGTGGAGCTTCGCCGCCGATACGTCCGGGGGATTCAATCCATCCCCCGCCGGTTCGACAGCCTGGAGACCCCCACGATCGCCGTGATCAACGGCGCCGCCATCGGCGCTGGCCTCGGCCTTGCCCTGATGTGCGACCTCCGGATCGCCAGCGACGAGGCCAAGTTCGGCTCCACTTTCGCCCGTGTCGGCCTGATCCCCGGCGACGGCGGCGCTTACCTCTTGACCCGGGTGGTGGGCTTCTCCCGAGCCGCCGAGCTGATCCTCACGGCCCGGGTGTTCGACGCCCAGGAGGCCCTCTCCATCGAGCTCGTCCACCAGATCGCCCCCCTCGAGGAGCTCCGAGATCGAGCCCTCGACCTGGCCCAATCCATCGCCGCCCTTCCCCCCAAGGCCGTCCAGATGGCCAAGACCGCCCTTTATCGAAGCGTCGATCGAGACCTGGAGACAGCCCTCCATATTACCTCCGCCCTCCAGGGACTGGTCCAGAGTACTCCCGAACACGAAGAGGCCGTCGCGGCCCTCCTCACCAGCCTGGAGCGACGATGAAGTTGACCGGTAGAGCCCTGATCACCCTCCGACAAGTAGCCGAAACCCCCGGGATGGCCCGGCTGTTGCGCCCCCAATTCTTTGGGGACTACGGGGTCACCGAGCTTCTGCGCCTCCCCGCTGACCACCGCGATCCGGCCCCCGTTCACAACGCCCCCCTCCGCCAGGAGCGCCGCCGGGGTTGGACCTCGCTCTCCCTGCCCTCCCCGGAGGCCCCGCCGGGCCGATCCACGGCGGCAGCTCTTCGAGCGGCCTACCAGAAGGGGGAGACCACCCCGTCGGAGGTCTTCGACCGCCTCGTCGAGCAGATCCAAACCCACAGCTTCGGCCGAGCCACCCACTCCCCCTTCGTCGCCCTCGATCTCGAGACCGCCCGGCAGGCCGCCAAGGAGAGCACCGATCGGTACGCTCGCGGCGAGCCCCGATCCCCCCTGGACGGAATCCCGGTCCCCGTCAAAGATCAGCACGCCCTGGCAGGCCACCCCGTCGGCTGTGGGACGGCCTACCTCAAGGACTGCGTCGACGAAGACGCCTTCATGATCCGGGCGTTGAAGGACGCCGGGGCCCTGGTCTACGCCAAGACCCACACCACGGAGTGGGGAATGAGCCCCACAGGCGTCGCCCCCCACCTCTTGCTCCCCAGAAACGTCTACAGCTCCGACCGGGGGGGCGGCGGCTCCTCCACAGGCGCCGGCGTCGCCGTCGCCCTCGGGCTGGCCCCGGTGGCCAGCGGCTCCGACGGCGGCGGCTCCATCCGAATCCCCGCCGCCATGAGCGGCGTCTTCGGCATCAAGCCCACCTGGGTGCGGATCGGCCGCTCCGGCGACTCCTTCGGCGCCAGCACGGTCTCCACCGTGGGACCCCTGGGCCTGACCTGCGAGGATCTCGTCGACTTCCTGGCCGTCACCGCCGTCGATCCCGACCCTCAGGACCCCACCACCGCCTGGTGGCCTCGCCAGCGAGACCTCGCCAGTCAATGGCGCCGAGCCCTGGGCCGCGGGGTGCAGGGCGCCCGCATCGGCGTCCCCCGAGAGGAGTGGGACTCCCTGGACTCCACCTACGCCGAGCTCGCCATGTCGGCCCTCAAAGAGCTGGAGGCCGACGGCGCCGAGCTCGTGGATCTCTCCCTTCCGGCGCTCCAACACGCCCAGGCCGTCGGCGTCGTCTCCATCGGCTCCGAGACCATGGGCAACCTCCAGGACGACCTCCGCCGATACCGCGACCACTTCAGCGACGAGCTCCGGGTGACCCTGGCCGTGCTCCAGACCCTGAGCGCCGACGAGTACTTCGCCGCCCAGCGAACCCGGGCTCATATCAAAGGGATCGTCCGCGACGCCCTCGACGTCGTCGACGTCCTGGCCCTCCCCACGACGGCCACCCCGGCCCCCCTTTATCCCTTGAGCCTCGACGGGATCCCCTACGCCGACGTCCACGCCGTCCGCGACATGACCCGCTACACCTTCCTGGCGAACATCACCGGGCTCCCGGCCGGCTCCGTTCCCCTGGCGATGCTCGACGACCTCCCCGTGGGCCTGCAGTTCGTCGGCGGCTCCTGGGACGAGGCATCGGTCCTGGCCGTGATGGCTCACGCCGAACGCCAGGGGTGGACCGCCCTACCCCGACCCCAGGGGACCTTCGACCTCCTGGGTTAACGCCCCGCCGTGACCAGGTCTCGGAGCTCTTCTGCGTACCCGCTCTTTACCCGCGACCACCGCAGGTGTTCCAGATCGGGCCGCCGCCGTCGCCGCACCCCCTCGGGATCCCCGAGCCACTCGCCAAGGACCTCCACCAGATCGGCGACCTCCCGATCCTCATCATCCGGCGACGATCGATACAGAAAGGGTGCGTCGAAGAAATCCGAGTAGGCCAGCCGATCCGGCAAGAGCGGCAGACACCCTCGGATCACGGCCTCCTGCACGGCCAACCCCTGAAACTCATGCATCGCCGTAGATACCACCACGTCGCTCCGATCGAGCCACCCCAGGTACTCCCTACGGTCCTCGACCCATCCCCACTGATCGATACGCCCCTTCAGCCGCTCCCGGGCCTCGGCGAAGATCGCCGGGGCCTGCCGAAACTGCTGCCCCACGACGACGACTCGGAACTCCGCCCCCGACTCCTGCAGCGCAAAGAGCGCCCGAAAGAACCTCTCCGGCGCCTTGTCGTGCTCCCACCGGTGATTCCACAGGATCCGCACCGGACCCGACCCTCGACGAGCTCTACCCCCCTCGAAGAGCTCATCCTCAAGCCCCACGGGGAGCACTCCCGCCCGGGCCTCGACCCGCTCCACCACCCCGTCGGGCACCTGATCGGGCATCCGCCCCAAAAACTCCCTCGCACCGGCCAGAAAGCTCCGCCGATTGTACTCGGAGTTAAAGAGCCCCCGATCGGCGGCCAACAACGTGTAGAGGTTCGTCAGCAGCAGGTGCCCCTGGGGCCGGGTATGGCGCCGGGGATAGGCGAACTGATTCTCATGGCAATACACCAGGGTCGGCACGGCGGCGACGTCGGGCCTCAGCCCCCGCAACCCCGCCAGATCCACCATCGAGGTGGCCAGTATCGCCTCGTACTCTCCCTCCACCGCCGGAAGCTCGGCGCTGTAGCTCAGGCTGTTCCCCAGGGCCCGCCAGGGGAAGTTCCGCGGCGGCTGGGTGTAGAGATCAAACTCGTGCTCCCCCAGGTGGGAGCACACCCCCTGGGCCCATCGCCGGTGGCTCGGGGCGTGATAGGCCGACAGAAAGAGGACTCTCACTCTTCCTCTTCGTCCCCGTCCCCCTCGCCATCTTCCCCCTCACCTTCTTCTTCCTCGACGGCTTCTTCCTCGACGACCTCTTCCTCGACGGCTTCTTCCTCGTCACCGTCCTCCTCGTCCCCCACAGGAGGCTCCTGGACCTCGATCTCAATCTCCTCGGGCTCCGGCTCTTCCCCGGGCTCGGCCCCGTAGGCTCCGCGGCTGGACTCGTGGAGGATCCGGGTCTCATCGATCCCGTCCTCGGCCTGTCGAGCCGTCTCCTCCCCGGAGACGAGCTCCACCCGCTCTTCCGCCGGCGTCACACCGGAACAACCGGCGATCACCACACAGACCGCCCCCAGAAACGCCACCGCGATCACGCTCACCTTCGACATAGCCAACTCCTCACCCTGAAACGCGAAGAGGCGCCGGACGCGACCGATGTCGCGACGACGCCTCTTCTCAAACCATAAGAGACTTAGAGCCGCGGCGAGTAGTACTCGACCACGAGGTTCTCTTGGACCTGAACGGGCACGTCTTCCCGGCTGGGCACGGACTCCATCCGTCCCGTCAGGGTCTTGGCGTCAAAGCTCAGGTAGCCGGGCAACCGCAGGGTCGGGGCTTCCACAGACTCCTGGATGATCGCCAGATCCCGACTCTTCGGACGCACCGTGATCTCCTGGCCCGGGCGCACCCGATAGCTCGGACGATCCACTCGCTTGCCGTCGACCATGATGTGACGATGCACCACCAACTGGCGAGCCGCCGGGATGGTCGGCGCCAGCCCCAGACGGAACACCACGTTGTCCAACCGCTGCTCCAACAGGCGCAGGAGCACCTTACCGGCAGCGTCACGAGACGCCTGGGCCTCGGAGAAGAGATTCCGCAGCTGTCGCTCGCCGATCCCGTAGTTGTACCGCAGCTTCTGCTTCTCGTAGAGCTGCTTCTTGAATTCGCTGAACCGCTGTCGGCCCTTGCCGTGTTGTCCCGGCGGGTAGGGGCGTCGGTCAGCGATCTTGCGGGTCAGGCCCGGCAGGTCCGTACCCAGCCGGCGGGCGATTCGAAGTCGTGGTCCTCGATAGCGTGCCATAGTCGTTTGCTTCCACTCTCAGGTTTGGCGCGGAGGTTCCTCTCACGGAAACTCCAGAATTCGTTGTCTATCCTTGCAATTCGCGGCCGCAGAGACCGACGAAGCCCAATCAAAGGGCGGACAACATAATGGCTGTCCCTCACGGATGCAAGGAGATCTTTTCCGCCGTGTGGATCGGTTTCCGTCGGTGGGTTCGGTAACGCCTCACCGAGGCGATCCGCATCGGCAATGTTGGCGGCGACATAGATCGTGGGGTCGGGGTTGGCGGCGGTATGGATCGTGGGGTCGGGGTTGGCGGCGGATCATTTCCAGGCATAGTTCAGGGCTCCCACGGTCCACCCCCGGCTGAAGCCAGGGGCTGTAGTGGGCAGGGCTCCGCTGGGGTCATGACCCCGCTCCGCCGGAGATGTCTCGGAGAACGGAGTCGTTCCGAACCAGGCCCCGCGCTCTCTCCCGCTCCGTCGAACTCCGCACCGGGTTGGTTCTCAAGTGGGCGACTATGTGGAGAATATCTC